>JAIPIO010000151.1 GCA_021734595.1 Kiritimatiellales bacterium | reverse complement strand
ATGATGCCCCGACCCTGATCTGCGTGTTCTACGACTGTACGCTGGAAGACCGCAATCCGTGCAACACCCCGTTTATCGGCGCGGGCATGGCGATTCAGTCCGTGCTGTTGGCGGCCGAGGCCGAAGGCATCGGCAGCATTTATCTTGGAGGGATCCGCAATCCGACCGGCGTCGCAAAAGCGCTGAATGCACCGGCGTATCTGAAGAACGTAGGCATCATCTGTGTAGGCTATAAGGATGACGCACCGCCTTCGCCGGATCACCGCTCCCCGGCGGATATCATCAGCTACAACACCTGCGACCTGCCCGAAAAACGATTCCATGCCGATATCCGGCCGCATTTATGGAACTGGCGGCAGATCGCCGATTTCCGCGACAAGCTGCTCTGGTACAAAGGCGTTCATGTCGACGGCGCCACGCTGCATGTCGACCCCGACAACCGCTACTCCGCACGGTTTCATTACATGACCGGGCGGCTTGGTATGATGATCAATAAATGCGACCGGCCTAAAGTTCTCGATGTGCTCTCGCTCAACGGTGCCTTGGTATGGCAGCTGCTCAACGCCTGCGGCGGACAGCTGGACAGGCTCTATGCCTACGACCAGACTTCCGGCATCATACGCTATATGCAGGAATTGTTCAAAACCATGCGGGCGGATACCACCCCGGTTGAATATCTCCTGAATGCCGACGAAAACGGGCCAAAAATCCCGCTGGAAAACGATCAGATCGACGTCATGTCCTGCTACGAGCGGCTGGAACATTTCCACGACCCGCTGCCCCTGCTCAAAGAGATGCAGCGCGTGCTCAAACCCGGTGGACGGGCACTGGTTGTGGTTTCCAACCGCTACTACCCTCATCTCTACCGCTACCGGCGCATGCGGAAGAAGAACTACGCGCTCGGACGCAACTGGAACCGCGGACCGGAAAAGAAATATGAACCGCGTGAAATTGAAAACTATTTCCAATCCGCCGGATTCCGGATCATCTCGGTCGAAGGGTTCCAACCCTTGGAAATGAAACTGACCTCCCTGCTGGCGCAACTCCTGAGAAAGGTCCGTTGCTACCGGATGGCGGACCAAATGGCCGACCGCTCCAGCCGGCTTTCCGTCTCGCGAACCCGCTCAAAGTATTTCAGTGGATGCCTATCGTATGAACTTACCAAAGATTAATTCAGGATGGATCAGCGCCGCACTGGCAAACCTTGAATCGTGGCTCGACACGGTCCATGGACCGGACGGCTACTACGGACCGGTTGTCGGCATGCGCGGCCAGTCGCTGGCGTACTGCGGACCCGGCTTCGACTGGCGTTATGAAGGACTGCTTGACGGATGGGCCGCGCTGTATAAAACAACGGGGCGGGCGGAGTGGCTGGACAGGATGGAGACTGCCTGCCGGGAAATTGCCGCCGCACAGCTGCTCAACGGGGCCTACCGCAACTCCTATTTCGAAGACAATCCGTTCGAAGGCGGCATGCCCTACGAACCGGCCATGATGGCGGCGGTCTGCCGGACTCGCAGCTGCCTCGAAGCCGCCGGCCGCGGCACGGATGCGATAGACCTTATGATTGAGCGGTTTGTCGAGCGCCGGCTGGTCCGCGAGCTGTGGTGCAAAAGCCTGCAGACCTTCAACAACTGGATGCAGAGCGACTTCACAAACTATTCGCCAGCCGCCCTGTCCGACATCATGGAAATTCTCATCGCCTACGCCGACCTGTCCCATGAGGAAAACTATGTCACGCATTATGCTGTAGGCGCCGCACAATCCATTCTCGGCATCCAGGCAAAAACAGGTGCCTTGGCAGGCGGCATTCCCGTGTCCCGCACCAAACGTACGGTATACTCCCCGTTCCTGTTGGCGCGTTGCCTGCCGGCGCTGCGGATGATGGCCGAACGAACCGGCGATCAGGCCTATTCCGATGCGGCCCGGCTTGCCTACGATTTCATCATCGGCCAGCGCCTCGATTCGGGTTTTCCGTTGCTGATCCACGCCGACCTCCCCCCTTCCATCGGTCCGCGCTTCACCGGAGCCCTTGCAAACATCTACACCTGCATGGAGCGCGCCGGATTTGATCAACCGGTCTGTTTTACGAATGACTTTGAGTTCATCCTCAGCCGCCAGACCAAGCGGGGCGGTTTTTCAACCGCAGAGGGATTCGGCCTCAGGAAAAACGCGCCCCTGCCAGACTGGCGCGATGTAATGCCCTGCGCCGGTTGGAACGATAAAATCTATGCGCTACTGGCCTCGCTGCACAGCGGGAAGATACCCCGCCCGGAAACATCGGCCGTCGTGCGGCACGTGACCGTTAGCGGGAAACCAGCCATCTACACCGAGGATTCGAACCGAATGCACATTGAAGGTGAAAAGAGCGGCATCCTATTCGATTGGAACAAAAACCGTGCCTGGGCGGAGATCTGCTTACTTTGAAAATACTGGTCTACGATGATAATCCCGACTTCGGCGGCCATCAGGTCATGGCCTGTTTCGGTGTGGAAGCGCTGGCGGCAGATCGTTCCCTGAACCCCGTGTTCATGCTCAATCCCGCCAACCGCCGCCTGTACGACCGGTTGACCGCTATCAAGGCGCAAACCGGCAATCTGGAGATTGTAGAATCCCCCTGCACCACTCGCAGGTTCCAGGGCATCCGGAACCATATTGCCGCAAAGGATTTCCAGACCCTGGAAAAAGTTTTCCAATCATTGGAACCGGAGCTGATCCTCTGCGTACAGGGGGAAATCGAGGACTCCTCGCTCGCGGTGCTCGCCGCGCGCCGCACCGGCGTCCGCTGTGTCAGCTATATCCCCATCCCGCACACCATGAAGCTCATGGGCGCCAAGCTCGGCGGGTTGCGCGACCGGTTCAACCAGTATCTGTTCAACAAGCCCGACGCATACATCACCATCAGCGCCAGCATGAAGAAGATCCTGCGGCAGCGAGGCGTCACGGTGCCGATCCGCGTGGTGCCGAACGGGATTGCCACCGAAGCACTGGATCCCCTTCCGAAGGTCGAGGCCCGCAACCACTTCGGCCTGCCGGCAGACAAGACCATTATTGGAATGATCGGGCGCATCGAGTTCAACCAGAAACAGCAGGATTTCATGGTGCGCACCTTCTGCGAACACCCGCCGCAGTTCAGCGGCTGCCATCTGGTGATCGCCGGCGATGGTCCGGATGCGGAACGGCTCGGAAGTCTTATCGCCAGCTGCGCCAGACCCAACAACATCACCCGCCTGCCGTGGCAGGACGACACCGTGCGCTTCTACTCCGCGCTCGACTTCCTGATGATTCCGTCGCGGTTCGAAGGCGTCCCGCTGGTGATGCTCGAAGCGCTCTGCTGCGGTATTCCGGTGATAGGAAGTCGGCGCGACGGCATGCAGGACATCCTGCCCAGAGCGTGGACGTTCGAAACCGAGAACGCCGACGCGCTGGCCAAGGCCTTTGCCATTACCTGCGAGGTCTGGCAGGACCACATGCCGGCACTCCGGCAGCGGATCGCAACCGAAATGTCGATGGATGCCTTTAAAGCCAATTTCCACCGGGCGGTGACGGCCCCCAATGCAACCCGATAAAACCTGATAAAACCGAAAATAAAGGTTGATTGAAGGGTGCGGGGCGTGTACTTTCTGCGCCTGATTTTGCAACTGAAAAGATTGGGAGAGGATTTGTTATGAGAATTAGAAGAGCCATGCGCAAGAAGACCCTGCGCCGTCCGGTCAAGAAGCCGCGTTTGAAACGCCGCCGTCTGCTGGAACAGAAGCGCCGTCTCGTGTCTGCGGGCCTGACCGAAGAAAAACTGGTACATATGAACGTTAGGGAAATCCGCGCGGCAATCCGCGAAACCGGTGCCTGATGAACCGCTTTACCGGCTTTGAAAAACGCTCCGATCGGGGCGTTTTTCTTTTTCCAGGGTCTGTAAAAACGGGGTGGTTTTCTTCCAACCATTGGAATACCATCCTTCAACCATTGGAAAATCGGAACTTAGCATGAATAAGAAGAATATTGTACTCGTCGGGTTCATGGGCACGGGCAAGACCACCCTCGGCCGGCTGTTGGCGGCCCGCACCGGCATGAAGCTGGTCGACATGGATTCGATCATTGAGGAGCGCGCCGGCAAACTGATATCCGACATCTTTGCGCAGGAGGGCGAAGCCCATTTCCGGCAGCTTGAACGCGCGTTGGTGCAGGAACTGGCGGCCGAAAGCGGCCTGGTGGTTTCCACCGGTGGCGGCATCGTGCTCGATCCCGACAATATTGCGGATTTCGAGCGCACCGGCCTAGTGGTCTGCCTGCTGTTGTCGGCGGAGGCCATTTTGGAACGGGTCCGGCACGACGACACCCGCCCCTTGCTCTCGGGCGACAAAGTTGAAAAAATCCGCGAGCTGCTGGAGTTCCGCCGCCCGCTCTACGAGGCCATCGAACACCGCATTGAAACCGACGGGCTGACGCCGGAACAGAAGGCAACTCAAATAATGGAGCTGTATAACGCAATCAATTCTTGAAATTGTTCCACTAAATCGGGACACTGTGCCGCTATTGGATTATTAAATCGGGAGCAGACAATGACAGAAGACAAACATGAACATTCTCCACAGCACGAAGAACTGCTGCAAGCACAGCAGCTGAAACAACACGAAGTTGCGGAAGTCCTCAACTTCATCAAGAAATATGCCAAGATGGCCGGAGCGGTTATTCTGTTTGTTCTGCTCTTTGTCATGACGGACTCGTTCTTCAAATCGCGCCGGTACAACAAGGAAACCACGGCCGACCAGCTGCTGCTCAAGGCGCAGAACGCCGATGCCTACAAAGCCATCGCCGACAACTACAAGTCCACCCCGGCCGGACCGGTGGCCATGATGGGTCTGGCCAAGGAATACTACAACGCGGCCAATTACGATGCCGCCGAAAAGCTCTTCCAGGAATTCATGGACAAACACCCCACGCATGAAATGGCGCCCCTGGCCGAGCTCAACCTCATTGCCTGCAAGGAGGCCCGCGGCCATCTGGGCGACGCACACCTGCTCTACAGCGATTTCGCGGAAAAACACAAGAACACCTACCTCGCGCCGGTGGCCATCATGGCCAAGGCCCGCTGCCTGGAGGCACTCGGCCAGTTTGCCGAAGCGCAATCGGCCTACGAAGACCTGATGATATACTATCCCGACAGCTCGTGGGACAGCATCGCCCAGGCCAACCTCAAAGCACTCAAGAACAAACAATAGCCGCAACGGTTTCCGAGTGGATTAAAACAGGCTGAACGGTTGAGCCCACTTCTGTGCGAACAACTCTGATTAAAGTGCGTTGTTCACTTAAAGTGAAGTGGCTTTACCTGACTCATTAGCGACGGAGGTTTGCGCTTGCGCCCTGCCCCGACAGCAAATACCGTTCGCCCATGCATGTAATTAACAGCCTTGCGCCGATATTCCTGATCATCGCCCTCGGGAAGCTACTGCAAAACAGCGCGATGTTCCCCAAAGGTTTTTTCAAGAGCGTGGTCCGGATCGTTTTCTGGATATTTCTTCCCGCCCTGCTGATCCAGAAAATAACCTCCAGTCCGTTCGATGCCGCCGCCGTGTCAAAAATCGCGCTGGTGATGAGTCTGGTATCCGTGCTCTGCATCGCCGGAGCGCTGTTACTCAGCAAAGCGCTGAAGCTTGCGCCGGCATCCACCGGAGCCTTTGTCCAGGGCGCGTTCCGCGGCAACCTTGCGTTCGTCGGCCTCCCGGTCGTCATATTCGCCATGTCCGGCATCCATCCGCAGGCTGAGACACTTGCCACGGTAACCCTCGCCCCCATGGTGATTATCTACAACCTGCTGTCTGTGCTTGTCCTCGTCCATTACGGCCGCGGTGGCGGTTCCGGTGCATTCAGGACATATATCAAGCCGCTGATCACCAATCCCCTGATCCTCGCATGCGCCATTGCCATGCTCATTAAAACCATCGGCTGGACACTACCGATCATGCTACAGCGATCCCTGACCGCACTCGGTAATGCATCGTTCCCGCTCGCCCTGCTCAGTATTGGCGCGTCGCTTTCGTTCGACCGGTTGCGCGGTGCCGCATCCCCTTCCCTAATTGCGGCACTGGTAAAAATCTGTGCGGCCCCCGCACTGGGATTCTTGCTGACCCGGATGATTGGTCTTGGCCCCACCGAAAGCATGGTAGCCATTCTAATGCTTGCCAGCCCCGCCGCGGCCGTGTCGTATGTGATGGCGGAAGCCATGCACGCCGACACCGCCATCGCCGGACGCATCGTAGTGATCAGCACACTCCTCTCCGCCGTCAGTCTTTCCATCATCATCGCGCTCGGTACGTAAGGCACGGTTTCCACTGGTTGGATAAAAAGCGAACGACGGCTTCCAGACATTGGAATTGGAGAGTCGCAGGGATTCGCGAACTAAAATAATTTTCAGCGAATTTCAGGACCGGTCCTGGCTGGCACCTTTTTCTAAAATATTAATATTCAAGGAAACTTTTTACTGACTCTTTTTTTGATGCTATGAAGGTTATTTTACATCACCTTCGCATAGAGTATTGTTTTTCCTTATCAAAATATCAGAGCCCGTTAGGGCTACGGTGCTGGTTTATCTGTCGCCTCAGGTGGTGGTTGGGGCTCGGGGCTTTTGATCCATGCTATGGCTTCATCGCGGGATCGAAACACTCCGATATCGGCGGGAAGAACGGACGCCTCCTTTCGGTACAGATCAAACTGGGCTTTCTGGAAGTCGCCAGAAGCAATGATGGCCGTTTTCTTGGAAATCGGACGTCTAATGATAAAGATACGGGCAATCATTTTGACAATCCAAGGGTATTCCGTTAGCGAAACCTGTACTTCTGGGGTGGTCACCCAGACGTCCGGATACTTTTTTTGTGGGTCCCGCCGCACGAGTTGAGCGAGGGCCGTCAGAACCTCAAACTTCGACACATCACCGAACAGCCTTATCTCGAAAAAACCTTCCCGTTTTTCTATTTCGTATCCCATATGCGTCTCTTCTGCTTCCCGAAGCAACCCCAGTTTGGCGGACACTCGGGTTACGGTTAGTTTTCTTCATCTTCATACACAAGCGGCGTGGCCTTTCAGTTCCCGCCGCACTCCAGGATTTTATTCTTCCAGCGCCTGGATATCCGCATCCTCCAGCTCCACCTTTTCGATCTTGCTGAAGCGGCTGGTGATTTTACGGGCGGAAGTCTGCACTTCCCCGACATCGCGATTGGCCTGGTCGATGTGGGTGGCGAGTTTGTCCATGCGCTGCTGGAAGCGGTCGAAGTCCTGCGACAGCATACCCAGATGCTCCTGGATAATATGCACCTGCTGGCGGGTGGCGGCATCTTTGAGTACGGCGCGGCAGGTCGTCAGCACCGCCATCATGGTCGTAGGCGACGCCAGCCAGACGCGCGCGCGCTGCGCCTCCTCGACCAAATCGGGATAGTGGCCGTGGATTTCAGCAAAAACCGCCTCGGCCGGGATGAACATCATTGCACCATCGGACGTTTCACCCGGAATAATGTATTTCGAAGATATGTCCTTGATGTGCTTCTTGATGTCCTGCCGGAACTGTTGCTCGGCGGACTTGCGGTCGGCATCGCCCATCGTCGTATCGGTCATACGCTGGTAGCTCTCGAGCGGGAACTTGGAGTCGATGCAGATGGTACCGGTCGGTTCCGGCAGGAACAGGACGCAGTCGGCGCGCACGCCGTTGCCGAAGGTGTACTGCAGCGAATAGCTGTTGTCCGGCATCATATTGGAGATGAGCGATGAAAGCTGCACTTCGCCGAACGCGCCGCGCGAGCGTTTGTCGGACAACACCTCCTGGAGCGAAACCACGTTGCCGGATAGCTCGGCGATCTTTTCCTGCGCCTTGTCGATCAGCGCCAGCCGCTTGAGTACATCGGCGAATACGGAGGTGGTTTTCTCGAAGCCTTTTTCAAGCCGCTCCTCGACCTTGCCGCTGATTTCAGATAGCTGCTGCTTGTTGGTCTGGATCAGCTCCTTGACGCGCTCACCAAGCTGGCGGTTGTTTTTTTCCAGCGATTCGTCGACCTTCACGCGCACGCCCTCGACATCCTCGCGCAGGTCTTTTTCCAGACCCCGGAAAATCGTTTCCAACCGTTGGATACGTGTTTCGCCCTGCTCCGTCTGGGTGCCTACCTGCCGGTTGAATTCATCCAGACGGGTATTTATCTTGGTGGAAACCGTCAAATGCAGGGCCAGCATAACCAGCAATACAACGAGCACAACGATAAGCAAAATGGTTGTCAGCATTTAATCCTCCAATGATTGAAAAGCAGTATGCCGTATTTTCCAATGGTTGGAAATTGCTGATTTAAATTTTCCAATGGTTGGAAAACGCGGCCAACCGCACGGACCATTCCAGATTGGGAAGGAACTTGACGTAGGCATCCATATAATGCATACACGTATGCATGAGAACGACATTGAACATAGATGACGAGGTGCTCAAGGAAGCCAGTCGTTTGACCGGCGTTTCGGAAAAAACAGCATTGGTTAAGATGGGGCTTGAAGCACTCATCGCCAGTGAGAGCAACCGACGGCTTGCCGCACTTGGAGGAACCGAGAAAAACCTTAAACCCGTACCCCGGCGACGGAGTGCCGCCTGATGGTGCTGGTTGACACCTCGATCTGGATTGACCATTTTCAATCCGGCAGTAAAAAGCTTTCAGAGTTCCTGCAGGGCGGTGAAGTGTTTTGCCATCCATTCATAATCGGCGAGCTTGCCTGCGGGAACCTGGCCAACCGGAAAGAAATCATTGCGCTGCTCCACGCCCTGCCCCAGGCAACCAAAGCCCAGGACGATGAAGTTCTGTTTTTTCTTGAAAAACATAAACTGTCGGGAACGGGCATCGGATTGATCGATCTCCATCTGCTTGCGTCCGCAAAGCTCACCAACGTCAAACTGTGGACCAAGGACAAGCGGCTTGGTGCGGCTACAGAACAACTAAATCTACAGATGCGTTAAAACCCATCTACTCTGCAGTACGCTTGTGGTAGTGCGGAGAATCACCCCATTCGCTGAACCCAATCGTTTCGCCAATGCCTTTAATGCGAGCGCTGAGGCAACTGCGGCACATGGATGAGTTTTCATCGGTGCAGGGTTTGTTGTCGTAGAGCGTGTAGCTTGGCCGGAACTTTGTTTCGGTCACGTTGGGCATAATCACGTTGGCACCGCAGCGCAGTCCCTGTTCGCGGCCGGAATGTTCCAGGGCCTGGAGCGCCGTGGCCGCGGCGATATTGATGTCTTTCAGGACGATGCGTGTCACGGCGATCATTTTAAGTCCGAGGGTAAGTGCGGCCTTTTTCTGCTCCTCGGTATAGGGCGGAATCTCCTGCCCCATCGGCGTCTCGCGGTGCGGGATGTACGGTCCCATCCCGATCATGTCGATATCGATTTGTTTCAGGAAAAGGATATCGTTTGCCAAATCCGCCATCGTCTGCCCCGGCAGCCCCATCATCACGCCGGTGCCCACCTGGTAGCCCGTACGGCGCAGCGCGGCGAGGCATTCCTTGCGGACTTCCAAGCTATGGTCGACCGGATGGATTGTTGCATACAAATCAGGATTGGTGGTTTCGATGCGCAACAGGTAGCGATGCGCCCCGGCCTCCCGCCACCGACGATAGGTTTCCTCGGTTTGCTCGCCGAGCGAAAGCGTAATGCCCAGCTCGCCCTTGGTGGCTTCCTTGACCCGGGCCACCACGCGTTCGATCATCGAGATGTAGGTCTCGTCCTGCCGCTCGCCCGACTGGATCACGCAGGACCCGTATTCGGCTTCGTAGGCCCACAACGCCTCCTTGAAGATTTCGTTCTCGTCCATCTGGAAGCGCTCGACATTCTTGT
>JAIPIO010000150.1 GCA_021734595.1 Kiritimatiellales bacterium | reverse complement strand
GACTGCGCGGAGTGATTTGCTTGCCTTGGTCGAGAAGGGATTCCTTGTTTCCGAGAAGGTTGGGAAGTCCCGAATATTCTATGCCGCCCCTGATCTGCTACGACGGTTGTCATCCTAAAAAAACAGCTCGACGGATCTCATGCCGTCGAGTGCGGAGCTGACGATCCCGCCGGCATAGCCCGCACCCTCGCCGCAGGGAAACAGACCCTTGACCGATATGGATTCCCCGCCCGTTTCGCGAAGCACCCGTATCGGCGCGGAGCTGCGGGTTTCGGCGGCGTAGAGCACGGCCTCTTCCAACTCCGCCCCGTTCAGCTCGCGTAGCATTTTCGGTAGGGCCGATTGCAGGGTGCCGGAAACAAAACCCGGCAGAATGTTTTGAAGCACCGCCGGAACGGCGCGACCGCACGAACGTTCCGGCGGCAGCCCGCCCATGTTACCTTCCAGAAAATCAACCAGCCGTGCGGCGGGAATTCCATAGTCGGAACCCCCTGCTTCAAATGCAGCGCGCTCCATTTTCTTTTGGAATTCGATTCCAGTCATGGGAAGATTTTTTCCAACCATTGGAAAATCTTCCGGTCCCACCGGAACCAGGAAGGCCGCATTGCCGAATGGCTTGTCGCGTGCGGACAGGCTCATGCCGTTAGTGGTCAATAATCCTTCCGAAGAGGCGCAGGAGATTACGAGTCCGCCGGGGCACATGCAAAAGCTGTAGCATCGCCGGGCGTTGCCCTCTTCCTTTCGGGTCAACCGGAAGCTGGCGCTTCCAAGCGTTGGAAGATCCGCCCACTTGCCATATTGCGCCGTGTCGATCCGGTGCTGCGGAATCTCCAACCGTACGCCGACCGCAAACGGCTTGGCTTCGAGCGCGACGCCGGATTCGACCAGCATCGAATAGACATCGCGTGCGCTGTGACCGGTTGCCAGAAAACAGGCGTCCGTGCGGATCTCTTTTCCAGAAACCGTTACACCGCGCAACGCGCCGTCTTCAACCCGGATCTTCTCCAGCCTGGAGTTGAACGCACACGCGCCGCCCAGCTCCCAGATACGGTTGCGGAGGACGGGGATAATCCGCGCCAGGTCATCGCTGCCGATGTGCGGCGCGGAGTCGATGAGGATGTCGGGCGATGCGCCGCAGGCGACCAGTGTTTCGAAAAAGCGGCGGATGCGCGCGCGATCCTTCGACCGTGCCGTCAGCTTCCCGTCCGAAAAAAGACCCGCGCCGCCCTCGCCGTAGAGGACGTTGCTCTCCACATCAAGTGTGCCGTTTTTCCAGAATGCTTCGACCTGCGCAGAGCGATCGGGAGTCTCCGCGCCGCGCTCAATCAGCAACGGTTTCAGTCCGGCCTCCGCCAGTGTCAGTGCCGCCATCAGCCCCGCAGGACCCGCGCCGATCACAACCGGCGGGGTTTCAACGTTTCCAACCATTGGAACTTTCTTTCCAAGGATTGGAAGTTCCGGCTTCGGGGCTTTTTCAAGTTGCCCCGGTTTTAGCATGGGTGGCTTTCCGTGAAAATCGACTTCCACGGAAAGGATATAGCGCGGCTCCTTATCTTTCTTGCGTGCATCGATGGAGCGGCGCAGAATCTCCACGTTCTCGAGCTGTTCCTTTTTGCACCGCAGTTCGCGACAGATAGCCTTGAGCACGTCGTCCTCGCCATAGGCCAGACTCATCACGATTTGGTTGATTCGAAGCCTCACACGCGCTCCTGGGCATCAAGTCCCATGGAATGGATGTGTAAATTCTGGTAGGACAGGGCGACTTCGCCGACACCCCCGGCTCCAATAATCAATACCTTCGACATTGTTCAAAATCTCCATATCTGGTTTTTAGGAAGCGCGGTAGTATTACCCCGGCAAAGAGCATTCCGACAAATAAAATTTTGACTGCGGCCGGCCTCCTTTGCCGAAATTATTTCACCTCGAAGGAACGCAACGCCCTGATGCGTTGGAGAACGGGCGGGTGGGAGTATTCGAGGAAAACCTTCAGGGGGTGGGGGGTGAGGTTGGAGAGGTTGTCGACGGAGAGCTTTTTGAGGGCGTTGATCATTTCGCCGGGAGCCCGGGTGGTTTCGGCCGCAAAGGCGTCGGCCTCGAATTCATGTTTCCGGGAAAGAATATTCCCGACCAGGCCGAGAATCATGCTGATGGGCGCGTAGAGGAAGCCGAAGAAGACTAAGCCGGCATAAAGCGGCGTGCCTTTGATTCCGAACGCGGCGTACAGCCCGTCCTTGGTGATGAAGAGCGAGAGGACGCAGAACATGAGCAGGGTGGATGCCAGCGAAATGGCGATGCCCTTTTTGATGTGGCCGCGTTTGCAGTGTCCGATTTCGTGGGCAAGCACCCCGACGAGCTCGGGAGTGGAGTGGTTGTCGATAAGGGTGTCGAACAGGGCGATGCGCTTGGTTTTGCCGAAGCCGGTGAAGTAGGCGTTGGATTTGGTGGAGCGTTTGGAGCCGTCGATCTTGAAGATGCCGCTGAGGGTGTATTTCTGGCGGGTGGCGAATTTCTCGATTGCGGATCGGAGCTCGCCCTCTTCGAGTGGGGTGAACTTGTTGAAGAGCGGCAGGATGATGACCGGGGCAATGAACATGATGAAGAGCTGGATCATGCTGAGTGCGCCCCACGCCCAGAGCCACGCATTGGCCACCGTCGAAAAGATCCAAAGCACGAGCGCAAAAACGGGCGCGCCGAGCAGGACGGTGAGCAGCAGCCCCTTAAGGATGTCGACAACGAAGGTTTTGGCGGTGGTTTTTTTGAAGCCGTATTTTTCCTCGATGATGAACGTATCGTAGATGCTGAAGGGCAGGCCAACGACCTGCCCGAGTAGCATCAGGATTCCGCCGAAGACCAAGCCTTGCAAAATCATGTGGTCCGAGGCGGCCAGGGCAATGCCGTTGATCCAGCCGAAGCCACCGAGCAGAATGAATGCGATGGTGAGCGGAAGCATGATGGCCGCCTGGATCTGCCCGAAGCGGGTATTGTCCTTCAGGTAGCATTGCGACTTGGCGTATTTTTTGTCGTCGTAGATTCCGTGGAACTCTTCCGGAATTTCGGAGGAGACATTGCGCACGTTAAGCGTTTCAACAATCAGCGAAAGCAACCAGTTGAAAACCAGCAGCACGAGAATGAAGATTAGGTAGCCGTTCATTAATTAGACCTCGATACGAATATGGCTGCGCATCTACGCCGCCGATCCTGACCGTCCCAATAACCACAAATACCCTATGGAACAGGCGAAACAGATAGCCTAGTCCCATTCAATTTGCAAGCCATCGTAAGAAGATTCGAAAAGATGGCGTCTAATTCAGGTTGACGGCCGTGTTTCTGGATTAGACACTATGCGCCATGAAGTGGATTGATTTCCATCACCCGGACATTAGTTTTCCAGTCATACGGCGAAGGATTGGTCTGGAGCTTATGGAGGTGCTCGAATTGTCCGCGGTTTTTTTCGGCCGGGGTGGATGGGGATTGTTGAGCCGGTCGTATTACCCGGATCAAAAAGCCTATCGCAATGCCGTCTACCGACTTCGCCGGGACGGATTGATTGTTGCCGGCGGGCAGGGGGGCAAAACACCAAGGCTGGCCTTGTCTCCTGCTGCCCAGGAAAACCTGCCGGTCTATTTCGATCCTGAAAAAGCATGGAACCGAAAATGGAATGGAATTTGGTACATGTTTGTTTACGATGTTCCAGAGGTTGATCGCAGCTATCGCGATGTCCTGCGAAGGTTCCTGAAGCGGCTTCGGTTGGGTTGCCTTCAGCAAAGCGTGTGGATAACCCCTCACGATATTCGTCCCCAATTTGACGATTTGACCAAGGGCGCCGGAGTGGATTCTTTCGCGTACCTTTTTGAAGCCCAAACGGTACTGGGGTTGCCCAATAGGAGAGTGGTGGACGATGCTTGGGATTTCGACCGGTTATACGAAATCCAACGCCACTATTGCAAAGTGATGGAAACCAATCTGTCCCGGCTTTCCGCCGCGCGGCACGGGAGTGAGGAACTGAGTGCCTTGGTGCGCCTAGCCTTGGATGCCTATCACGGGGCGTTTATCGAAGATCCGCTTCTGCCACGCAAACTTCTTCCCGACAGCTACCAAGGGGAAAACGTCTTGAAGATTCACCGTCGATTGTTTGTCGAACTCAACAGCCAACTCCAATGCGTCTAATTCAAGTACACGGCCGTCAGTTTGGATTAGACGCATTCGGCGGAGTGGCTACCGCTCGAAATAGGTGTAGCCGCGCATGCCGTCTTCATAGGCATCCATGATGCGGCGGCGGTCCGTGGGGCTGATGCGTTCGGTGCGAACAGCCTCTTCGGCCAGTTTGCGGATGTGTCGCATCATGTGCTTAGGCTCGTATTCGACGTAGGAAAGAACGTCGGCGACGGAGTCGCCCGCGATTTCGCGGGTGTAGCGGAGGTGGCCATCACGGTCGACTTGGACCGTGGCAACGTTGGTGTCGCCCAGCAGATTGTGGAGGTCGCCGAGCGTTCCCTGGTAGGCTCCGACAAGGAAGACGCCCAGATAGTATTCCTCATCGGTCAGTTTGTGCAACGGCAGGGTGTCGCGCGTGGTGTACGGGCCTACGAAATGGTCGATTTTGCCGTCGCAGTCGCAGGTGATATCGGCGAGCACCACGTTGCGCTCCGGTTCTTCCTCCAGCCGGTGGATGGGCATTATGGGGAAAAGCTGGTCGATGGCCCATACGTCGGGCAGTGACTGGAATAGGCTGAAGTTGCCATAGTAGATATCGGCCAGCATGGCGGGGAGCTTTTGCAGCTCTGCCGGGACGAACTCCATGTCCCCGGTTAGTTTGGCGATACGCGTGACGATGTGCCAAAAGATTTCGCCGGCAAGGGCGCGTTCGCGCAACGTCACGGTGCCGCGCTTGAAGCGCTCGTGGATTTCATCGCGGTAGTAAAGGGCATCGTGGAGACACTCCTGCGCGTTTCTGGTTTCGAGCGCGCCCACGACCTCCATGAGGTTGTGCAGCAGATCGTTCGAATCTTCGTCGAGCCGACGGGGCAGTTCGCTGATCTCGAAGCGGCTTTCATCAAGGATGTTGAAAAGCAGGATTGAATAGTAGGCCACGGTGGCGCGACCGGATTCAGTGACGATGTTGGGATGGGGGATCTCCGCCTCGTCGAGTGTGCTGACCATGTTTTCAATGAGTGCGGCGCAGTATTCGTCGAGGTTGTAGTTGCGGCTGGTCGGGTTGTCGGCGTGGGACCCATCGTAATCGACAGCCAGTCCGCCGCCGAGGTCGAGGATGCCCATGGGTGCACCTTCGCTGACGAGCCCGGCGTAGACGCGGCAGGCTTCGACGACCGCCTCGCGGATGTCGCGGATGTTGGGAATCTGCGAGCCGACGTGGTAGTGGAGCAATTGGAGGCAGTCCAGCATGTCTGCTTCGCGAAGTGTATCGATCAGGTCGCATACCTGGGAGGGGTTGAGGCCGAAGACGCTGCGCTCCCCGCCGGAATGGTTCCAGAGGCCACCCGCCTGGGTGGAGAGCTTCAGCCGAACCCCGATCACCGGCCGGACGCCGAGTTTCCTGGAACGGGCGATAATCAAATCCAGCTCGGACGGCGACTCCACCACATAGATGCACCGGATGCCAAGCTGGCGGGCATGGAGGCCGAGATCGACAAACTCCTCATCCTTGTAGCCGTTGCAAACGAGATAGGCTTCGGAATCCTTCATGAAGGCAATCGCCGCAATCAGCTCCGCCTTGCTGCCCGCCTCAAAACCATGGTGATAGCGCGCACCGAATCTAGCGATCTCCTCCAGCACCTGCTGCTGCTGGTTCACCTTGATCGGGTAGACGCCGCGGTAGTGGCCCTGATAGCCAAACTCTGCGATGGATCGGGCAAAGCTTTCGTGAAGCTGCTTGATGCGCGAGTCGAGGATATCGGAAAAGCGCAGCAGCACCGGCATGTCCAGCCCGCGCTCAATCAGTCCCTTGGCGATGGCGTGAAGACCCACCGACACGCCATTGGCATGCGGATGGACGAGCACCTCGCCGGAATCCGAGACGCTGAAATAGTCCGCACCCCAATTTTTGATCCCGTAGAGTTCGGCAGAATCTTCAACTGTCCAATCTGGTTTCCCGGGTAACACGAAGCCGCTCTCCCTGTTGATTAATCAAGGAGCGCAGATATAGGCTTATGCGCAGGGTTTTGAAAGCATATTTTCACACACAAATAAAAAAGGCTTCCAATGTCTGGAAGCCCTTTTCCAAAGTTTGGAATCTGTCGGTTAACGGATGCCAACGGCTGGCCAACGTATGGAACTTTTATTTGGTGGCAATGTGCAGGAAGTCCTGGATCATCGGGGAGAACTTCACAACGACCGGGGTGAAGACTACGCTAACCATTGTCATCAGCTTGATGAGAATGTTGAGCGATGGACCGGAGGTGTCTTTGCAGGGGTCGCCGACGGTATCGCCGACAACGGCGGCCTTGTGGGCCTCCGATCCCTTGCCGCCATGCGCGCCATTCTCGACATAGTTCTTGGCGTTGTCCCAGGCCCCACCCGCGTTGTTGAGCATGGAGGACAGGACGAAGACGCTGGAGAGTCCACCCGCCAGCAACCCCATCACGCCCGGCACGCCGAGGATCAGGCCGGTGACCACCGGCACGATGATGGCGAGCAGCGAAGGAACGAGCATCTCTTTCTGCGCGCCCTTGGTGGAGATGGCGACGCAGGAGGCATAGTCGGGTTTGCCGGTGCCTTCCATGATGCCGGGAATTTCCCGGAACTGGCGGCGAACCTCTTCTACCATTGCGCCAGCGGCGCGGCCAACCGCTTTCATGGTCATGGCGCAGAAGACAAAGGCCATCATGCCACCGAGGAACAGGCCGCAGATGAGCAACGGGTTCATGATGTGCAGTTCGAAAGAGCTTACAAAATCCATGATTCCCGCATGCTCGGCCATCTCTTTGGTGAAGCCCATGAATTCACCGGTTTCGCCGGCCAGCTTGCCAATCCAGATTTTGACTTCCTCGATGTAGGCGGCGAGTAGCGCCATGGCGGTGAGCGCGGCGGAACCGATGGCGAAACCCTTGCCGGTGGCGGCGGTGGTGTTGCCGAGCGAGTCGAGTGCGTCGGTGCGTTCGCGCACTTCCGGCGGCAGGCCGGCCATTTCGGCGTTGCCGCCCGCGTTGTCGGCTATCGGGCCATAGGCGTCGGTCGCCAGCGTGATACCGAGCGTGGCGAGCATGCCGACGGCGGCAAAGCCAATACCGTAGAGACCCATCGACATGTCGGAGAAACCACCCGCGAAGCCGAAGGCACAGATGATGCCGGCCACGATGGTGATGACCGGAATGCCGGCGGAGTACATGCCGGTGGCGAGTCCGTCGATGATGGTGGTTGCAGGGCCCATGACCGCCTGATCGGCAATACCTTTGGTCGGTTTAAATTCCGCGGAGGTGTAATACTCGGTGGCTTGGCCGATGATCACACCGGCGGCGAGGCCTGAGATGACAGCCAGCACGATGCCTCCGGCAATCATGCCGAGCTGCCACATGCCGATCAGCGCCAGCACGATCAGTATCGAGCTGCCGAGCGTTCCGGTGAGCAGTGCTTTGAGCAGGTTTTTTTGGGTCGCACCTTCTTTGCAGCGAACCATGAACATTCCAACGATGGAAAGAATGGTTCCGACCCCGGCGACGATCATCGGCGCGGTAACGAGGCCAACGGCCGAAGCGGTTGCCGCTTCCTGTGCCTCGGGGGTGGTGGCCGTCATCACATGGTGTGCGCCGACGGCCGCGCCGAGGGCGGCGGTGGCGAGGATCGAGCCGCAGTAGGATTCGTAGAGGTCGGCGCCCATGCCGGCAACATCGCCCACGTTATCGCCCACGTTGTCGGCGATGGTGGCCGGGTTGCGCGGGTCATCTTCCGGGATGCCGGCTTCCACCTTGCCGACGAGGTCGGCGCCAACGTCGGCCGCCTTGGTGTAGATGCCGCCGCCGACACGCGCGAACAGCGCCTGCGTGGAGGCACCCATGCCGAAGGTGATCATGGTGGTGGTCATGTGAACCAGCTTCTCGGCCACGGTGCAACCCGCCGGAACCATTTTCATGCCCAGCAGCGTCCAGCCTTCGGCCATGTTGGCGGTGGTATAAACCAGTTTATCAAGCACGAAGTACCAGATGCAGATATCGAGCAGGCCGAAACCAACGACCACGAGACCCATGACCGCGCCGGAGCGGAATGCGACGATCAGGCCGCGGTTGAGGCTTTCCGAGCACCCTTGCGCCGTGCGCGAGGAAGCAGCGGTGGCGGTCTTCATACCGATGAAGCCGCACAGGCCGGAGAAAAACCCGCCGGTAAGGAAAGCAATCGGCACGAACGGATTTTCGATGCCGAACAGGGCGAGTGCCTGCAGGATGACCAGCAGTACGACGAAAACAATGATGACCACCTTATACTGGCGCATCAGATACGCCATGGCGCCGTCGCGGACGTGTCCCGCAATTTCGATCATGGTGTCGTTGCCTTCGTTGGCATCGATCATCTTCTTGTAGAAGTAGACCGCGAACCCCAGCGCGAACACGGACGCAATCGGTGCGATCCACCAAATACCTGTGATTACAGAATTCATATTAAATATTCTCCTTTATTTAAACTCCTTAAATTCCCGCAATGTGACAGACCATAAGGAGGGAATCCCGCCAAATCAAACGCAAACCACCGAAAAGGCATAGGCCGGGGGCGGGGAGCAGGGGACATGGGTCCCAGGCTGGGGAAAGGCAGGGCTCATTTTTTCCAAGGTTTGGAAGTGGAATTGCCCCCGGCAACCTATATATTCCGACCTTTGGAAAAAACGGAACCGAAGGTGGAGCAATGAAAGAGATATACCCTTTTCAGGAAATCGAGATAAAGTGGCAGAACTTCTGGGACGACAACGACGATTTTAGGACCGATCTGGCGTCGGCGGAAAATCCGTACTACTGCCTGATGATGTTCCCGTACCCTTCCGGCAAGCTGCACGTCGGCCATGGCCGCAACTACATCATCGGCGACGCCGTTGCCCGCTATAAGAAGATGCAGGGCTTCGATGTGCTCGCGCCGATGGGGTGGGATTCATTTGGGCTGCCCGCCGAAAACGCCGCGATAAAAACCGGCACGCCGCCGGCCGAATACACCGCCGCCAACATTGTCACGATGAAGGAGCAGCTGCGCGCCTGGGGCTGCATGTACGACTGGGACAAGGAAGTCACCTCCTGCATGCCGGACTACTACAAGTGGACGCAATGGCTTTTCCTCCAGTTCTACAAGCAGGGGCTGGCCTATAAAAAGAACTCCAACGTCAACTGGTGCCCGTCGTGCGCGACCGTGCTGGCAAACGAACAGGTGGTCGACGGCGCGTGCGAGCGCTGCGAATCGGAAGTCGACCAGAAGTCGATGGACCAGTGGTTTTTCAAAATCACCGACTATGCACAGCGCCTGCTCGACGACCTCGACACGCTCGACGGCTGGCCGACCCGCGTGAAAACCATGCAGAAAAACTGGATTGGCCGTTCGGAAGGTACCGATGTCGAATTTCCCGTTGTTCCGCGCGAAGACGGGGCAGGGGACAACGTTGATAAAATCGCCTGCTACACCACCCGCGTCGACACCATCTACGGCTGCACCTACATGGCGCTGGCACCCGAACACCCGGAGCTGAAGTATCTCGTTAAGGGCCTGCCGCAGGAAGAAGAGGTGCTCGAATTCATCAAGGCCAGCTCCAAGCTGACCAACCTCGACCGCGAGGCCGACGAAGTCGAAAAGGAAGGCCGCTTTACCGGCCGCTATCTGATCAATCCCTACAACGGAGAAAAAATCGAGCTGTGGGTCGGCAACTATGTGCTGATGTACGGCACCGGCGCGGTCATGGCCGTCCCGGGGCTCGACACGCGCGACTTTGCCTTCGCCAAGAAATACGGCCTGCCCA
>JAIPIO010000149.1 GCA_021734595.1 Kiritimatiellales bacterium | reverse complement strand
ACCCAAACACGAGATCGTCCGGAAGATGCTCGACTACCGCTCGCTCACCAAACTCAAGAGCACCTATGTCGATGCGCTGCCCAACGAGGTATTCCCGGAAACGGGAAGAGTCCACACCACCTTCCGTCAGGCCATCACCACCACCGGTCGGCTTTCATCCGAAAACCCCAACCTACAGAATATCCCGATCCGCACCGAGGAGGGCCGCGAAATCCGCCGCGCCTTCATTCCGCGCGAAGACTTCACCCTGCTGGCCTGCGACTACTCCCAGATCGAGTTGCGCATCATGGCCGAGCTCTCCGGCGACGAAGGCCTGCGCGACGCCTTCATCCACGGCGAAGACATCCACACCGCCACCGCCGCCCGCGTCTTTGGCGTCGCAAAGGACGACGTCACCCGCGAAATGCGCGGCAAGGCCAAGATGGTCAACTTCGGCATCATCTACGGAATCTCCGCCTTCGGCCTCGGCCAGCGGCTCGGTATTGGACGCACCGAGGCTGGCGAAATCATCAACCAATACCGCGCCAACTATCCCGGCGTGCAGGACTATCTCGATAAAACCATCGAGTTTGCGCAGAAAAACGAATTCGTCGAAACCATCACCGGCCGGCGGCGTTATATCCGCGACATCAACGCCCGCAACCAGATGGTGCGCGGCGGCGCCGAGCGCAACGCCATCAACGCCCCCATCCAGGGCACCGCCGCCGACATGATCAAGATTGCCATGATCGCCATCCAGAAAATGCTCGAAGAAAAGAAGTCCAAAACCAAGCTGCTCCTGCAGGTCCACGACGAACTCGTCTTCGACCTCGCCCTCGATGAAAAGGATGAACTCGTCCCGTTGATTGAGGAAAAAATGAAATCCGCCATCCCCATGGAAATTCCGATCTTGGTTGAAAGCGGAACGGGGGCAAACTGGCTGGAGGCACATTAGGAAACTGCGAACGGACAGCAAACTGGAAAAGCAGTGCAGGGATCGTGCAGTGGGACTTGGAAACTCCGGCGACCCCGCTGCTTTGCCGGAACTGATTAACCTCATCCGCTCACCTGCCGCCAACGTACGGCGTTTGACGGTTTCCGCCATCGGCAAACTGGCCGGGCTAGCCGGTACGGAAAAGCCTGTCTCCGCTCTCGTTCCGATGCTTCGCGACGCCAAGCCCCAGGTGCGGCAATACGCGGTGAAAGCGCTCAAGGCCTACGGACCCGCGTCCAAATGCGCCCTGTCGGATGAGCGGGACATGGCCATCAGTCCCACCGAACCCGAATACAACAATCGCGATGCCATGCTGGCTGTGGAAATCATCGAAGAGGCATTGCGTATCGAAGAGAAGCAAGCCATCCACTGCTGCCAACGCTGCGGAGTCGAGTTGGAACCCGACGAATTCGCCTGCTCGCAAAAAGCCTTCCAGCGATCATTCTGCAACTATTGCTTCGACGAAGTTTTTCTGGAGCGCCGCAATTTCGAAACCAAGGTGGAACTGCAGAAGAAAACCCGCGCCAAGGATGGAACCTGGGTACAGTCCGACGGAGAAAGGCTCATCTGCGAGGCGCTCGATTCCGAAAACATTAAATATCGCTACGACGAGCGTTTCCGCATTCTCGACGGCTACGCCATCCGCCCCGACTTCTACCTGCCCAAATTCGATGTCTACATTGAATACTGGGGCATGACCACCGCCGACTACAAAATCGGCATTCTAAAAAAACAGCAGCTTTACCAGCAGCAAGGCAGCGCCTAATCTTCCGCTATTCCGAAGACCAGCCCTGTATGAAGCAGATGCTGATGGACAAGCTGGAGAAGTTGAAGTAAAACGCTGGCTTTCCTGATATTGGAAAGTCTGTTAACGAAAATGCTCCCTCTCAAAGAAGTTTTTTTCATCGCCGATGGGTCAACCAACGCGGCAACAGACGGGTCAGATAGACGAAAAAAGAGGTCAAGACGCTTTTTTAAGCTTTTCCAGGATTGAAGAAAGGATGATCGCTCCTGCCCAATGCCACCTCACACTGGATCGGAGTCCGGTGCTACGCAGTGGCTCCGCATCAACACGACGTTTCAATCGTTCAGTTCTCTAGCATGCTTTTGAGTAACGAGTTGGCAGGATCTGATTTCCCTTGAACCCGGAATTTATCATCGAACAAAGTCAGCTTGTCAAATCCGCGGATCTTGTCGGCCTCCCGCTCAAAAGAGGTACGACTGCCATTCACGTCGACAACACGGTCGGACTGATCGAGAACAACAACAAGAAAACCTTCATATTTTCCACCTGCCTTTACATCCCCGCTGGATTGTCCCATCATGATCGGTCCGCTGGAAAAGCTGTGCTGGTTTTTATTTTCACTTGTAAAGGCGAACTCGGATTTAATGATGTCCTTTATCCCATAATAGTCTGAGTGCATCTGCACCGCTATAATATACAATTCGGCCTTAAGCGGACCGGCGTACGGTGCGGGACTTGCTTTTTTTACGGTGACAAAACATTCAAGGGTATGTTTTTTCACCGTGCTTCTGTTCGTAGAGAGAATGGTCTTCTGTCCCTTCTTGGAGGAAACATCAATGTCTACCCGAACCGAATCTTCTGTAAAGGAAGCCTGTGTGAGGGCACTCAGCAAAACCACACTCATAATACTTTTCTTCATCATATTCATACAACACCTGTGTTTTTAATGGTTAACCGCCTTGCGGGAATCGTCTATGCACTCCATCTCGTTCATGCGCGGTGTGGAACGGGGAAAAACCGCACATGCATATAAACGACCACCCGCTGCCCACAGCCAAGGTGCAAAAAACCCCGGCCGTAGTCAAGTTTTCTAGAAACAGAAAAGAGAAAAGTTGGCAAGACGCTTTTTTAAGCATCCCAGAATTGACGCTCGAAAAGGATGATCGCCCCTGCCAAATGCTACCCAACACCGGATCGGAGTCCGGAACTACACCGTGGCTCCGCACTCCGATGAAGGGTCTTCGCCTCACTATTCTTCCAATACCAGAAACTTTCTTTCCAATGATCGGAAAAGCGGAATAGATAAATCCAGAAATCCCTAACTACTTCTTCAGTTTAAACGTCCGGTAGGATGCGTTTTCGGCGGTCGGGAAATCCTTCGGGATCGGCTGGGTGACCTTGCCGGTGGCCGCCCATTCGACGCCGCGGGTGAGCGTGACAATGAATCCAACACCTTCCTGGGAATAATCGTCGTGGCCGAGCGTGGTGTGGAAGATGCGTCCCTTGCCATAGTTCACCACCATCAGCATCGGCTCATGGCGATCGGTCGGCGCCTTTTTATTCTGATCCTTGCCGGTGGCCAGCACGGTCATCTCTTCGGCCGGACCACGCAGCAGGGCGTAGCATTCGTCCTTGGTGGTCATCCAGACCGCAGGCATGCCTTTGGTGATCGGGTGGTCGGCAACGCGCAAGGTGACCGGAAATGGTTTTGCCGGAGCGTGGGCGCCGCACTTGCCGGGGGCCATATCGCGAACCAGTTTGCCGTCGTTGGTGTAGTAGACATAGGGGCCGTCTTTCTCGCTGCGATCGCCCCAGCCTCCAAGACCGATCATCCGGTTGTATTCCTTCCATGTGGGGAATGAATTGTCGGCCGCATGCACCGATACAAATCCGCCGCCGTTTTTCATGTAGGCCTCGAGCTCCTTTTGCGTGGCGTCGGGCCAGTCGGGCGCCTTCCAGCCAAAGGTGGGGACAACTACAGCGTATTTTGAAAAATCGGGACTGAAGTCCGGATCGGTTTGCGGTTGTTTCAGATCCTCGGTTTCACCAACGCCCGCGAGCGGGAGGAATGCCTTTTCGCGCTCGGCCTTCCAGGTAAAGCGGGTGCGATCAATATCGACTTCGAACAGCCCGGTCTCTTCGAGATACTGTTTCATCATGATGGTCGACTTGGGCCAGACCGCATGGTTGTTCTGGCCATCGACGATCAAAACCTTCAGCTTGGCCTCCGCGGATATCGACAATGCCAAAACAACGAATGCCACACACAACAGTTTGATTTTCATAAAGCCATTTCCTTTCATGCGGATTTAATGGTCAGCACGCTATACTACCACTTTCACGCTGTCTTGTATTTTCTGCGTTTATAATTGTACTGACGGTGGCAGCCCTAGACCGGCAGTGAATGGTTGCGGAATGTCCGTTGTGCCGCGTTGCTACTCTTCTTCCCCAGGTGCAAAGAATCGATACGACAGCCGTTTGAATATCTTTATCACGCTCAGAATTAAGACAGGGGTTACAATGATCGCGAACGTCAACCGGTCGAATGCTATGTTGTGTTCGATGTAAAGGATGCCCATCATGCTCGGAACGAGCGCATGGCCCGGATCGCCGAAGAACTCCGCCAGAAAGTCGGGAAAAAGCTTTAGAATACCAAAGAACACCAGAAACAACCCGTAGAGGAACATTGCTACAACCACAAACGTCCGCAGTTCCACGGGATACCATGAAATGTTTTTGACCGCCAGCGGGGAGATCATGCACGCAGTAAAGATCAGCACGATCCCGGTAGACATCACATAGGTATGGCCATGGGCTTCGTCGCAATTGATGATGAAATACAACTCCGTGATGAACCAGGCACCGATCAACGGCAAATAGACCAGGGGATTGCCAATGATAGCAACCATGATCTGGGCCATTCTATGAAGGATTAATGATAGTTCCATTTTGCTCCGGGCAGCATGTCTCGTTCCAGCTTAACAGCACGGGTCGACCAACAGAGGCAGGACGCTATCAGATTGCCGGCGCGAGGGAAGGCGGAAAAATATAAATTCCGCATTAACGGTGTCTTCACCGGCATCCGATATATGAATACCAGGAAGTTGGCGGTAAAACCAAAGATTGGCGTGAACATAAAAAAAGCGCCCATATGGACGCTTCTCTTGTGCTGTTTCGTACCGCCTAATTCATTGAATTAGACAGGAACGACGTTGGTTGCACAGGGGCCCTTCTGGCCCTCTCCAATATCAAAAGAGACTTGCTGGCCTTCATTGAGTGAAGCATAACCAGAAGTTTTGATTTCAGAATGATGAACGAACAAATCAGCTCCGCCGCCATCAGGAGTGATGAAACCAAAACCTTTTTCCGAACTGAACCACTTAACTGTACCTGTATCCATATGTTGTATTCCCTTATTTAATGAGGTGCCTGTTTATAGTGTTGTGGCTGGCTTGGATACAAAAATCGACAACTATTTTTCAGGTGGGAAAGTCGGCGAACGGACAATCGGGCCCCGTATCCATATTGCGACATCACATTATTGCCTCTATAATCCGCCGTATGAACACATTCATCCGGCAATCCTACGACGCAATGTTTTCCCGCTGGGGCGAGCAACATTGGTGGCCGGGACGCACGCGGCTGGAGATGATGCTTGGCGCGGTTTTGACACAGAACACGGCGTGGAAAAACGTGGAAAAGGCGATTTCCAACCTTCGGAAAAACAACGCTATGAGTTTCCAGGCATTGGAAAATGCTTCGCAGGAGCAGGTTGTCGAATGGATCCGCCCGGCAGGTTATTTCAACCAGAAGACGGATTACATCAAAAGGATGATCGAAACCATTCGCCGCGATTTCGACGGTTCGCTCACCAGGCTGTTCGCACTGGACACCCCCACCCTGCGCAAGGAACTGCTTTCGTGGAAAGGGATCGGCCCGGAAACGGCCGACAGCATGCTGCTTTATGCCGCCAAGCGGCCGGTGTTCGTGGTGGACGCGTACACAAAACGCTTTTTGTCGCGGCACGGCTGGTGCGACCCAAATGCATCGTACGATTCGGTAGCCAGGCGCTTTACCGCCAACCTGCCCGAAGATGTGCAGCTGTTCAACGAATACCACGCGCTGATCGTCCGGCTCGGGAAGGAGCACTGCAACACCAAACCCAGATGCGAAGGCTGCCCTCTACAGGTGTTTCTATAATGGAGGGACGCCGTCCCCGGCGTCCGTGGACAGCCACCGTGAGTCGCGTTCCGCGCCAACGTGGTCACGCGACGAGGACGCTATCCCTCCAAAACGCGTTACCTATCCAGCTTCTGCTTGAGCATCTGCATCACGGCGCCGGGATTGGCCTTGCCACGACTGGCCTTCATGACCTGCCCCATCAGGAAGTTGATGGAAGCGGGATTGCCGGCTTTGTATTCCTCGACCGGCTTCGGATTGTTGGCAATCGCCTCATCGGCCCAGCCTTCGAGTGCGGAGTCGTCGGACACCTGAGCCATGCCCCTTTCCTCGACGATCGCTTTCGGATCGCCGCCATCGTTGAAGATGATTTCAAAGACCTGCTTGCCGGCTCCGGTGCTGATGGTCTTGGCATCGATGAGCGCAACAATTCCGGCCAGCTTTTCCGGCGTCACGTTCGACTCGGAAATGGAGCAATTCTGTTCCGAGAGTAGGCGCATCATTTCGCCCATGATAAAATTGGAAACCGCCTTGGCGTTTTTGGTATGGCGCATGGCCTGCTCGAACCAGTCGGAAGTGGCCATGTCGGCCGTCAGCACCCCGGCATCGTATTCCGGCAGGCCGAGCTCCTGCACATAGCGAACGCGGCGTTGCGCGGGCAGTTCCGGCAGTTCGGAACGCCATTGCTCAATCTGCTCGGCCGGGATTTTCACCGGCATGAGGTCGGGTTCGGGGAAATAGCGGTAGTCGTGGGCGTTTTCCTTGGTGCGTTGCGTAAAGGTTTCGCCGCGGTCCGGGTCGTAGCCGCGGGTCTCCTGGTCGACCGTGCCGCCGCTTTCAAGCAGGGCCGTCTGCCGGTCGATTTCGTATTCGATGGCCTCTTTGATGAAGGCAAACGAGTTCATGTTTTTGATCTCAACCTTCGCGCCTAGTTCCTTCTGGCCAACCGGACGGACAGAGACATTGACGTCGGAGCGCATCTGCCCCTTCTCCTGGTCGCAGTTGGAGATGCCGCCATATTGCATGATCTGCTTCACGGCGGTCATGTAGGCCAGCGCATCTTCGGCAGAGTGCATGCAGGGATTGGAAACAATCTCCATCAGCGCGGTTCCGGCGCGGTTGTAGTCAACCAGACTGGCACCAGCCACATGCGTATTCTTCGCCGCGTTTTCCTCCTGGTGAATGCGCTCAATGGTGAAGGTTTTCATTTCACCATCAACGTCCACCGTCAATTGGCCACCAAGACACAGCGGCTGGTCGGCCTGCGTAATCTGGTAATTCTTGGCCATGTCGGGATAGAAATAGTTTTTACGGTCCCACTTGCTGTAGGGATTGATTTCACAACCCAACAGCAGCCCGGCCTTGCAGCATAGTTCGATCGCCTTTTCGTTCATCACCGGCAGCGCACCGGGGTAGCCGAGGCAGACTGGGCAGACGTGCGTGTTCGGCTCTGCGCCGTATTCATACTTGCACGCGCAGAACATCTTCGTGTTCGTTTTCTGCATAACGTGCGTCTCAAGTCCAATCGTGGCTTCGTACTGCATGGTTATGAAATCTCCGGTTTGCGGGTGTGCCACTCGGTGGTTTGTTCGTAGGCATGCCCGATTTTGAGGATGGTTTCTTCGGCGAACGAGTCGCCGATGATCTGGAGACCGATGGGCAGACCGCTGGAAGAGAAGCCGCAGGGCAGCGACAACGCACAGTTTCCGGCGAGATTGACCGGCGTGGTCAGGATATCGTCCAAATACATTTTCAACGGATCATCCGTCTTTTCGCCCAGCTTGTAGGCCGGGGTCGGCGTGACCGGCGCAAGGATGGCGTCGCACTGCTTAAAGGCGGCGGTGAAGTCGTTGCGGATCAGTGTGCGGACTTTCTGCGCCTTGAGGTAATAGGCATCGTAGTAGCCGCTGCTCAGTACGTAGGTGCCGAGGATGATGCGGCGCTTCACTTCGGAGCCGAATCCGACCGCACGGGTTTTGCCATAGAGCTCGATAGGATCCTTGCCGTCGACACGCAGGCCGTAGCGAATGCCGTCGAAACGCGCAAGATTGGCCGAGGCCTCGGCCGTGGCGATGATGTAGTAGACCGCAATGGCATATTTTGAATGCGGCAGGCTGACATCCACAATTTCCGCGCCGAGGCTTTTGCAATGGTCAACGGCATCGCGCACGGTCTTTTCCACTTCGGGATCCATCCCCTCCACAAAATATTCCTTCGGCAGGCCGAGTTTTATTCCAGCCAGCGAGGTGTCCGCGGTCAGACTTTTTCCAAAGGCCGGAACGTCCATATCGATCGAAGACGAATCCATCTTGTCGTGGCCGCAAAGGACTTCGAGCAGGAGCGCGGAATCCTTGACCGTTTTGGAAATCGGACCGATCTGGTCGAGCGACGAGGCAAAGGCGGTCAGGCCGTAGCGCGACACGCGGCCATAGGTGGGCTTGACGCCGACGCAACCGCAGAAGGCGGCCGGCTGGCGGATGGAGCCACCGGTATCGGAACCGAGCGCTGCGATTGCTTCGTCGGCCGCCACGCAAGCGGCGGAACCGCCGGACGAACCGCCGGGCACATGCTTGAGATTCCAAGGATTGGACGTTTTTCCAAGTGCGGCGTTTTCCGTGCTCGATCCCATGGCGAACTCATCCATGTTGACGCGGCCCAGCAGCACCGTCCCGGCTTCGCGCAACTTGGCAATGACAGTGGCATCGTACGGTGCGGTGTAGCCTTCAAGAATCTTCGACGAGCAGGTACAGGGCTGGCCCTTCACGTTGAGCAGGTCCTTGATGGCCACCGGAATTCCAAGCATTGGAAGCGTGGAGCCCTCGGCGCGCAACGCGTCCGCCACCTTCGCTTGCTCCAACGCCGACGCACGGTCGATAGTCAGGTAGGCTCCAACCTTGCCGTCGGTGGCATCGATGGAAGCAAGTACGTCGTTGACGATGTCAACCGAAGTGCATGCGCCGGCAGCGAGCTTTTCGGAAAGTTCATAAATCGTGAGTTTATGTAGGTCAGCCATGGATATTCCTATTGGTCTAGAATTTTGGGAACGCGGATCTCGCCGTCGGTGGCGGCGGGCGCATTGGCCACCACATCGGCATGGTTGAGGCTCGTGCCTACTTCATCCTTGCGGAGTACGTTGTAGACAGGAAATGCGTGGGCGGTCGGCTCGACGCCACCGACATCCAATTCGTTGAGCTGCTCGACATAGTGCAGCACCTGGTTGAGCTGGCCTTGGAAGAGCGCGGTCTCCTCGGTGGTCAGGTCGATATTGGCAAGCTTTGCCACATAACCGACATCCATTCCTTCGTTTGCTTCAGACATTGTTCAGTCCCCTGTTTAAAAATAAGGCCGCAGTATAGGAATCCGCACTCAGCGGCGCAACTTCCAACCATTGGAAGATTCAGCGCCGGATTTTCCAAAGATTGGAAACTCAGAGCGCGGTTTTTTCGAACGCGGCGTATTGCGGAACGAGCGCATTGTACACTGCGACGGCGGCAGGATCGGGAGACGCCGTCCGTTCCGGATCGGGCCTGAGATACGGCTGCACCAGTTCCTGCCAGTCGGGAACCACGCCCGCGTCTGCAAGATATCCGTGGGCGGCGCGCAGCGCGGCGCCGAGGGCGGCGGAGTTGGAAACCTCGAAACGGACAACGGGGCAGTTGTTGACGTCGGCCATGATCTGGAGAATTTCGACATCCTTGGAACCGCCACCGGTGGCATAGATTTTTACGGGGCGCTCGCCCATCCATTCGGAATGGATGCGCATGGACATCATCTGCGCTTCGACGACGGCTCGGCAGTTGCCTACGGCATCTTTTTCGTCGAGATTTTTCCGGTGGATTCCGGGTTCGAGCACTTTCGGTACAATTTCGGGTTCGAAATACGGAAGCATAAGCTTGCTGTTGTTACCGGGCGGCGTGGCGCGCAGCGCGGCGGCAAATCCGCCCCAATCGAGTCCGAAGGAATCCTTGACCCGCTCGCGGGCAAGGGAACCGTTCTTGAAGCAGATCAGCGTCATATAGTCGCCGGTCGGCGCCCCGAAGACATGGCCTTCGCCGCGCGGATCGGTGTGGCACTGGCTCATGAAACCGAAATAGGTG
>JAIPIO010000148.1 GCA_021734595.1 Kiritimatiellales bacterium | reverse complement strand
AGGAGGAGACCGAGCAGCCCGGCGAACCTGCGGAGGCAACGGTTCCGGCGCGCGAGAAGATACTGCGGGGGCGCTCCGCAAGCCCGGGAACCGCGCGCGGAAGCGTTAAAATTCTGAATTCGGGTCAGCACGATAGCTGCATGTTGCCGGACCCGGATGCAACGCCACATACCTTGCAGGATTTTGAACGTGCGCTGAAGGAGACGGAAACACAGATTAACAAACTGCAGCGGCAGACGGGGGAGGATCTGGCCGATGTAGCCGTTTTGATCTTCAGTGCCCACTTGCTGATTTTGCAGGACAATCAATTTACCGGGAAGATCGCCGGACTAATTGAGAGCGGCATACCGGCGGTGAAGGCGATCAATGTGGTGGTGAATGAATATGTGGAAATCTTTTCCAACAGCAAAATGCCACAGATTCGTGAAAAGGTATTGGATGTAAAGGATCTGGGCAACCGCCTGCTGCGCAACCTACTGAATGAGGAGGAGGGCGAGGGAGATTATCGGGGACAGATCATCATCGCCCACGAGCTGCTGCCCTCGGATATCCTCAAACTCTCAGCGGAAAATGTTGAGGGATTCATTGTCAGCAGCGGGGTAACCTCGCACAACGCGATTATATGCCGGTCGTTGCAAATTCCGATGGTGGCGATCAGTCGCGAACTGGCAGACGGTCTGGCGGATGGAGATGAACTGCTGATAGATGCGGAACAGGGCATTGTTTACGTCGAGCCGGACGCGGAGATTATTCAGAAATACCGGGAGCTGGATACCGCCCGGGAAGCTCTGCGCCGCGCCACCGATGTGACTGCTGAAACGGTGACGAAAGACGGTTCGCGCATGCACATCTATGCGAATATCAATCTGCTGAGCGACCTTAAGCCGGCCCGGGAATTCAAGGCGGAGGGTGTTGGGCTTTATCGTTCTGAATTTCCATTCATTGTTCGCAACGACTTTCCGCAGGAGGAGGAGCAGTACAACATTTATAAGAAGCTGGTCGATCAGATGGAGGGGCGCGAAGTAACCTTTCGGACCTTGGATATCGGCGGAGACAAAATGCTCTCCTACTATTCGAACGTCAACGAGGCCAATCCGTTCCTCGGTATGCGGGCCATCCGGTTTTCGCTCCAGAACAAGGATATTTTCAGCACGCAGTTGCGCGCATTCCTGCGGGCGGGTGCCGACGGCAGCGCACGGATTATGTTCCCGCTGATTTCATCCGTGGATGACTTCCTTGAGGCGCGCGACATTGTGTACGAATGCATGGATGTGCTGGAAAAGAAGGGCATCGCGTTTAACCGGGAGACCAAGCTTGGGGTGATGATGGAACTGCCCAGTGCGGTCGAGGTGGTCGACGAGCTGGCGCAGGAGGCGGATTTCCTTTCTATCGGCTCCAACGACCTGATCCAGTATATGCTGGCGGTGGATCGGACCAACGAGCAGGTTTCCAAACTTTATCTGGCCTATCATCCGGCCATTCTCCGCGCCATTAACCGCATTGTGACGGCGGCCCGAAAATATAGGAAGGATATCTCCATCTGCGGTGACCTGGCCGCCAACAGGGAGCTGATTCCCTTTCTGCTGGGGGTTGGCCTGACCAAGTTCAGCATCAACATTCATGACGCACCCACGGTGCAGCGGATCATCAAATCGATTGGAATGGAAGAAGCCCGGGAATCGGCAAAAACCATGTTGGCTTTCGGCCGCATCAGCGAAGTGGAAGAATATCTGGAATCAATGGATTTCCCGGCAATGCCCTAAACAGACGGGGAAGAGTTCATTATTTCACGCTGCCTAAAAACCCGCTACGCCGATATTACTTTTGTTCGGCCCGGACGGGGGAAGTGCATCTCCAAACAGACGCCGTTGCTCCAACACCTGAAAGAACTCCATCTAGGTGTTTCCAACGATGGGAACTTTTCCGTGAAGATTTTCCAATGGCTGGAACTTCATTTCCAGCCATTGGAACCTACTCGGGAGTCGCCGATAAAAACAACATAAATGTGTCTCCGCTCCGCATTATCCCACATAATTGTATATATAAATCTCGGACGACATTTACCTTTATATGCATATCTTACTACCCTACAATAACATGCGTGTTCACGACATTGGATGGCATGTATCTTGCAATATAGGCTATCAACAGTCGGATTAATGAATTCGATATAAAGAAGGGGAAAAAAGGAGGATGCAGATGTTTAGAATAACCAAAAGGACGCTTGGGCTTATGTTGGCTTTATGCGCAATCGCGATGCCGTTGGCATCAATGGCTGAAGAGGCCGCGCCCGCAGTTGTCGCCGCGGTAGAAGCGGCGGCTCCCGCAGTATCGGCGGCGGATGCCATGTTTGCAGTGAATAATACCTGGATGATGGTTTCCATCTTTCTGGTGTTCACCATGCACCTTGGCTTTGCGACCGTCGAGGCGGGGCTGACCCGCGCAAAAAACACGGTCAATATTCTGTTTAAGAATACGGCAATTGTGGCGATCGGCCTGCTGACCTATACCTTGATCGGATTCAACCTGATGTATCCGGGTGACAGCTGGCTGCTGGGCAAGGTTCTTGGATTCGCAGGTTTTGGAGTGGGCAATGGGCTCGCATTCAACGATCCGGCGCTTATCACCAGTGCCTACAATCCGGGCTACACCTACTGGACCGATTTTTTGTTTCAGGGGATGTTTGCCGCCACCGCCGCGACCATTGTCTCCGGTGCGGTTGCGGAACGCATCAAGCTTGGACCGTTTCTGATTTTCTGCACCCTTTATGTGGCACTCGTCTATCCGTTTGTCGGATCCTGGGTATGGGGCGCCGGCTGGCTGAGCACGCTCGGTGGTTGCGGCTTCCACGATTTCGCGGGCTCGACGCTCGTTCACTCGGTTGGCGGATGGGGTGCGCTGGCGGGTATCATCATGCTTGGTCCACGCCTCGGTAAATATGTCAATGGCAAGGTCAAGGCGATCATGGGACACAGCATGCCCCTGCTGACCATCGGCGTATTCCTGCTGTGGCTCGGTTGGTTCGGTTTCAACGGCGGTTCCGTTCTGTCTGCCGATCCCGGCATGGTTTCCTATGTGCTGGTAACCACGTCGCTGGCAGCGGCCGCCGGAATTATCGGCTCGATGGTTGCAACCTGGACGATTCAGAACAAACCGGACCTTTCCATGGTGCTCAACGGCTGCCTGGCCGGCTTGGTGGGGATCACCGCCGGAGCCGACGTGGTATCCGTCAAGGCGGCCGTGCTCATCGGCCTGATCTGTGGTGCCGTGGCGGTCGTTTCCGTAATGGCGTTCGACAAGATTAAAATCGACGACCCGGTCGGGGCCACGACCGTCCATCTGGTATGCGGGATTTTGGGAACCCTGTTCGCGGGTGTTTTCAGCGCGGACTACAAGGTCTGGGTTCAGTTGGTGGGAATCGCGGCCTACGGTGCCGTCTGTTTCCCGGCGGCACTGGCGATCTTCGGTGTCCTGAAGGCAACCGTCGGTCTCCGCGTAAGCAAGGAAGAAGAGCTGAAAGGCTTGGACCTTGGCGAACACGGCATGGAAGCCTACAATGGATTCCAGTTCTTCACGAATATGTAACCCCATAGCGAGAAAGGAAAATTTACCATGAAACTGATTGTTGCATACATACAGCCGGAACGGCTCGGTGACGTTAAAGAAGCGCTCTACGAAGCGGAAGTGTTCAAGATGTCCGTGACCAATGCCCTGGGCTGCGGTCAGCAGAAGGGATACCACGAAACCTATCGCGGAACGGATGTTGAGGTAAACCTTCTTAAGAAAGTCCGCATGGAAATCGCCGTGAACGATGAGTTTGTGCAGCCCACCCTTGATGCCATCATCAAAGGTGCGCGGACAGGCAACATCGGCGATGGAAAAATATTTGTTCTGGATCTGCCGGAGTGCATACGCATACGCACCGGCGAAAAAGGAAACGAAGCAATCGGATAGCATAGTAGCATCTCACTCCCCTGAGAAAAAAGCCCTGTCCGCCATTTGGCGGGCAGGGTCGTTTTCTTATATACTCCGGCGATGCATTGATCCTCGATCCGAAACCCAACCTATAGCGTTTTCAAAAACTCCAGCACCTCGGCGGGATGGTCTTCGGCGTTCTTGACTTTCCCCCAGTGCTTAATTACCTTGCCGTCCGGGCCAACCACTACCGTTGAACGGATGGTGCCCATGGAGGTTTTTCCATACATCGTTTTTTCACCAAATGCGCCGTAGGCCTGCATCATTTTCGTATCGGGGTCCGACAGCAACACAAACGGCAGCTCAAACTGATCGATGAACTTATCGTGCGACGCCAGACTGTCCTTGCTCACGCCCAGCACCACGGCATTCAGGTCCAGCAGCTTCTTGTTCAGGTCGCGGAAGCCGCAGGCCTCTTTCGTGCAGCCGGGGGTGTTGTCCCGCGGATAAAAATAGATGATCACCGTTTTACCGGCATAATCCTTGATTGAATGTGTTTTGCCGTCGCTGCCTTCCAGCGAAAACGCCGGAGCCTTCCTGCCTTCCAATGAACTCATCTGTTCAACTCCTTTATCTGCGGCATACGCCGCGGTTAATGTGATAGCCAATGCACCGGCCAGCCATCGCTTTTTCATGCCATGCCTCCTGTTTGTCAACAGCAACGAGCCTATCGCGCCTCCTGTTTTCCGTCGAGAAAATACGGTTGGAAGAGATTTAAGCCTGGCATTGCCGCGAAGACAGGGAGCCTCAAAGGCGACGCAAAAACCCCCGGGCGATTATTTGGCGACTTTGTGGCTTTGGCATTTCCAATGTCTGGAACTTTTTTCTGTTGTGCGCTTCCAACCACGGGAACTTCTGACTCCCGGCTTTTCCAGGCATTGGAATATCCGTGCCCTTCCACGGTTTTTCCAGTCCTGTTCCTGGGATTAGTTGCTTTACATTCATTTGCTGCCGGTCACAAAATATCGGGATATTGCATTAATCCGCCAAGGAGGAGACAACGATGAATACAACGAGACGCAGACTGAATAAACTGGCAATCATTTTCGCCCTGGGCGCCGCGGTGCTGGCCGGCGCGGCGGAGTTCAAGAAACCCGTTACATCGATCGATCTGCAGGATGGCGACACGCTGGTGTTCCTGGGCGACAGCATCACACACCAGTGTCTCTACACGCAGTATGTGGAGGATTATTACTACACCCGTTATCCTGAGCGGCGCATCGTTTTCCACAACGCGGGGGTCAGCGGCGACAAGGCGGCTGATGCGCTGGACCGTTTTGCGGAGGATGTTGCCCCGTTCAAACCCAAATACATCACGGTGCTGCTGGGAATGAACGACGGTTCCTACCAGCATTTCAACCACGATATTTTTGCCGCCTACGAAACAGGCATGACGGAGTTGGCCGACCGCATGGAGGCGCTCGGCGCCATCCCCGTTTTCATGGGGCCGACGATGTACGACGCGCGCGTGGCTGCGGCTAAGCCGCCGCGCTGGCTGAAGGATCAGGAGCAGATTGTGCAGGCGACCCGCTACTACAATGCCCTGCTCGCGTTCTACGGCACCTGGACGCGCGACACTGCGGTGGCGCGCGGGGCGGGGTATGTGGATATGCTCGGGCCGCTCAACTACCACACCACCCAGCTGCGCCTTGAAAACCCGGAGTTCACTCTGATCTCGGATGCGGTACATCCCGGACCGGACGGACATGCGGTCATGGCCTTTGAGTTGCTGGAACAGATGAATGCCGGCCGCTCGGTGAGTGCCGTTACGGCAAACCTCAAGGCGGACGGCGGCTGGCGCGTAGCTTCGCCGGACGGCGAGGTGGCCGATGTGTCGGGCAACAAGGGTACGCTGCGCTTCAGCTTCAAGGCCGGCGCACTCCCGTGGGTGCTCCCGCCTGAAGCCGGACTCGGCTATGTAATCACCAAGGCGGGGCATAAGATGAGCAATGAGCGCATTGCGGTGCGCGGCCTCAAGCCCGGCAAATACATGTTGAAGATCGATGGCGTGGAAGTGGGGCAATACAGCAATCTCCAGCTGGGTTCCAAGGTGGAGCTGCAAAGCAACGAAAAGACGCCGCAGTATCAGCAGGCACTGGCCGTGGCCTTGTTGAACAAGGAACGCAACGAAAAGGCGGTAAACCCGCTGCGCAAGCAATGGCAGCGCAGAAAGGGAATCAGAAGAAAGAATCTACAGGAAACAGATCCCGCCGCATACAAGCAGTTCTATGAAAAGTTCGAGGCCGAGGTGGCCCGGCTCCTGAAGGACAAGGCGCAGTACGAGGATCGCATCCGCCAATTGGCCCAGCCCAAAGCGCGGATCTATGAAATCTCCCCAGCACCCGCTAAGACGAAGCCCTAAAGGTTAAGAGAGGGCCGGGGGTGTGTCCCTGTCGCCTGAAAACGATTTTCAATCAACAATGGAGAACCATCGTGAAAAAAACCGTGCAGGGTACCTTATCTCTTTTCTTTCTGCTGACCGTTGCCGTGTCAGCCCAGAACATGGCGGAAGCCGCCGGGACGACTTTCTTTAACGCTGCGGGGGATGAGGTCGCTGCGGCACCTGCCGAGGGACTCAAGGCGTTCTATTTCTCCTTGCAGAACGGTGCGGCATGCCGGCGGTTCGCCCCAACGCTCGTTGATTTCTATACCCACCTCAAAAAAACGGATCCCGGCTTCGAAATTTTCCTCGTCAGTACGGACAAGGGGCGGACGAAAATGATGCAGCACATGCAGGCGTTGGATATGCCGTGGCTCGCCGTTCTTGGCGGCTCGAAAGAGATGCGGGATCTAATGGCGATAAAGCGAAACGTGCTTAACAACACGACCGTTCCGACGCTGGTCGTTATGAAGGATGGTCAGGTGATGACAACAGATGGCCGCAAAGATGTGCAGAATCTCGGCACGAAGGCCTATAAAAAATGGGTAACGATGGCTCCAGAGCAGGGTGCCGCGCCACCCTCCGGTAAAAAAACAAATTCACGCGCCATTACGCAACCCAGACAACGCAAGTCCGTTGCGATCGATCCTTCCGCTGCCCCGAAGGTGGATCCGGTCGTTCTCGCTCGGTTTGGGCGGAACCAACCCATCGCGGTGACCATTCTCTGTAAAACACAGCTGCTGGATATGCCCGGCGGGTTCGCGCAGTTCTGCAAGCGCAACGCCGATAGAAAACGAAGCGAACTGCGCAGTAAAGTCGTTGAAAAGCTGAAGGAGATCACGCAGAACGGGGAGCAAAAGGCTGTGCTGAAAGCCATCGATGGCGCGGGTGCGGACCCACTTTGGATTATTAATGCGCTGACCGTCGAGCTCGCGCCGGAAACGATTCAAGCGGTCGCCGCGCTGGATGAAGTGAAATACATCTACGCCGGCTTTCCACGTCTAGCTGACGCAAAAGGAGAGCGCCTTTCCGAGGTAATTCGGCCGCCTGAGCGCGATGCTTTCAGCAGCAAGGGCCGCACCATCCCATGGAACCTCGAGGCGATCGGTGCCGACCGTGTTTGGAAAAAGAAGCAGGTGACGGGGGAAAACGTTGTGGTGGCCATGCTGGAAGCCGGGATTGACTACACGCACCAAGATCTCCGGAACAACCTCTGGGTGAATGCCCGCGAAATACCGAACAACGGGCGGGACGACGACGAGAACGGGTTCGTCGACGATTTTTACGGATTTAATTTCAGAACCGGCTCCTGTGAAGTACGAGCGACCACGCCTAAGCAACATCACGGGACGATGACTTCAGGCATCGTTGCCGGCGATGGCACCGGAGGAACGATTACCGGAGTGGCGCCGCGCGCCCGGCTCATGCTGCTTTCGGGGCACGGCGCCTATGCCTATCAATACGCACTGGAGCAGGGTGCCGACATTATGAGCATGTCATTCAGTATTCCAGACCTGGGCAATGGCCGCGGTCTCTGGCGTCTTATGTCGGAACACGCCATATGCGCCGGGCTCGTCTTGGTTTCAGGCTGTGGCAATTTTCAGAAGAGTGCGGAAATCCCCGTTCAGATTCGAATCCCCGAAGGAATCCCCTGCGTCATAGGTGCCGGGGGGCTCGACAAATCTTTGCAGGTTCCGCCCTTTTGTTCGCTCGGGCCGGTCGAGTGGGCCTCGGTCAAATTCTATGCCGACTACCCTCTGCCATCCGGCCTCATCAAGCCCGATGTCTGCGGATTTCCCGGTCCCGGCTATCCGCTCCTTGCTCCCGGCAACGGGGAATATATCGAGAACCGGCAGGGCAACTCGTTCAGCAGTCCGCATATCGCGGGCGTTGCCGCCCTGATGCTTTCCGCAGCCCCCGAGCTGCCCGCCTGGCGCATCCGTGAGATTATGGAAGTAACGGCTCGCGACGTGGGCGACAAAGGGAAGGATACCCGCACGGGCGCCGGACTGGTCGATGCGTGGGAAGCCGTTTCCGCCGCAGAGAGCGCGGCAGGCAAATAGGCCGTCCGCAGGGTCTCGCAAAATGGACAGAACGTGCAACCAAGACGGACGGATCCCGCTGCGGCACTACAGCCGGAAGTTGGATGTTGTTTTGACAGCGGCTTAAATTATAACGTCTAAACGGATTTACCAGGCAGGGAGACGGTGGTTTGCATATGGGCATGAAACGAAAAATACCGATGTTGATGGTACTGCTGGTACTGAACGGGGGTCGGATTCTGGCGGAGCAATCCGGCGGCGGTTCCGTTCGTGCCGACTGCTATGTCGCCGTCAACGGTAACGACGCCTGGTCGGGGAAGCTACCGGAACCCAACGCCGATAAAACCGATGGCCCTTTTGTTTCGCTTGAGCGGGCGCGTAACGCCGTGCGTGAAATCAAACGCGATACGCCATCGCAAAACATAACGGTTTTGATTCGGGAAGGAACATACTGCCTGGACCGGACGCTGTCGTTTGGCCTGGCGGATTCGGCGGCAGCGGGATGCTTGATCACTTATGCCGCCCATCCCGGCGAAAAACCGGTTTTCAGTTCAGACATGGGGATCGGGCCGTGGAAGAAGATTCCGGCGGGAGCTGCCAAACGGCTTCCAGCGTCTGCGCAAGGGCAGGTGTGGATGGCCGACCTGCCCGTTGGTTTGGAGCGTTTCTGCACATTGTACGAAGGCGAAACGCGGCTGCCGCGGGCACGCTCGGCCGGCGCGATGCCGCGGAACGGAAAAGAGGCAAGCAGAACCCGTCTGCTGTTCCCCGGCGGTTTCCTGCGCGACTGGACGAATCTGGATGACGTGGAAATAGTCGTCCGCCCAAAGGTACAGTTCACCATGAACATTCTGGGCCTCCGGTCGGTTGACGAAAAAGAAGGGGTCGCCACAACCGCCTGCATGGCGTCGTACCCGCTTACATCGCCGGAAGAGAAAGCGTGGGCGCTATACGCGAAGACCCCCCGCACGCTCTGGGTGGAGAATGTACTGGAAGTGCTGGACCAGCCCGGCGAGTGGGTGGCCGATACGCATGCCCGCAAGATCTATCTGTGGCCAACGTCCAACGAGCCGGGCGGCCATATCGTGGCGCCGCGCTTGCGGGAATTGATCCGCGTGGAGGGCGGCATTGATTTCGACGGCGCGCAAGACTCGCCTGTCCGCGGTCTGGTTTTTCGGGGATTGACGTTCACGCGCGGGGACCGTGATGTGTGGACCGATGACGATGCCGGACTGCAGCACGACTGGGCGCTGTATGACAAAGGGGACGCCCTGCTACGGTTTCGCGGCGCGGAGGAGTGCATGGTTGAAGACTGCCGGTTCATGAACAGTGGCGGAACCGCGGTGCGCCTGGATTTGCATTGCCGGGAAAACCGGGTAAGCGGCAATGAGATCGAACACATGGGTGGATCCGGAATTCTCCTCGCGGGCTACGGCCCCGGCACCAAAGATGTCAGCCAGTCCAATCTGATCTCAAACAACCACATCCAGCACAGTGGGGAGATTTTTTGGCATGCACCGGGGATCATGGTCTGGCAGAGCGGCGGCAACCGCATCGCCAACAACCTGATTCATGACCTACCTGGCATGGGGATCGTCGTCAGTGGGGTTCGCCCGGTTTCCTTCGGAAAGAACCTGCGGGAGTGTTCGCGCACCATCCGGCGCAGCGAGGTGGGCGAGGTTCGGGGCATGGCGGATGCACAGCCGTTTCTTC
>JAIPIO010000147.1 GCA_021734595.1 Kiritimatiellales bacterium | reverse complement strand
AGAGATTCATCCCTGGAATCATTCTGCCTTTTCCCTTTTTTCCAATGGCTGGGAAAGTGGCGCCCCGCATGCGGGGCGCAGGGCAGACTGGAAAGTCTGCCCCACATGAAAGGGAAGCCGCCCTGGCCGGTTGCTTCCATTAATCCGCGTCTGCCTGCGCAGGGCAGACTGGAAAGTCTGCCCCACATGAAGGGAAGCCGCCTTGGCCGGTTGCTTCCATTGATCCGCGTCTGCCTGCGCAGGGCAGACTGGAAAGTCTGCCCCACATGAAGGGAAGCCGCCCTGGTCGATTGCTTCCATTAATCCGCGTCCATCCGCGTCATCTGCGGGCACATGTTCCAATGGTTGGGAATTCCGTCCACAGCTTTTCCAACCCCTGGAATCTTACTTCCAACCATTGGATTGGCAGGCTCCATCGGAAGCGAAGCCCGCGCCGCACCGGCTTTCCCTGAATCTATGTGGTGTGGTGCGCGCTTCCCGTCTGCGGGGGCGTGCATTTTCTAGCTCAGGTTGCCGATGATGGAGATCATGGGAAGGAAGAGCGCGATGACGATGGTGCCGACGATGAGCGCGAGCATGACGATCATCAGCGGTTCAATGATGGAACTGAGCGCGGCGACGATGTTGTCGACCTCGTCTTCGTACATGTCGGCCACTTTGGTAAGCATGGCGGGCAGCTCGCCGGTTTCTTCGCCGACTTCGACCATGCTGGTGAAGATGGGCGGGAAAATCTTGTTGCCTTCGATGGGCGCGGCCATGGTTTCACCCTCTTTGACATTGTCGTGGATATCCATGACGGCTCTGGCGACGACTTCGTTTTCAAGTGTTTCCTTGACGATGGATAGGGCCTGGAGCACCGGTACGCCGGATTCCATCAGGGTGCCGAGCGTCCGCGCAAACCGGGCGAGCACACTCATGCGGATCAGGCTGCCGAACAGCGGAACGTACAGCTTGAAGCGGTCGGCGAACGAGCGTCCAATACGGGTTTTTTTGGTGAAGAGCGAGAATGCAACAATCGCCGCGACAATGCCGAGCAGTATGGGCAGGTTCTTGGTGAAGAGGTTGACCAGGAAGTCGCTGATGCCCATAACAAACAAAGTGAGGCCGGGCAGGGACTGTCCTTCGAGCATTTCGGAGAAGATCTGTTCGAACTTCGGGATGATGGAAACCATCAGGAAGGTGACGATGCCGGAGGCGACGATGAGGACAACGATAGGGTAGGTCATGGCGCTGCGTACCTTGTTCTTGATCTTTTGCGCCTTTTCCATGAACTCGGCCAGGCGTTCAAGCACGACGTCGAGCACCCCGCCGACCTCGCCGGCCTTCACCATGTTGATATAGAGCTTGTTGAAGATACGGGGATGGTGCGAGAGCGCCTCGGCGAACGAGCTGCCGCCCTCGATCGTTTCGTTGATATCGTTGAGTGCCCGTTTGAGGGCGGGGTTCTTTTCCTGCCGTTCGAGCACTTTCAGCCCACGTAGCAGCGGCAGGCCGGCATGGATGAGCGTGGCGATCTGGCGGGTGAAGATCATGAGCTGTTTGGGCTTCACCGTACTCAGAAAGGCGGGCATTCTGATTTCCATGCTTGTGGCGCCGGTTTTTTCGCCGGGCTTCGCCTTGGCTTTGCGCAGTTTTTCACCTTTTTCAGCCTCGACGACTTCGGATGGGAATAGCCCGCGGCTCCGGATCTGTGTAATGGCCGCGGCTTCATTGGCGGCGGTTACAACGCCGGTTTTTTCCACGCCTTTAATGTCCTGTGCTGCATATCTGAATTTAGGCATCGTCCTGCTCCTTTACTGAAAACTAAGTGTACTGGGTAACCTCTTCCACGGTGGTGTATCCATCCAGAATACAGCGGATGCCGTCCTCCCGCAACGTGCGCATGCCCATTTCGACGGCTTTGTTCCGCAATGCCAGGGTCGGCCTGCGGTCAATGATTTCCGCCCGCAACGCATCGTTGATCCGCATGTATTCAAAAATGGCGCGCCGGCCGCTGTAGCCGGTCTGGTTGCATTCGGAACACCCTTCGCCAAAGAAGAAGGGCTGGTCGCCGACCTGCTGCTGGGAGAGCTCGAGCAGATCGAGCACCTTGCTGTCCGGCTGGAACGGTTTACGGCATTTTTTGCAAATGGTGCGGAGCAGCCGTTGCGCCAGGATCGCTTCGAGCGTGGAGGAGATCAGGAACGGCTCAACATCCATATCGATCAGGCGGGTGATCGCGCCGGCGGCATCGTTGGTGTGCAGGGTGCTGAATACCAGGTGGCCGGTGAGGGAGGCCTGGATGGCAATCTGCGCGGTATCAAGGTCGCGGATCTCCCCGACCATGATCACATCGGGGTCCTGGCGCAGAAAAGAACGCAGGGCGGATGAAAAGGTCAAACCGATCGCATCCCTGACCGGAAGCTGGATGATACCGTCCACATCGTATTCCACCGGGTCTTCGGCGGTTAGGATTTTGGTCTCGATCTTGTTGATATGCTGTAGCGCGGCGTACAGCGTGGTGGTTTTACCGGAGCCGGTCGGCCCCGTAACGATGATGATGCCGTTGGGTTTTGCGATGTCCTCCAGGACCACCTGCTTGATGTCGTCCGGGAAGCCGATGTTGTCGACATCGAGCTGAACATTGCTGCGGTCGAGCACGCGGAGCACCACGCTTTCGCCAAACTGGGTAGGCAGGGTGGATACGCGGAAATCGATGGCTTTGCCTGCCACGGAGAGCTGGATGCGCCCGTCTTGCGGGAGGCGGTTTTCCGCAATGTTCAGACCGGAGATTACCTTGATGCGGGAGATGATCGGCAACGCCAGCCGTTTGGGCGGCGGCGACATTTCGTAGAGTGCGCCGTCCACCCGGTAGCGGATCTTGAACTCGTGTTCGAACGGCTCGAAGTGAATATCGGAAGCACGGTCTTTTACCGCCTGGTAGAGCACCAGATTGACGAAACGGACCACCGGCGTGGAACTGGCGGCATGTTCAAGATCGTCGATATCGATCATGTCGCTGTCGCCCGACAGGCGGTTGATCAGATCGCCCGCATCCTCCAGGTCGGCCTCCAGGGCGGCCAGCAGTTCCGTAACGGATTCGTTCTCTTCGCCATAGAGGCGAATGATGGTCGCGTCAATTTCATCGGCGGACGCCACCACCAGATCGATGCTGCGGGAAAGAACAAATGCGATTTCATCGACCGCGGCGGGGCTGGGGATGTCGGATACCGCCAATGTCAGCGTATCGCCTTCGAGACGGTAGGGCATCACCCGGTACATGCGTGCGATGCTGGACGGCACTGCCTTTACCGCTTTGGGTTGGAAGGAACTTTCGCCCAGGGAGACGACGGTTGTGGAGAGCTGGTGGGCAACCACATCCAAGTACTGCCTTTCCTCGAGAAAGTCCAGATCCACGGCCACCTGGTGGACCGGACGGCCCATGCGGAGATGTTCCTCGTTGATGGCCTCCGCCTGTTCTTCGGTAATCACGCCGGTTTGGATGAGCTCCTCGAGAACGGAATTTTTAAAGTCATGTTCCATATGCTGTGGATCCCCGGGTCAAATATTCAATTTCCGTCTAACAAATTCTGTGTCCTGCGCCTTGGTAAGCACATCCTCCTTGGAAATCATTCCGCTTTGGCACAGCTCGCAGAGGTGGGCATCCAGGGAAATCATGCCCACCTTGCCGCCGGTCTGGATGGCTGAATTGATTTGAAAGGTTTTCCTGTCGCGGATCAGGTTCTGGATCGACTGGGTGGCAATCATAACCTCAAAGGCGGCCACGCGTCCCGGCTGGTCGCGGCGCGGGAGCAGCTCCTGCGAAATAACGGCCAACAGACTGGATGAGAGCTGCGCGCGGATCTGTTCCTGTTGTTCATTCGGAAACGCATCGACGATGCGGTCGACCGTTCGCGCAGCGCCGGTGGTGTGCAGGGTCGCGAATACCAGATGGCCGGTTTCCGCGGCGGTGATGGCGGCGGCCATCGTTTCCAGATCGCGCATTTCCCCAACCAGAATAACATCGGGATCCTGCCGGAGCGCGCGGCGGACCGCTTCGGAGAAGGTGCTGACATCCACGCCGACTTCCCGCTGGGTAACGATGCTGCGCTTGTGGTCGTGGTAGTATTCAATCGGATCTTCAATCGTGATGATGTGAGCGCTGCGCTCGCGGTTGATGACATCGAGCATGCTGGCGAGCGTGGTGCTCTTGCCGCAGCCGGTCGGTCCCGTGACCAAGATCAGGCCGCGGGGCCGCAGGAGGAGTTCCTTGACGTGGTGCGACAGGCCGATCGTATCGAGTTCAAGAAGCTGGGTTGGGATCTGGCGCAGGACGATGCCGAAATTGGCTTTCTGCTTGAAAATGCTGACCCGAAAACGGGCCTTGTCTTCATAGCTGTAGCCAAAGTCGGTGCCGCCTAGCTGTTCGATGCGCTCAAGGTGGTCGACCGGTGTAATAGCCTGCATCGCGGTTTCGGCTTCTGCGCGGGTGGTGGACGGGGCCTCCAGCGGATGGAGGTGGCCGTTGATCCTCATCACCGGCGGGGCGCCCACCGCGATATGGATATCGGAAGCGCCCTCATCGACCGCCAGCTGCATCAGGTTGTTGATCGAAACATTCATCAGCTTTCATCCCTCATGGTTACGCGGAACACCTCTTCAAGTGTCGTCATGCCGGACATCACCTTGCGCAGGCCGTCCTCGCGCAGGGTCCGCATGCCCAGCTCCCGGGCGCGTATGCGCAGTTGGGAGGACGACAGACCGCTGTAGATCAACTGGCGGACTTCGTCGTTGATGACAAACACTTCGAAGATGCCTTTCCGGCCTTTATAGCCGGTCCTGTTGCAGTTGGGACAGCCCACTCCGCGGTAGAGCGGCGCATTGGCAATCTGCTGGCTGGCCGGTCCGAGCATGCGCAACTCCGCATCGGTCGGCTGGTACTCCGTCTTGCACTGTTCGCAGATGTTGCGCACCAGTCGCTGGCCCATGATGGCGCGTACCGACGAAGAAACGAGGAAGGGTTTTACGCCGATATCGATCATGCGGGTGACCGCGCTGGGCGCATCGTTCGTGTGCAGCGTGCTGAAAACCAAGTGGCCGGTCAGTGCCGCGTTGACGGCGATTTCCGCTGTCTCCAAGTCGCGGATTTCCCCGATCATGATGATATTGGGCGCTTGGCGGAGAATGGAGCGCAGCGCGGCGGCAAACGTCAGCCCGATGTCTGCGCGGACGTGGACCTGGTTGATACCGCTCATCTGGTACTCCACCGGATCCTCCACCGTAATGATCTTCCGGTTGGGTTGGTTGATGTAGTTCAGGCAGGCGTACAGGGTGGTGGTCTTGCCGGAACCCGTCGGACCGGTAATGAGCAGGACGCCGTCCGGCAGCTTGATCATCCGTTCAAAGGTCTGCTGGTCGTCGGAAAAGAATCCGAGCGATGGCAGCCCCAGCATCAGTCCTTCCTTGTCCAGGATGCGCATGACGATCGATTCGCCGTGGTTGGTGGGGATGGCGGATACCCGCAGGTCGAGGTCGCGACCCATCACCTTGATTTCAATACGCCCGTCCTGGCACAGGCGCTTTTCGGAAATCTTCATCTTGGACATGATCTTGATGCGGCTGATTACCGAGGGATGCAGCCGGCGGGGCGGCCCCTCGACCTCTTTAAGCACGCCGTCAATGCGGTAGCGCACCCGGAACTTCTTGTTGAGCGGTTCCAGATGGATATCCGAGGCGCGCGAGCGGAAGCCTTCCAGGATCAGCAGGTTGACCAGTTTAATAATCGGCTCTTCGCTGTCCGCGGCATCTCCGTCGACGGTTAGCAAGTCATCATCATCAAAAATGTGCGACTCTGCTTCGCCCATCTGTTCGAGCATGGATTGCACCGAGACATCCGTTTCCGGGTAATAGCGCTTGATGGCGGCTTTGATTTCCTCCGGCATGGCGACGACGGCCTCAACATGCTGTTTCAGCACATAGCGAAGGGTATCAATCGTTTCAATATCCAGCGGATCGCCGATCGCGATCATCACGCCGCCCTCGGTTTTCTGCACCGGTATGATCCGGTAGCGGGTAGCCACATCGGCCGGAACCAATCCCGTGATGTCAGGTGTGATATCGATTCCTGTAAGGGAAATCGTTTCCATGCCAAACTGGTGGGCCAGCGCCTTCAGGAGATCGGGTTTCGGGAGTTTTTCATCGTCGCTGAGAACATCGATAACGTCACGGTTGTTCTTTCTGGCATCTTCCAGTGCGGCTGCGCCTTGTGCCTGGTCGATCAGGCCCGCATCTCGCAGGATTTCCACAATATAATCGTCGTTCGCCGTCAAGATTCAATTCCCCCACTGATATGGTTGATATACCGAACGCATAACGTGTCACAGTGCATGTTGATTTGTCAATAAACGCCGGGGGAGTACGGTTCTTTTTTTGGTATGGGAGGTGTGCCTGTTTCCGATCCCTGTGATTTTTTTTCCAACCATTGGAATCCAGCCTGTTTCAAGCTTCCAGACCTTGGAAAAGCGGGTGGTGCCGGTTTCCAATGCCTGGAAAAATGCGGAGCGAATTTTCCGAAGTCTGGAAAATCTGGTTGTCTATCGGAAGTGGAAATGAGATGTTCGCCAGAATATTTTGAGAGGACAAAAGAATGAGCCGGATGAAACCCCCTTTTTTAGTGTTGTTTGCGGCGGTGTTGCTGACAGCTGGAGTGGCGTCCAGTGCGGCAGACCGGGATATGCAAACCATCGCAGAGTACATGCGGGCCGGTAAAACGCTTCCGGCTGAATTTTGCGAAAAGTATCCGTTGCCGGGAAAGCTCCCGAAAAACGATACGGGGATCAACGTCCTACTGGATCAGGCGCACCAGACGCAGTTTGTGCTGCTGTGGGGCATGCGTGGTGCATTGAACAAGGAAGGCTTCCGCGCCTGTTCAAGTATTGCCTGCCTCGACACTGTACTCCTGCCGAAGGGCCAAAGCCGCGTCCGGTTGCAAGTGGGTGAGAAGGAAAACCGACTGGAGCCGTATGCCTGGTGGCCGAACGTGGAATACAACGTGGTGATCACGTTCCAGTCGGACCGCAAGGCGCAGCAGTACACGGAGCGGGAACGCAACGCCTTGAAATGGTTCGTGGAGAACGGCGGCGGATTGCTGGTTATCGGCGGCAGCGTGCCAAAGGATAAAATGGATGCCGATGCCTGGAGCATGAACGGGCTTGCCAAGCTGTTTGGAGCACGCTTCACGGTCGATTCGGACAAGGTGGGCAGAAAAAAAATGTCTGTGCCCAATCTGGGCCGCGAGTGGGAGGTGCTTGAAACGGGCGCCAATGGGAAACCGGTCCGGGCGCGACGCAATTTTAAAAAGGGCCGCGTGATGATTGCCGAGACGCCCGATATTTTCAATGCGGACAAAAAGAAAGTTAATGCGGACACTGCGGAGCGCAACCGCAAGGCACTGGCCGATGCAGTCCACTGGTTGGCGGAAGGGAAGAGGCCGGTCGGCGGAAAGAAAACGCTGCCAAGTGTTGGCGGCGTGGGTATCTTTCCTGAAAAAGAGGCAAACCTCGGCAGCATCATCGTCTACTATGCGGCCAACCAGCCCGACACGGTGAAGCAGTGCATCCAGCAGGATATTCCCGACTCGGCCGCAAAGATCCGGCAATGGCTGCCGGGAAAAGTATACGACGAACCCTATGCCATTGTTATGCCTGCCGGCGGAGGCGGGGGATGGGCGATCAACCCGCGCCCGAAGGCCGCCGCGGTGATTACTTATCAACCGCTCGGGCTGCTGGGCGTCTTTGCGCACGAGATGGCGCATACGATGGGCGGGCCGCGCAACGAAAAAGGAGAACTGGCAGGCCGTTCCCCGCACGTCAACCAGGGCGAGAGCCAGGCCGGATGGTTCCAGGGCAAGATCCTCGCGATCTATGATCCGAAGCGCCAGGAACAATCGAACCGCAACTGCAACTCCATTCTCGATAAGGAAGCCAAGGCGGGAAAAAAGGTCGACGTCGCCAATTTCGACCGCGACGAATGGGGTAAGGGAACCGATTGGACCAAGCACTGGTATATTTTCCAGAAGCTGGACGACCGCTACGGCCCGGCGTGGTATCCGCGCTGGTACTGGGTACGCAGTACCCGCTGGGCGGATGATCCCCAGCGCAAGCTGAGTTGGGACGAGACGGTTGAGGATATGAGCATCGCCGTGGGCGAGGACCTTTTTCCGTTCTTCAAGAAAATCGGCACCACGCTGTCGCGCGACCGGTTGGAGCAGACCGAGTTCGAGGGACAGACCCTCAGACTGCCGGTGGCCCCGATCGACGCCGGCCCGGCAGGCAACGTCTGTCTGGATCCGGTGGGCGACTACACCCAGCCGTTGACGTTGCGGTAAAGACGGTGGATTTTGCTTCTAATCACGTCGGCAACATTGATATGTTCACCTGTCTTTCGTATTGAATCGCAGGTGCGGTTCCGAGTGGAATAGTCAACCTAAACAGGGGTGTGTTATGGGTATAATTGATATTATTGTGTTTGTGGCCTTTGTGGCGGCGGTACTTTTTGTTGGCCTGTACAAATCAAAAGGCGAGGATACGCGCGGCGAAACCGGGGCCGCGGACTACTTTTTGGCCGGGCGTGGCTTGACCTGGTGGCTGATCGGCTTTTCGTTGATTGCCGCAAATATTTCGGCCGAGCAGTTTGTCGGCATGTCGGGGCAGGGGGCCGGCCTCTACGGCCTGTCGGTTTCCAGCTGGGAGTGGATCGCGGCGATTACCCTGGTGGTGGTTGCGTTTGCGTTGCTGCCCTACTTCCTGCGATCAGGCATTACCACGATTCCTGAATTTCTTGAGCTTCGTTACAACCATTGGGCGCGGCTGATCATGACTCTGTCCATGATGCTCATTCTCATCGGCGTTAGTTTGATCGGCGTGATCTACGCCGGAGCTCTCACACTGAAACAATTGATGTTTGAATTTGATGTAAACCTCCCGCTGGCGGGCTGCTGCTGGGCGCTGGGTGCGATGGCTGCGATTTACGTGGCGGTCGGCGGACTGAAAGCCTGCGCCTGAGCCGACCTGCTGCAGGGCTCCGCTCTGATCGTTGGCGGCGGGGTCATCACTTATTTTGCTTTTGACGCGCTTGGCGGCACGGACGTTTCCGAACTGGTTACCTCCACCGGAGCGGCGGCTGTCGTTGACCAGGGTGCCGGGGTCATGGAAAAGTTCAGTGTGCTGAACGACTCGGCCATGCACATGGGCAGCAACCCTTCGATGCCTTGGCCTATTCTGATTTTGGGCATCTGGATTCCGAACTTCTACTACTGGGGTCTCAACCAGTACATCACTCAGCGCATTCTCGGATCCGCCTCGCTGGCCGAAGGTCAGAAAGGGCTGGTGCTTGCTGGCGCCCTCAAGCTGGTCATTCCGTTTGTGATCGTGATTCCGGGGATCATTGCCTTTAACCTGTTTAGCAAGGACATGGAAAAAAATGCGGGAGATCAGCTCGCGGTCTATGAGCAGGCCGTTGCCAATCCGGCTTCCGTCCAGATCTTCAAGATGGATGCGAAGTGGGAAACAGCCAACCCGGTGAAAGCTGCGGAAATCACCGCGTATAACACCGCGGTTACCACGCGTGTCGGCGAAGGCGTTGAAGAGGTTGTACTGAACTCCTATAAATACGACTCGGCACTGGGTCTTTTGATTACGAAGCTGATTCCCAAGAATAAAGGGATTCTCGGGTTTGTTATCGCTGCGCTGCTTGGTGCCATCGTCTCGTCACTGGCCGCGGTTCTCAATGCCGCCTCCACCTTGTTGACGATGGACGTCTACCAGCGCTACATCGATAAAAAGGCCGCTCAGTTCAAGCTGGTCTCCATGGGCCGTATCTTCATCGGCGTGTTCGTGGTGATCGGCTGTGTGGCGGCTCCGATGCTGGAAAACAACAGCAGCGTCTTCGCCTTCATTCAGGAGTTTCAGGGCTATGTATCCACCGGTATTCTGGCGGTCTTCATCTATGGCCTGCTCAACCGCACATCGGCCCAGTGGGCCGGCGTCATCGGTTTGGTTGCCAACCCGATCGTCTACGGTCTCCTTACGAGTAATTGGTTTTCAGCCAACTGCTGGCCTGAACAGTGGGGGAATTACAACT
>JAIPIO010000146.1 GCA_021734595.1 Kiritimatiellales bacterium | reverse complement strand
CGGCCGCCCATGGAGTACTTGAAGCAATTACGCCTTGCGGAAGCTTGCCGCCTGCTGGTCGGCACGGATCTTTCCCTTAAAGAAGTGGCCGCAGACACGGGATTCTGCAATCAATTCCATTTCAGCCGCGATTTCTGCAAAGCCTTTGGGAAGCCGCCGGGGCGCTGGCGTCGGGAGTACGATCCGAAATTGGTGTAGGGCAGAAGCCGGTCGCCCCAATCCAAAGCCTCTTGAGGCTCTTATTATGGACAAATGCAGAGACGCCCGCGCACTTTCCCGCGTTATCCATCCATTTTCGCCAGCATACCCGCCTGCACTGCCGCGCCCGCACTGAGCAGTATCGCGCACAATCCGAACGCCCCAACCATTCCCAAATGCTGGTATGCATAACCGCTGCCCGCCGCTCCCAGCCCAATCCCCACCGACAATGTTGCTTCGTGCATCGCCATGCGGGATGTCCTCTGCGAACTGCCGGACAAGCCGTGAAAAAGGCTGTTGTTATAGGCTGCCGCCGAAAGAATCCCGGTGGCAACCAGAAGTAGAGCTACGCAGATCATCGATTCGGCAATGACAAACAGAAAGGCTATACCGGCGAGCAGCAGACTCACCCCAATCATGACATCTCCGCGAAAACGCCAGAATGAGGTCCGCCCCAGCAACCCCAGACAGCAGGTCATGGTCAAGGCGCGAATCAGCAGAAGACCGCCCACCGCCGGCTTGCTGAAGCCCAGCTCGGCCTGCGCCATCAATGGAAACACCGACACAAGGGTCCCCTGCACAACAAACGCCGTAAAAATACCCAGCCAGGCGGGAAAACGCAGGGGCGTACTTTGGTCTTCAACTACCTGTTTTCCACGTTCCTCCACGTGGTTATCGTCTTCAGCCCCAATGTTATGCAGTGTAAAAATAGCCCCCAGAATCAGTGCCGCCGTGAACGTGAATTGAACCAACGCGAACACCAGCGGCCAGGCAGGATTCATCTGACTCAGCCACCCGGCGAGAAGGGGACCAAGAATCACTCCGCCGCTCCAGCTCAGGTTGAAACGACCGAGCGCGCGGCTGAGTTCGTCGCCTTCTATGTTTGTGGAAAGCCACCCCATTAGCGGCGGCCAGAAGAAACAGGCGGCGAGCCCAATCGCGCCGTACCAAAGAAACACCCATGGAAGAGAAGCGGAAACCAGCACAAATACCATGCAGAGAGCCATCACACTGGTCGCCAGCAACACACTGTACCGGGGTAAAATCCAACTGGAAACAGGCCGTAGAAAGAGACATCCGGCGATATAACATATGGAAAATGTGGCCGCTAAAGCGCCGACCTGCCCCGCTGAAGCCCCCAACGCTTCACTGGCGTAAAACACAATGCCGACAACCATCGTACTCAGTCCCACCGCGGTTATGAATGCGGCAGGGAAAATCACTCCCGTTTTCCCGATGCGCGATCGGAACGTACGAACCAGTTGCCAGCTTTCGCTCAAGTATTGCAGAGGCATTGGATTGCCTTATGATATTTTCTCGGAGGTTGCTTACGAATGACGTAGGGATACGAAACGACAGAGGACCGCCCCAGACACCAGCACAGGAAGATAACACACGGATTGGTGTGTGCAATACAATTTCCAAGATCCGTGAACGAGCCTGAACGTTCAGACGTCTTGATCTCTTGCGCTCGACCATCCAGCATCAAAACATGTGCCTGAGGCGGGACAAGTCGGGGTCGGGGTCGGAATCGGTATCGACTCCCACGGGATACTGCGCCCGGCCCTCGTGAACTGCGTAGCCGCACGGTACACATCCAGCTTCTCGTGTCCGAATCCCATCCGACTCCTTTCGGTCCCGATTCCGATCCGACCCCGATTATTCTCCCGCCAACGAGGTCATGAGCGTCCAATCCTCCTCTTAGTGCACACTGCGTCAACTGGCTTAGTCAGTTGATATGTATTTTCATAATCACTCCCTTGACATTACTCTTTTAACTGGTTTATTATAACCCACTGACTAAGTCACCTGATAATACAGGATTTTATCCATGGCAAAGGCAACGGATGGATTGCGGGTTGAAGAAGTTAAGCACGCATTGCGCGAGTGGATGGTGCGTAATTACCGTCCAGGGGAGTCCCTGCCGGGGGACCGTGTTTTAAGCCGTCAGTTTGGCGTGAGCAACATAACGATTGCCAAGGCAATGCAATTTCTGTCAGTCGAAGGATTGGTGGAAAGACGCCCCCGCAGCGGTACGTACTTGCGCGATTGGCGTGCCGAGTCACCGGTGGCACTGGTCACGGGCATCGATATTCTGCATCGATCCGCGTCGGGTTTTTTGCGACAGATGGTGGCAACCCTGCGGAATTTGCTTCACGATGCAAGCATTCCTCAGGAGTTGTTCATTGGCCACAGCGACCCCGGTAAGTATTGTTCGCATGATGAGCTCTCCGTGGATTTTTTCAATGCTGTAGAAAAGTCCGCGTTGCGAGCGGTAATTCTTGCCGGCGTCATTCCAAAAGGTCCCTGGCTAGGCAAGCTGAACACTGCAAACATCCCGGTATTCGGATTGAACAGCGATGTCCAGTACGGCGTTTTTTCAACCAGTGGGGATGCCATTCGACGTGCTGTCCGACATCTTTATTCACAAGGGCGACGGCGCTTCGCCATCCTCACCCCGGCAGACCGGTGTAAAGCAGAGATCCCGGAAGGAGAGAGCCGACACATAACCCCTAACGGAACCGTGGCGCTCGCACATTTTGACGAAGTGCTAACCGAACTCGGACTTGAAAAACGTCGGGAGTGGTTCGGCGTGACGGATTACGCGGGTGTCGCGGGTGCCGGGTGGGAGGAAACAAGAGATCTGTGGATTGCTCGTCCGCACGAACATCCCGATGTACTAATCGTTACGGACGAAGGACTCTTACACAATGCCGCGGTCGCCTTGACGGAAATGAATGTTGACGTGCCCTCTGAACTGCATGTCGTCACTCACATGAGCGCCGGTATCACGCATCGTTTGCTCTTTCCCGTGAGCCGATTTGAAGTTGACTTTGCAGCCCATGCCAATGCATTGGTTAACATGTTGAAGACCGTCCTTTCCGGGAAACAACCTCCGTGTGCCCACATTGAACTTCCAGCGCACTTGGTGATGCTGGAGGGGGGACACACGAGACACGCGGGGAAGCCCCCCATTACCGCCTCACGGAAACCGTAGTCGAGCATTTGATAAGGAGGTTGCCGAAATGGTAGAAAAGCGCCTGGATCCCTGAGTATAAAAAGATCATCTGGAAGACACAAGAGTTGGTTCGAAAAAGACCGTTCGAAACACATAGAGGTAAGCCCACAAAGGAGAAAGAAAGCATGACATCGTCCTCATTACAGTCAGCAGTTATCGTCGTGGCCCTGGTTCTGGGAATAACAGCACCCACTCAGGCCGTACTCGTACAAAACGTAACCACGGACACTGCGATCTTCTACGATAATTTTGAATCACTCGGCTCAAGTGTCAGCCACACTGCTTTCGAAGATACATCCGGCGATTATGATCCAGTCGCCACAATCGGAAGCTGGTATGTGAAAGAAGATTTCTACAACGCTCGCACAGCAGTCCAGGTTACCGATTCAACCACCTCGCCGGATCCCGGCGCCTACCCATACGCGCAAGGCGATAATTACCTCCGTTTTGTGCGCTATCCCGGCACCACAAACACGGTTGAAGGAAATTTTGCCGCAACCCAGTCAACAACCGGCGACCAGTTACACTTCGAATGGATGATGAATGTCACGGCGGATGATGGAACCCAAAATCCATACACAGGGTTTCTGACGGACAACAATACGCTGATGACCTGGGTGTCATTTCTCCACGACGGCACGATTGAAAACTCATACAGCACCACTCCGAATACAGGATTGAACTACACCCCTGGAGAATGGTTCAAGCTGGAAATGGACTATGTCATTGGAGAAAGTGTGTACGACCTGACAATTGACGGCGTGACGGCGTCTGATCTGGATCTCTACGGGGACCTTCCCGCAGGAGAAAGTCTTGCCAAGTTGCGCTTTTTCGGCAACGTGGGAGATCTGACTTACGTGGACGCCGTACCAGAACCCAACACAGTGATGCTTGTCGTCATGGGCCTGGCAGGTCTTATCTCGCGCCGTCGCCGGACCTAAGAACCCACGCCAACAAGGTCCCCCTTATGCCTCGCAAGCTATCAGAATTTACATTGATCGAGCTCCTGGTGGTGGTTGCCATTATCGCCATATTGGCGTCTCTGCTTCTACCGGCCCTGGAAGGCGCGCGGCAGTCCGCCCGACGAGTAGCCTGCATCAGCCGCCAGAAACAGATGCTGGTGGGAATGACCGGGCTGGTCAATGACAGCAACGGCCAGTTTCCGTTTTTCTTTTCACAGACCGATGGAGATAAATGGCTTGGCTTCTGGTATGTCCACCTGGCACCTTACATGGGGTCCAAGTACGGACCTGGATCCACGTGGTATGCGGGAACTCAGTCGGCGAACGAAAAATGGCACTTCTGTCCGCTGAACAAAAGTCAACTGGCCAATGACTGGATCGGCTACAACTATTACTTCGGCAGGCAGTACATCCATGAAATGGTGAAGCCAAGCGCCTCGGGCATGTTTTCCGATGTGTCCTACGACCTCGATACAACCCGATACTATTTTTTCATGCACCGAAGCCAAGTCAACGGCCCCATAGGACCTGATTTCGCGCATCACGATGGGATGGGAAATTGGGGATTCGCGGACGGACACGTCGAAACCATTAAAGCCGAAAAAGCCATGGAACTGGCTGTTGACGCCCCGGGAAACGGTACCTATTTCTGGTTTCCGGACTAATCGATCGCGCCCCCTCAGACCCTCGTCAATCAAAACCGAGAAGGACTCAGCATGACTAACACCACAACAACAGTCGCAAGCATTTTATGGATAGCATCGGTGACGCTCATGGTGCCGCTGTGTGTTACCGCCGCGGCGGATAATGAGCAGCCCGTCGCTGCCCCCGCCACAACATCGCTCAAAGCAGAAAAAAGCGCACTCGAAACCGGAGATGCGGGTCAGCAAAAAAGACCGTTGTTCATTCACGCCCAAGATACCGGTGCCGTTGGAGATGGGAAGACCGATGACTCCGATGCTCTGCAACGCGCGTTCGACCAAGCCTGCAAGGCCGACGAATGGAAACGTGGCAACCCCCCGAATATGCACGCACCAAGAACGGTTGTCATCCCCGCGGGCAAGTACAGGATAACCAAAACACTGAAACTGGACCGGCGTCACATAGGGTTGGTAATCAAGGGGACCGGTGGCGCAAAAATCGGCAGCACGGTGCTGTTTTGGGACGGGGAAGAAAACCAAGATATGATAGAAGCATGGGGCGTAACAGGATTGGAAATGTACGATCTTCGCTTGGACGGAAAAGGTCGGTGCGGAACACTGATACGCCTTAATTCAATTGATGGCCCTCATTACATAAAACAACTTGAAACGGACGAACAGACCACTGACATCAGACGCGACTACCTGCGACGCTTCGGACAAAGTGCTACGGGGGATAATCGCTTCGAGCGATTGTATTTGACCGATGCAAATACCGGCATGTCTCTGGGGGACGCATCCTACATTTGCACATCCGACATGACCTTCGTCGATCTGGGATTTCGAAATTGCAAGACCGGTTTCATAACGCATTCTCCGCAAAATATGGTCTACCATTTTATCCGTCCGAATTTCCTGTTCTGCAACACAGGCATGTATTTCAAACGAGGCGGCTTCGTAACATGCTCAAACTTAGGTGGCTCAGGCGGGGAAGTCGCAATCCGCATAGGGGCCCAGGGCATCAACAACGGCACCTTCAACTTCAGAGGGGTGCGCGTGGAAGCCGAAATGTTCGAAGGCAAACGAACACAGATGCTGCTTGCGGAAGGGGCCGAAACGCACATCAATATTTCGTCAATGATCGTTACCTGCCAAGGACTCTTCGGCGAGAATTCGGATCGCCGGCAACCAATGTTTGTGGTGAAAAACGGTGCCCATGTGGTAATTGAAGATTCTTTTATCACGGGAAACGTTGCACGGGTCACGGGCCCGAATCCAAGCTGGCTGCAATTCAACAATTGCCGCTTTCGCGTGGTTTCGGATCCTCGGAACATCGATTGTGAAGACGGCTCGGGATTCGAAATCAATAACTGTGTTGTCGTGCAAGACAAGTTTAAGGACGACGATGAGTATACAATCGAAAAGACCGTCATGATCGATCATTTCATCAAGCGCCCGAAACACATGATTCAAACGGAATAGTCTGTAGTTCTTCGTGTCTTGAGCCTTTGAGGTGAATCAACCCCTGAATCACGGATTAAGGCAACCGATCAGGTTGGATTCCGCGGAAGACCGCTTTCCCCGGATGCATAAACATCGGTTTTCCGTGCATTAGACAACTCCCCGTGCTATCTTGCTTACCAGTTGACACTATCGTTTCCAATCTGATTACCAACCAATTGGATGCATTTCCGCGCATTGAACCAAGGACACCCCATGCAACGGTACATCTCTTTTCTTTCACTGCTCGCCGCTCCTCCACTGTTCGCTCAGGTTCCCGCCCCGGGCCCGTCACTCATGCCTGCATGGCGTGAACTCGATCAGGCTCCGGTCCTTCATTATCAGTGGCCGGGAAAATGGCCTGCGGCAGATCTCGCCAATGACCGGCAGGCCATTTTCCAAGACTTCCTCGCCATGGGATTCAACGGAATCTACAAAATCGATGCGGACCCAACATACGCGGCGGATCTGTTTCTCGCTGAAGGCGGCTTCGGGCTGTTGCGACAGGCCCGTTTCACGGGCAGAGGGGACTTGGTAATCGGGGCCGACGGAAAACCAGTGGTTACGGCCAAGCGGGTACATCCCTACAGAAAATCGATTCACAGCACGTCCAACGCGGAGAGATTTTTCAATGCCGAACTGAACTTCGCACGCCAGTACGGTCCCGATAAGCTGTTCCGTGTCGGGGATACCATTGTGCTCTCGAGTTGGGACGAAACCGGGCTGTACTCGCGTCGCGACATCGAATACGGGTACGACGCTGTACCAAGATACCGCGCTTGGCTTAAAACCGTCATTTTTCAAGATGAAACACCCGCAAAGGACACGAACAACGACGGCCTGACCTACAACCGGGTCACGCTGTCGAACCATGCCACTTGGAATGAGGTACTCATCCCTTCCTGGGACGAACGCTACATCCATCCGGGCGCATGGAAGTACTGGATTGACTTTCACGGGTATTACACCCATCTCTTTTTCCAACAAGGTGGAGAACACATTGCCAAGGGCCTTGATCGACCGGTCGAGTTTTTCACGTTCTCGCACGCCAATGCCAAGTGGCCCGGGGCAAGTTCGAAACACGGTCTCGATCTGTACTGGCAGGCCCGTCTGAACCGCGTGCTCACTGTCGAGGATTGCCAATGGGATTACCCGGGCGTCAACATCCACCTGGCCTTCACAAACCAGCTTTCCCGACGGTACGGCCTACCGGTCCTCGGCTGGAGTTGGTTCAGCCCCGAGCCGCAGCGCGCCAATGAACCGCGACCCGCGGCACGGGCCCTGGCTCGAATCATGGGGCAGAACACTCACGGACTGCTCATGTGGATCTACGGTGAAGACTGGCGCGCCAAGCCGGAGGCCCGCGACGCAATAGCACGCTGGCATCACATCTACCGGGTTCATTGGGATTTCCTGCGCAACGCCACTGTCCCCGCTCCCTCTGTCGCCGTGCTTTACCCGCGCAACACTGGTAACATGTACCGCGGTTTCGAATACCCAAAACTGGATTTCGGCTGGGCCTGCCAGGCGCTTGCCGAAGCCCACATCCCCTTCGAAATCATTGCTGACAATCAACTCGAACAGGAACCCGACATTCTAAGTGACTATGAAGTACTGCTGGTGCTCAGCTCCTCCTGGCAGAGCCCGCAAGTCAACAATCGTGTCGCCGCCTTCATCGACGCCGGCGGTTTCGTGATGGCCACCGCGGATTCCTTTCTATTCGATACCGCCACCGGCCGGCCGACGGATTTTCTGTACACGCATTTCGGAATTCGCCCACGCCACAAGTACAAGGGAGTTTTCATGCCGTCCTACAACTCCATGGACGAAATGACCTGGGCCCGGCAATTCGCCTCAAAACACCAGACACCTGCCTCGTGGGAGGGAGATACCGACCGCAGCAAGTTCCGGGCGCGGGGGGAGCAGGTCACCCCCGCCCAGCTCACCGATGACGAACTTGCGACCCTGCGTAGAGAGTTGCCGGAAAAAAGCGCGGCCGGTTTGCCGCAGAACGTGTGGGACCCGCGCATGCCCCAACGGATCACGGCACAAAAGAACGACAGCTGGACGCCGGATGACTATCGTACGTTCCACGACATCTTCACCGGCGAAGCAAAGAAGGACGCCAAGGTAGTCGCCAGCTACAACACGGAACCGGTCGCCGTGGAAACCGACCGCACGCTTTGGCTGGGTTTCCGCCCGGGACACGACCATGCCTGCCTCTTTCCAGTCTATGACATGCGGCAGTTCGGCGAGCCCATATGGCCGTTCGAAATAAATGATGCCACAACCGCCGCCGAACGCTCCGGCCCACGCGCATGGATCACGCGCATTGTCGAAAAAGCCGACGTCGAGCGCCCCCTCGAGGCGACGCTCAATGGAACACCCGCACCCCAACTTGAAATCCTTACACGCCTTGATGATGCCGGCAATCGCATGGTTTGGATCGTCAATCATGAAAACACCGGGGGTGCCGTAACCCTCGCCGGACCGGCATTGACAACGGTCGATTCCGTCGCCGAACTGTTGTCGGGTAAAAAACTCAATGTCAGCAAACACGGAAGCGTCGATTTCCCGGTTGGTCCAGGTCAAGTTGCGATGCTGGCAGCGGGAACATCATCGTTCGTGAATGCCCGGCTTGACGCACAAGCCGAAGTACCCGATACAATTCCGCCCATCCCCACATACAACACACCGTCAAACGAGGAGTAAATTGTCATGTGCCCTGCCACCAGTGATTTCGAAGAACTGCGGCAACAGATCTTTGCGCACCATGCGGAGGCCTTCCTTAACCGTATCGACCCGGACACGGGCCTGCTGCGCGTCCGGCCATGGAGAGGCAGCGAGAAAAGCATGCATTCACGCGCGGCCGGCGTTGACGTGCGCTCCACCGCTTCCGCCATGACCGCCTGGGCCATGACCGGACACGACGAACTTGCCTGGAAATCTTTGGCCTACGTACTCGATCATCAGGACCTTGATACCGACAGTCTCACCTACGGCAATTTTAAATGGCACTCCGAGTGGCCCATGGCGCTCGACCCCAATGCCCTCTCCTTCATTATCCCCCATCTTTGGTATGTCCACCGCCATGCATCCAGCCGCATGCCGGCAGACTTGCACGAACGTCTGCAAAAATGCCTGCGCTTGGCCTTCGATGCAGCGAATGCTCATCGCTGCACCATCGCATACACCAATATTGTGCTGCTCAACCAGGCAGCCCGGCTGTGTATCGCGGACGCGCTGGATTGGCCGCGGGCACGCGCTGTCGCCGGTTGGGAATGGGAAGAGTGGCGCAACTTCGTCAACCGCACGGGCTTCCTGCCGGAATACAATTCACCGGCCTACACTGGCGTGCAGCTCGAAGCGCTGGCGGTCATGCTGGCCTGCCCGGCCTCGCCTGAACTGCACGCCGAGATCAGGACGGTTATACGTCACCTGATTGCCGAGTCCGTCAGTAATTACCACGCCGGTATCGGCATGGTCACGGGACCCCAAAGCCGCGGCGCATACCGCCTCCGCGGGCACACGCTCATGGACACAATCTATCATTTTGTTCTCGGCACTCCGGAACCGACGGACGGCTGTCACATCTGGCTCGGCGTTCCTATCGGGCCGGATGACCTGCTATCACACGTGAGAGAATTGAAACTCCCGCGAACCACGCGCACACAAACACACCGGTTTCGTCGACAAAATTACCTCGCGCCCGATTTTGCCCTCGGCAGCATCGACGGAGAGGTTCATACAACAGCACACAACACCCCCTTCCACCTGGCATTCCGCACGCCCCAGACGTCCTGCGCATGGCCCATGGTA
>JAIPIO010000145.1 GCA_021734595.1 Kiritimatiellales bacterium | reverse complement strand
TGTAATGTATGCCATTGCCACCGGCGGAATGGCGAGCTCCACGGGGGGTTATGCCTACGCCCGCGCCGATGCTTCCGCCTACGGGATCCAATCTGAAGAAACCCGCGGGAATATGGCAGGAGCTATTAACGTTATCGCCATAGGTGGAACCGCCAGCTCGATGGCCACCGGAAGCCCCGGTTCCTCCGATGCATCGGCCTACGCCTACGGAATATCCGATGAGATCTTTGTAGGCGATGTAACCGGGTCGATCATAGCCACCGCAGTGGGCGGAAGGACCACCGCCACCGCCTACCCCTCCGCCCCCTCCGCCACCGACTACGCCGACCCCGATGGCGCCACCGCTTCCTCCTTCGCCTATGGGATTCATGGGAACCATGTGCAAATCAGCAATTTCACCGGCAACATTTCCGCCACCGCGGTTGCCGGGCTGGAGACCGTCAATGTACCTGACAACGAAGATCCCGCCAGTGTATCTGCCGACGAAGAGGCCGAGGTGGTGGCCTTCGGTGGAATGACCACGGTCTCCAGCGCGAATGCGTTCGGCATCTACGCCGAAGACTCGCTCTATCTGAATGCCCCGTCCGGCTCCATCCATGCAGCGATCGACGTGATGAATGGTTATAATGCAGCGGACCTGCCGGACGGCTCGGCCGCCTGTGCCATCTGCGGCGGGACCGGCAACGACACCATCCGGCTGGGCAATATGGACATCGTTGGAGACATTGACCTGCGCACCGGGGTCAACGAGATCTATCTTTTCGGCAGAACCCAAGTTAAGGGCAACGTCTCCGCAACGGACGGGCAGAACAACTACAGCTTCGAACTGTATGAGGACGAGGCGAGCGCGCTGAATTCAAAACTGATGGTGGATGGAACGGTGTCCGAGCCGAACGGAGCCACGGTGGCGGCGTACGCCGCGGCCGGGCAAACGGCGCAAAACATCGTCGGCAACCGCTATGAAGTGATTACGGCGGAAGACATCGCCGGAACCTTCGTCGCAAACGATATATCCATGTTCGATCTGGCGATTGAGCAGAGCGCAACCAACGTGGTGATCACCGCGACCCGCGTGAAGGGACAAACCGACGCGAGCACGCGCGTCTCGAAGACAACGGTCCATACCGCCCAGGCCGTGATGAAAGACCTCTCGGCACATTCCGGCGCGATGCGCCTCCTCTTGCGGAGCACGGCGGCCTACGGCCGGGCCCCGAACAGGCCGGTCGGCCCGGCGGCGGAAAAGCTGGCCTCCGGCGGGTGGCTGGTTTCCGTGCGGCAGGTCAACGATCTTGGCTCGCAGGACTCCGACGGCGCGCTCGCCGGATACGACTGGCAGAGCTCGGGATTCATGGCGGGCGCGGAACGGCAGTTGAACCCCAACCTGGTTTTGGGCGCAACGGCCGGCGGCGTCTGGTCGGACATCGACGGGAAAGAGGGTGCAGGCGGCGGAGCGTCCGATATGTTCGTGGCGGGCCTGTACGGCAACTGGTTCACGGAAACCTTGTTCGTTGAGGCCGGATTCAGCTACGCCCATGCGTGGAACGAAGAGCAGCGCATTGCGACCGACAACCAGCATTACATGGGGGACTATGATTCCGACCTGTACGGAACCTGGCTGGAAGCCGGCTATACCCTGTCGGGCAAGAAATGCAATGTGGAGCCCTATTTCCGCACGTCGTACGTCTCCGGCAACCATGACGGCTATACCGATGGCGGCGGAACCAATCCGATGAAGGTCAATGCGAACAACACCGACAACTGGCTGACCGAAACCGGTTTGCGCACCAGCCGCAACTGGGAACTGCAAAACGGGGATCTGTTCGGCATCGAACTGAAGGCGGCCTGGCAGCACGAGCTGCTGGACACCTCCGTGAGCGCAAACGCCAGCCTGCTCGGCACGGACCAGACGCTGAACAGTCCGGCATCCGACCGCAATGCGCTGGCACTGGGCATCAAGGCAGAGTGGAAAACCAGCGATGCAATCACCCTGGGCGTCGAATATGCGCCGACGGTCGCCGGCAACTGGTACAACCATTACATTGCCGCCGCGCTGAAATACGAGTTTTGACAAACCCGAAATACGGACCCGCCCGCGGACGCCTCGGAGAGGCGCCCCTACCAACAACGGGCGGGTTTTGGCAGGGTGCAGAGTCCCCTCCGCGCCGAAACACAACCATCGGTCCCGCAATGGTCTCAACCGAACTGTGTGCCGGCTAAATCAGCGATATGCCGACCGATGCCGAGGCTGGCCGTGGCGGCCGGCGACGGCGCGTTGAGCACATGCACCATCCTCCCCTGCTGGATTATCCTGAAATCGTCCGCCAAATTGCCGTCGGGCTCCAGCGCCTGGGCGCGGATGCCGGGCTCGCAGGGAAGCACATCCGCTTCCTGAATCTCCGGCACCAGCCGCTGCAGCGCCTTGACGAACGCCTTTTTGCTGAACGACCGGTGAAATTCTCCCAACGACATTTTCCAATGTTTGGAAGCCATTTTCCAGAACCCGCCGTAGCTGGCTATGCTCATACTATCCTTTAGTGAGAAGCTGAACTTGCGGTAGCCCTCGCGCTTGAACGCCAATACCGCATTGGGTCCGGCTTCGCGGCTGCCGTCAATCATGCGGGTAAAGTGTACCCCGAGGAACGGAAACTGCGGATCGGGCACCGGGTAGATCAGGTTGTTGACCAAATCATGCTTTTTCGGCCGGAGTTCATAATATTCGCCTTTGAACGGCACAATCCGCAGCTGGGGGTCCACGCCGCACATCCGCGCCACGCGGTCGCACTGCAAACCACAGCAGTTGACCAAATAGGTAGTGGTGTGTTCACCTCCGCTCGTCACCAACCGGATGCCGTCGGTCTCATGAACCACCTTTACCACCCTGCTGTTCAACAGCACTTCCCCGCCCCGCTCGGTTACCTTTTGCGCCAACACCTTGCAAACCTCGATAAAATCCACAATGCCGGTCTGGGGCACCCACAGCCCGTCCACACCAGCCACATGCGGTTCATATTCTGTCAGTTCCGCGGATGAAAGCCGCTTGATCCCTTCCAATCCGTTGGCGCGACCGCGCCGCTCCAGCTCGTCGAGCGCGGGAATCTCCAATTCGTCAACCGCCACCACAATCTTGCCGCAGCGGTCGTGGGAAATATTGTTTTCGGCACAGAAGCGGTACATCGCCTCGCGGCCCGAGGTGCAGTTCGCGGCTTTCAGTGAACCCGGCTTGTAGTAGAGCCCCGAATGGATCACCCCGCTGTTGTGGCCGGTCTGGTGCGCCGCCACCTCGGCTTCCGCCTCCAGCACCATCACCTGCCGCCCGGCCTGCTGCAGCGCATACGCCGTCGCCAGCCCGACGATCCCACCACCGATAACCGTGATGTCCCTCTTGGTTTCCATAAAATTATCCTAAACGATGGGATGTCTTTTTCCAATCATTGGAAGAACCCAACCAGCCCCTTAACGGCCAGCACCGACATGACCAGCGAAAAGGCAAACGCAACAGCCATTCCGGTGTTGAGCAGCGGTCCGACACGGTACTCGCCCATCAATTCCCGCTTGTTGGCCAAAACAAAAAATACGGCGATGACCAGCGGCAGAATAAAAACCTGAGACACCTGCGTGGCGATCTGCGCAGCGATAGGGTTGGCTCCCAGCGCCGGAACGGTCAAACCGATCAGGCAGGCCACGGCGCAGAGAATGCGGAAAAGCTTCGAACGGCTGTCGAATTCGCCTTTGCGGTAGTCACTGATGAGCAATGGCGCAACCATGCAGATTGGAAAGATGGAGGAAAGTCCCGCGCTGAGCGTCCCGACCAGAAAGAGCGCAACAGCGTATCTGCCGGCAACGGGCTCCAGCGTATGGACCATGTCAAGAACCTGGTTGATTTCGAGACCGCGGCTGAACAGCGCTCCTGCCGCACAGGCCATGACAGCACCGCTGACAATGAACATCAGGAAAGCTCCAAAGAAGGCATCCACGGACTGCTGTTTCAGGTCATTCCTATCCCACCCTTTGGCTTTGAGCAATAGCGGCCGGACAATGAAAGTGGGCGCGGCCATGGTGGTTCCAACGAACGCGGCGACCATCAATGTGGCCCCCGGCACGTCCGGGATGCGGGGAACCAGCCCCCGTGCCACCTCGCCGACCGGAGGCAGCACGATAAACATGGAAACGATAAAGGACAACCCGAGGATGGTGACGAAAAAGACCAGGATTTTTTCGAAGAACGAGTAACCGCCGTGCCAAAGCAACGCATACATGAGCGCCAGCAGTATCGCCGCGATTCCCAGCACCGGCCAATAGGCGTTTTCAGTGAGCGATGGAATGAAAAGCCGCAGGCCTTCGTACAACGCATTGGAGGAAAGCCCGACCAATCCGGAGAGGCAGCACCACTGCCCCGTGACGACTCCGATCACCATCAGTACCGCCAGCGCTTTCCCACCCGGCAGGTGTTTCCGGCAACCGTTTACGGCGGTATCCCCGGTGACCAGCGCAAACCGACCGGCCGCCTCCATAAGCACCCAGGAAAAGAGACAACTCAAGGCCAGCACCCACAGCAGCTGCATGCCGAACTGACTGCCCGCCTTGGCCATTGAAGTCACACTGCCGGTTCCAACGGTATATCCTATGGCGAAAATCCCCGGACCGACCGCCAGCAAAATCGAACCTGCTTTTCGTATGATGGTTCTCATGGATATTCCCACTCTTCCTGCCAATCGACTGCGGACATGGTCGGCAACGGAACCCTCATGGCATGTTCCAGTCCTCAAACCACTCTTCACCGATGATCCGACCGAGCAGATGGAACTTGTGATCTGGAAACCACAAGATGCCCTTGCCATCAACCATCGTGTAGCTGGTGTAGAAGGAGTTGCCCCCGGGACGCGGCGCGAAAAGCCTGGGTGGGGCGAACTCCACGGGTTGTTCGGCGTTGGGATTGAAACGCCCGGCAATCAGGTACAGGGGACCGCGGCGCTGGTATTCCTTTTCACCGCTGAAGTCGAAGGTGTTGTGGACCAAGGCAAAGTACATTCCACTGGCGGCCTCCGGTCCCTTCCAGTCATAAATGGGACAAGGCGAACGGGGATGTAGATAGGCGGTCCCACCGTCACGATCAAGCAGCTTCTTTGGTCTGCTCCAGGTAACGCCGGCATCGCGGCTCTGCGACCAGAACGGGTGGCCGGCACAGGTGCGCATCAGTGCAAAGAGTCGTCCATCCGGCAGCTTTACGATACCGGCCTCCTCGCAGGCCGACCCGAATTTCTCATGTCTGACTTCCAGCACGTTCTCGTTCGTCGAGAACCAGCTCAGCTTGATGTCCTCAACTTCAGGATCATCGTCGATATTGCCGAATTGAAGAAACTCCACGGTGCAGCTGTCCTTTTCTTCGCCGGGCAGTCTGCCGTGCCGCGAAACGCCGACGAAATATTTTTCGTCTTTTCCCAGCCGCAACGGCCGCTGCCAGTTGCACCAACTGGGAGGAATCAGCGGGTCTTCGGGATCGCGGGACATGCGCTCCATGGGTACCATCTTCGGTGCCGACCACGTTTCGCCCTCGTCATCGGAATACTTGCCGAACATGTTGCCGCAATGGGGACCACGACTGGTTACCTGCTGGTTCCAGAGCACGTAGATCCGTCCCGTCCGGCTGATCATCGGCTGCTGCCAGCTTGCCCGCAACCCCGGGTTTTTCTTGTTGCGGGAACCGGCCAGTATGATCGGTTCGCTCCAGGTATCACCCTGATCCCGGCTTTTCGAAAAGGCAATGTGCTGGTCGATGGCGGCCTCGCGCGAAGCCTGCGTCCAGAAGGCAAAGAGCTTGCCGCCGTGCTGAATGACCTGGAAATGATCGTTGTAGGTGTCGCCTGCCTTTGCCTGGTCCCGCTTGCTCTTGTCGCGCGGCTGCCGGGGAACGAACACGACATAGTCGGGCCGGTTCAGTTGGATATCCTGGGCTTTCCATGCCGCATCGGCCCATGTCGTATCATGCTTCAGCATTTGGATAACGCGCTTTACTCTTGCGGGAGGACAATAGAACTTCTGTCCCTGGGGATTGAATCCGGCGAAGATCGCCCACTTCTTCAGCTGGAACCGTTCGCCTTTGCGAACGAATTTCTGATAGATGCGGCAACGATCGATCGGTTTTTCTCCAAAGCATTGGAAGACCGCCGGGGCCTGGACCCATGTGAATCCGCGGGCCTCCAGTTCGGAAACGTTCGAGTAGGCCGTCTCGGAAACGGGCGTTATGACATCAAGCAGTCCGTCCTCCGCGACCGTGATCTGGACGCCGCCCGCGATCGGTGTTTTGATAAAGGGCAGACCCGTAAGCCCTTCGGGTGGTTCGAGGAAAGTATAAACCCTATCGAGAAATATGGCAGCGCCTGCTTCCACGGTTTGCACCGGACAAGCCAACGGCTCCAGCACAGCGCCTTTACCCTGCATAAAGGCGTCTGCCGTGCGGGGTTCGCTCCATCCCCTGCCGGCGGTCAATCCCGCGACAATTATGGTTGTGATTAAAACTATCCATTTCTTCGTATTCATTAGTAGACAAGTACCCCCCATTTTTTAAACGCGATCTTCTCGCAAACCCACCCAAGTGTGAAGAATATTTCAACCCGTCCCCGGTTAAATTTCCAGACATTGGAGCTTTTGACAACGGGTTTCCAACCATTGGAAATTCGTATCGGAAATGTTCCAGACACTGAAAGCGTATGAATTTGCCGTGTCCTACTCCGGTATGCGGTAAAGCCATTTACCTTCTTTGAATACCACTGACGGAAGTACGCTGCCATCGGCAGCCGGTCGAGCTGCGACTCAAAACCGTCCTACAGAAAGGCACGGGGCAACGACCAACGGGAGAGGCAAATTTCACTGCTGATTTTTCCAGAGAAACAGAGGGGTCAGTCAGATCCCCTCTCTGCCTCCTCCTCACTGGCCACATGTTCCAGAATCTTTACGAAGGACGCGCCGCGGTTGGGCATATCAGGGTCGAGTCGCTGTTTTTCCTTCCAGAGCGTGCGAAGCCGGACTCGCTGCTCGTTTGTCATTTTTTTCATGCGCCTATCAACATATTTCTGATGAATGCTCCCGGAATATCCTGAGGGCAATCCGGTGGCATCGATACGGGCCAGCAGCTCTTCCATCTCCGAACCGGCCGCTTCGGCAACCGGCCTTGCGGGAGCGTCTTCAACGGAAACCCATTCCGGTGCATCGGCCATAACGCTGGCGTAGATTGCATTCATCTGCTCTTTCATCCGGCCGGCGACTTCAGGGTAACGGTCGGCCACATTGGTTTTCTGGCTGATGTCTTTGGAAAGATCATACAGTTCCACCCGTCCAATGCCGCCGGCCTTCATCGCCGGGATATTGGACTCCTGGAACCCGTTCAACTCCTTGACCTGCCGCTGTAGCCGCGCGGCCTCCTTGTTCTTGAATGTACCGCTGAAAACCGCCGAGCGGATGCCGCCGGAACCGTCGTCCGCCCAGGCATCCTGCCCCAGCACCTCGCCAATCTGCGTGATCAGTCCGTTAATCTCCTTCCAATTATTGGGAAGTTTTAAATCGCAATAGCCGGCCGCTGTAAAGTCGCCCTCGCGCAGCATCATCGCCAACCCGCCTTCGGGACGTAGCCAGAAGAGCGGCTGATGGCGTTTGAAGGTTCCATTTCGGGTCAGCAGCGGCGCCAGGTCGGAGCCGTCGAGATGCACACCCCTGGGTTTTTCTATGCCGACCAGCCCGCAAATGGTCGGCAGCCAATCGACCATCCCCGCCGGTTCGTCCTCGACGCGACCGCCGGGAATGCCGTTCTTCCAGTAAAAAATACCCGGCACCCGGTGACCGCCCTCGTAGTTGGACCCCTTCTTGCCGCGCAACTTGCCAACACGGTCCGTGCGGTAGCTTCCGTTGTCGGACGAATAGACGACAATCGTATTATCCAGCTCGCCGATGGCCTTGAGATGTTTCAGGAGCTTCGCGATGGCATGGTCGGTGTTTTCTATGGTACCGGAGTAGATCGCGGCGGGATCGCTGAGCTTGCCGTAGTGCGAGACGATTTCGTCCGGGGCGGCAATGGGCGCATGGGGCTCGTTGAACCAGATGTTCAGGAAGAACGGTGCGTCTGGATCATCTGTTTCCTGTAACCATGAAATCGCCTCATCGACCACAATCTGGCAGGAATACCCTTTCATCTTGCCAACCGGCTTGCCGTTTCGCAGAAAGTTGACCGGATCCTTGTGGCTGGGGTTGGCGCCATTGACCAAGCCAAACCAGTAGTCGAATCCATGTTCCGTCGGCGTCGGTTTGTCGCGTTTTCCGTCCGGCATTCCCAAATGCCATTTGCCGAAATGGGCGGTCGCATAGCCGTTGTCCCTGAGCACCTCGGCCAGCGTAGTTTCGCGTTCCAGCAGATGCATGTTGTGGACGCCGTGCTGGATCACATTATAGACCCCGGCACGGATGTGGTGCCTGCCCGTCAACGCCACGGCACGCGACGGCGAACAGACAGGGCAGCCGGAATGGAAATCCGTGAACCGCACCCCGTTGGCCGCCAGCTCATCCAATACCGGCGTTTTTACGGGACCGTCGTAACAACCGATATCCCGGTACCCCAGATCATCGGCCAGCAGTATGATAACGTTAGGTCGCGGAGACGCGCCATCAGGAAGGGGCGTCGAAGGAACGCTCGAGACGTCTTCGAAGCGCGCCCCGAGCTTTGGCGATACGCTGGGTTTGGCCGCCTTGGCCAAAACGGCCTCCTCGCGCCAGTCAATCACCCATTCGTTATCTTTCCGGGAGAGTTGATCCAAAGGGATAGCAACGCGTTTACCGTTGCTACGTTTGAGGATAATGGTGTCGCCTTGGTCCTCGATGAACTCCGCCTCGACTGTTCGACTGCCATCAGAGCTAGTCCAGAACCGTTTCCCGCCGCCGGCAACGGATTTCGGTGCGGGACGACGGGGCGCAGGCTTGATTTCCTTGATAAAAATGTTCCGGTACTCGATGGGACATGCATTCGTAACGCCAAGGTTTTCGCCATACACAACGCTGTGTTTCTGTAGCCGAATCGGCGCAGGCTCCATATCGATCATCCAGTCGTGATACTTGAAGTTGTCGTGAATCAACTCGCTATCATACTCGGCGGAAAAGGTCCGGCCCTGCATGGTCAGTTTGACCGTGTGCCAGACCCCGACTTCCGGGTCGATATTCCTGACATGCGGTTTCTCTTCCTCCTTGAGCTTCATTTTCTTCGCGGTTTCTTTCGGCAGAAAGTAATAACTTTCCAGGTGGCCCATGCCGCCCTTGGATCGCAGGTTGAATTGCTCCATGTCCCCGAAGCCCGGAATCTCCGGGATCAACCGCCGAAAGTTGATGCCGCTGTCGGAAAGGGTCGGCATCCTGAAATCGAACATCAGAATGAAATCGCGATAGTGCTTCTCGGTGGACAAGCTCGCTCCCCAGCCCTCGATCAGTCCCGGCGACTTGAGGATTCCGTCTTCGACCTGCCAGTATTCCCTGACCAGGGGCGGCGTACGCCAACCGGCGAGATCCTTGCCGTTGAAGAGTGCGGTGAAGCCCTCCGGCGGAACGTTGAGCAGGTGACCGGCTTCGCCTTCCCAGTCCCGCACGCGGACGTTGCGGAGGGCGATCGGGCCGTAGTCGCCCTGAATGATGATCGGACCCTGGGGATGTTGTTTGCGGTTCCAGTTCGGGCCGCTGGCGTAAGGAACCTCTACGTTTTCCTGAATAACCCGGCCGTTGTGTATGACCTTTACGAAACGGGCATTGGCCGTTTTTTTGCCGTTCCTGTCGAACCGGGGGGATTGGAAGATAATATCCATGGTCTGCCACTCGCCGGGCTTCTTCGCCGCGTTGACGCGGGGCGGCGAGCCTTTGTCGATGTGGTGGTATTTGGGCAGGTTCTCTGCCCGGGGATAGATCCCGCCGCAGTGGCCTCCGGTGGGCTTCTTGACGTGGGCACTGTCCATGATCTGGATCTCATAGTTGCCGTGGAAGATGATGCCGGAGTTGGATCCCTTGGCCACCATGAACTCCACGTGCAGCTCAACATCGCGGTAGTCGCGGCGCTTCGTGATGAGGCTTTTCGTTTTTCCGATCCGACCGTTGATCAACACGCCCTCTCCCCGATCGCCGAACAGCCGTTTTTCGTTCATGGTGTCGAGTTGGGCGTCCCCGGCAGGATACCA
>JAIPIO010000144.1 GCA_021734595.1 Kiritimatiellales bacterium | reverse complement strand
CTGGTCTATCCCTCCCCGGGCCAGACCGGTGAAACCATTCAGGAACAGGTCATCACGCCGTACAATGAAGCGGCTTCTTCCTACAAGAAAATCCTGAAATACACCCTGGTTGGAAACGAGCTGCCCCGGACGCGGCTGGGGAAACTCAAGCGCTTTGAGCTACCCGGTTTGGCGGCCAGCCCCGAACGGTCCGCGGCGGGTGCCGAGGAACCGGACTCGCCGGAATACCGCGAAATCAAGAAGCACCTGCTGACCTATGTCAGCACGGATGTGCTGCCGGACGACCACCTCGAATTCGACCTTGCGCTCGATTCGCTCCAGCGCGTCAGCCTGATGGCCTTCCTGCGCGACAGTTTCGGCGTGAAGGTGGACGATAAGATGCTGCAGCAGTATCCCACCGTGCGGAAACTTTCCGATCAGATGCGCGCGTGGAAAGTGAAGTTCAACACCAAGGCCATTACCGACTGGGCGGAAATCCTGAAGGAGAAGGTGAGCTTCACCCTGCCGCGCAGTACCGGCATCCACAGCTTTCTCCAGCGCATTCTCAAGGCTATGGCGCGCTCCTGTTTCCGGATCAAGGGCAGCGGAACGGAAAACATCCCGGACGATCCATGCATCTTTGTGCCGAATCATCAGAGCTACCTCGACAGCATGTTCGTGACCGTTTTGCTGCGCACCCGCCGTGTAAAGCAGATATTTTTCTTTGCCAAGAGCAAGCATGTCCGCAGCCGTTTGGCCCGCGCCCTGGCCGACCGCTGCAACATTATCGTGATGGATATGGAGAACGACCTGAAAGGCTCCATCCAGAAGCTGGCGCACGTGCTGCAGGGCGGCAAGAGCATCATGATTTTTCCGGAGGGAACGCGCTCTCCCGACGGCGTGCTCGGCGAGTTCAAGAAGACCTTTGCCATTCTGAGCTGCGAGCTGGATGTGCCGGTCGTGCCGGTGGTCATCAACGGCGCGTACGAAGTGCTGCCGCGCGGCAGTCGGCTGCCGCGGCTGCATAAACGCGTCACCGTCGATTTTCTCCCGCCCGTCCAGCCATCTGACGACAGCTACGATGAACTCAATGAAAAGATCCGTACCTTGATTGGCGGGGCGTTGAATAGCTGACTTTTCCAACCATTGGAAGGTTTTTTTCAATGATTGGAAACCCGAAAGGAATAACCCATGAAGCGATATTTTGTAGCAGGTATGCTGGGCATTTTAGCGGTTGGAGTGGTTTCGGCGGAGTATGTTCCGTGGGAAGCGAAATGGATCTGGCAGCCGGATGCGGGATCTGAGTTCAACAGTTGGATGCTGGCGCGGCGCGAGTTCCGAGTGGGCCAGCCGGTCGAAAAGGCGTCGATTCGCATTACCGCCGACACCAAGTACCAGCTCTTCATTAACGGGCAGTTTGTTTCCGACGGCCCGGTTCGCGCCTTTCCTTCGCACTACCGCTACGACACCGTGGATGTTTCGGCCCATCTAAAGCCCGGCATTAACGTGATCGGTGTGCGCGTCCATCACTGGGGGCGTGACACCGCCCAGAACATCGCCGTGCGGCCGGGGCTGTTGGCGCAGATGGAGTGGCAGGACAGCGCAGGAAAACATGTAATTGGCACCGATCAAACGTGGCGGGTCTGCCGCGACCTGGCACATGATCCGCGCAGTCCCATCGTCAGCGCCCATCTCGGATTCGAGGAACAGTACGATGCGCGGATGGAACATGTCGGCTGGCTGGCTTCGGGGTTTGATGATTCCGCATGGGCCGAGGCTGAAGAGATCGCCCCCGCGCTCGAAGGGCCGTGGTTGGATCTGCGCCCCCGCGAGATCCCGCAACTGGCCAAGACGCCCATCACGCCGGTCGCCGTGCTGGATGTTAAACAAGTCCGTCCGCCGCGCATTGTTTCCACCGTCAATCTGGGCTTGTCCCGTGACATTGCCCGCAAGGCCGACAACCGCAATTGGTACCGTTATGTGCTGGTTTCAACCATCCACAGCGAAGCCGGGCAACAGGCACGGGTGTTGCGGCCCAGTGCCGGGTTCCGGGCCGGTCTCTACCGTTTGGCCGGCAAGGAAATTGATGTGAGAAATTTTCTGCTCGATGCCGAAGAGACGGAGGTGCAGCTGCAAAAAGGGGATAATCCACTGATTGTCGTGATTGAAGGGCCGTCCGAAACCGAGGAGTTCCAGTTTCGCCTCGATGCCGACGCTCCGGTCACGCTTCGCAATCCCTTTGGCAAAGGTCAGTGGGCCGTTACCGGCACCTATGGTCCGAAGGATGCGCGCTGGAAAAAAATGAAGGTGGCCACCACGCTAAAGGAGTTGGAGCCGTTGCGCAACCGGTTCCGCGATCTCGAACCGCGCGAAATCATCAGCGCGGACGTGCACGGGCAGACCTGCCAGCGCGCGGTGCTGGGGCAGGGGAACGTGACCTCTCCGCAGGGACTGGCGTCTGCCAACGAGGAGATGACGGTAATTCCGGCAGGCGATGCTGCGGTGGAATTGATGATCGATTTCGGCAAGGAATACAACGCCCACATCGGGTTGGAGCTTGATGCCCCCGCCGGGGTGGTAATCGATGGAAATATTTTCGAGCGTTTTCACGAAGGCAAACCGCAGTGGCCGTGGCGCAACCGCTCCTCGTTCCGCTACACCACCAAGGCCGGTCCGCAGCGCTACACCACCATGCGCCATTTCGGCGGGCGCTACCTGGCGCTGACCGTGCGTGCCCGCACGGCGGAGGTGCGCATCCGCCGTGTCTTCGGCGAGTTCACCCACTATCCCGTTGCCGACCGCGGCCGCTTCCATTGCTCCGATGCCCTGCTGAACAATGTCTGGTCGATCAGCCGCCAGACCATGCTCTCCTGCATGGAGGACACCTTTGTCGACTGCCCGCTCTACGAGCAGTCGTATTGGCAGGGTGACGCCCGCAACGAGGCGCTGGTCTGCTACAGGATGTTCGGCGATCCGCGACTGGTGCGGCGCTGCTGCACGCTCGGCGTGGAGTCGCTTGAAACCAACGACCTGTCGGGCATGCGTTTGCCGACCCGCTGGGGGCGCATCATTCCCGCCTGGAATTTCCTTTGGCAGCGCATGTGCTGGGAAAACTACTGGTATTCCGGCAATAAACAAATCCTGACCGAACGCTACTATCCGGCGGTGCGCAAAATGCTCAACACCTGCCTCGATAAATATACCGATCCGGCCACCGGGTTGTTTGCGATCAAGGCTTGGAACTTCTTTGACTGGATTGGCCTGGACAACGGCCACAAGTGCGTGACCCACAACAACACCTTCCTGGTGGATTCGCTGCGGCTTGGCGCGAAGATGGCCGACCTCGCCGACGATGCCGTTTCCGCCGAACAGTTCCGCAAGGCCGCCAATGAGCTGGCCGCAAACATTAACAGGCATCTGTGGGACGAACAGCGCGGCGCCTACATCGACAGCATCCATGATGACGGGACAAAAAGCACCAGCGTCTCCCGGCAGATCAACACGCTGGCGCTGCTCCACGGAGTGGTGCCGCCCGACCGCGAGGCGCGCGTCCTGTCCATCGCGCTCGGGGAGCAGACCGAAAATGTGGTGCAGTTCGGCAGTCCGTTCGCCACGCTCTATCTGCTGGAATTCCTCGGGGAGACCGGACGGGTCGAGCCGATGCTCAACACGATTCGTGAGCTGTGGGGCAGCATGATGGACGAACAGACCACCACCTTTTGGGAATCCTTCGCCACCGGCAATCTCGGCGGCAGCCGCTATCCGACCCGCAGCTACTGCCCCGCGTGGTCGCCCGGCCCCGCCTACGTATTCAGCCGCTACGTCCTCGGCGTTCGGCTCGACGAGCCCGCCGGCCGCGCCGTAACCATCACTCCGCGCCTCGATGTGCTCGGGAAAGCCGAAGGCATCGTGCCGCTTCCCGATGGAAAGATTGTCCTAAGCTGGGACCGTTCCAAGCCCGACGATGCCCGGATCATTGTCGATGTCCAGGGTCCGGAAACAGCCACGCTGGTTCTTTCCAAAGGTTGGAAACTCAGTGACCATCCCGGCAGCGAGTTGCTGTTGAAACAGGGCCGACAGGTACTGCAGGTGCAGAAATTTTGACAGGATTGGTAGGGCCGGGCAGTCTCTTGCCCGCCGCGCGGACGGCTTCCCTACCTCATTGCAGCCGAACATCCACCTTGTAGAAACCATCGTCCTCCACATGGTGAACTGAGTCAGTGTAGCTGTTTCGCGGATAAAAGATGTTGGTTTCCAATGATTGGAAACCGCTCATCAGGTTGGTGCCCCAGTGTACTTGGTATACCCGCCCGGAAACCGATTCCCAGTTGACGATGAATCCATCCAAATCCGAATGTTCATATTCGTTGACCTTAAAGCATGATGCAATATTAGTTGGATTCATGCCGGTGATCTGTTCGTCGGCATTGTTGTGTCCGTCTCCGTCGGGATCTGCGGATGCGCTGGCGATGATGACATCTCCAAAATAGAGGAGTTCCCAATCATTCAAAAGCCCATCTCCATCAAAGTCGTTTGCGAAGACAAAGGACTCGTAGGCACCCATGTCAACAATATCGTTTATGATGCGCGGAATTCCCGCCAGGTCGGTTGTTGTGAAAACATAGACATTAGATCCTGCATCAATGCATGGCGAGCCGGCCTGGAGGCTAAAATTCCCAGTATCCTCATTAACAAACATTGGCGCGTTCACGATGTTCCCATCAACGCCATGCGTCAAATCCGGCGAACAACAATATTTTGTGGTAGTGCTATAAAAGTCCTCTCCACTGGTGGATGCTGTGTTGTACCAGATGATACTGTTATTTGCCGTGCCACCATATAATCCCCCTCCACGATTCATTGCCGAATTGCCTATTATTACGGAGTTGTGCACTGTTCCGTTATACATTCCTCCTCCATAGGTGGCCGAATTTTCATTGATTATACAGTTGTGCGCTGAGCCCTCGGATATCCCGCCGCCTATATAAGCCAAATTGCTTGAAACTAAACAGTTATGTACCGTGCCCTCCGACACCCCGCCGCCACCCTCCTCAGCTAAGTTGCCATTGAACGAGCAGTTGGTTGCTTCACCTCGATACATCCCTCCCCCGTACTCCGCCAAGTTACTACTGAACGTACAGTTGATTGATGTGCCTTGATACATCCCGCCGCCCCTGATGGCCGAATTGCTGCTGAATATACAACGGTCTGCCGTGCTGTTACACATCCCGCCACCGTATTCCTCGGCCAAGTTTCCATTAAACGAACAGGTATTTGCAACGACGTTAAATATGCCGCCGCCATATGTTGCTGAATTGCTGATGAAGGAGCAGTTGTCGGCTATGGAAATAAGCATTCCCCCGCCATGCCTTTTGGCGGAATTACCTACAAAAGTGCAATTGTTTGCAGTGCCACCACTCATTCCTCCTCCCCAAATAGCCGAATTGCCACTAAACACACAATTGGTAATTATCGATGTTGTATTCCAACAAAAGATTCCCCCGCCTCGATCACCTGGGTTAGTAAGCTCTGCGAACCCGTTTGCGATGGTTAAACCGCCGAGGAGACAGTCGTTCATGCCCAATTGAAAACAACGGTTGCTGCCCCCACCATCGATGATAGTTGTTTGCGGGCCATTGACGCTAAGCAACCTCACCGTTTTATCAACCAAAATTTCCGACGAAGACGAGTAAGTGCCGTTAGAAACCAATACAACACCACCATGTATATTTTGTTCATCAACACCGGATTGGATACTCTTCTTAGCCGTTACCCAACTGCGTCCATCAAGGGTATCATTACCCGTAGAATCCGAAACATAAACCGTTGACTCCTCCGAAGAATAGACATGTACCTCTTGGGTAACGGACAGTCCATCGGGATAATCATCGTTAGCGGCCGTAAGAACGACATTATAGAAACCTGGAGCCTCCCATATGTGAGTGGACGAAAGGACTGCATTGGTTTCATTATATCCATCATCGAAATTCACTACATTTTGTATTAATGCGCCTTGAATATTGATTAAATAGGTTCCTGCGTAATTTGAGCATATATTGGTTGTCCCTTGCATGGAAAGTTGGATCGGACCGGTGACCGTTCCCTGTCCATGGAATTCATCGCAACCCATAGAAGGTGGATTCAACCATAATTCTCCGTCAATATCTGCGTCGTTGCAAAACAGGATATTGCCTGCTTTCCGGCAAGGCGAATTTGTTGCGATATGCGACGCTGAAACGAGCAAAGGTACGTTAGTAATGTTGCCGTCAATACCATGTGTCACATCCGGCGAACAGGTGTATTCTGCGAATAGCCCAGTAATATTATCACCGCTGTTGGCTGCCACATTGTACCAGACGATAGAGTTTTTTGCGGCAGCATAGCACACTCCACCGCCATCGTTTTCAGCTTTATTCTTAATGATGATACAATTGATGGCCGTTCCGCGATACAACCCACCACCATCCTCAGCTGAGTTGTTGTTGAACGTGCAATTATATGCCGTTCCGAGATACATCCCTCCTCCTCTTTCTTTAGAAGAGTTGTTGCTAAAGCTACAGTTGGTTGCCGTGCCGTAATACGATCCCCCACCATCATTCGTTGCCGAGTTCCCACTAAAGGTACAATTTTTCGCCGCTCCATAGTCCATCCCTCCTCCATGACCGGATGCTGAATTACGACTGATTGTGCAATAGTGTGCATCGCTTTTGCATATACCTCCACCATCACGTAATGCTGTGTTGTCGCTGATGGTGCAATCATATATAGAGCCTTTATAAATTCCGCCACCATAGTCGGTGGTCATGTTACCTCTAATCACACAATTAGTAACAATAGCTTTCATATCCGAGCAATAAACACCGCCGCCGTTACCCATCGAAATGTAACCATTGGTGATGGTAAAACCGCTGACTGCGCAGGTGTTTCTGCCAAGGCTAAAGCATCGAGAATATTTATTTCCATCAACGATAGTGTTGTCCGGACCGTTAACGCTTTGGATGGTGATGTCCTTGGTAACGGATATATAAGACGACAGGACATAGTGCCCATTGGTTACCAATACGTTGTCATCATCTGAGGATTGATCAACAGCATCCTGAATATTGGTGGTTGCCGTGGCCCACGAGGTGTAGGGCACGGTGGGCGAGGGGTTGTTGATATCGACATAGTGAGTGTCAGCCATCGCGGAAGCACACAGTCCAAACAGAATGGAAATGGAAACGGAATAAGCTTTCGCGATATTTCTTTTCACGCAGTTCCTTTCGTTGACAGTGTCATAGGAATCAATACATATCTATTCTTGAAAAATAATTAAACCACAAGGCCGCGAGACACGCAAAGGAATTGTTGAAAGGTTTTTTAGTTTGGTGGAAGGACGCTGGCCCGGTGTCCGCGTTGGAATGAACCGGGTCGGCAAGTGCTGCGGGTGATACCTTTCCAATGCCTGGAAACCATGTAGCAGAGGTCATTGGAGCTGAAGTTCAAGCAGGAGAAAGGACTTTTTCTGCAGCGAAACCGATAGCCTGTTTTCCGCCCCATCAAAATCCACCAGCGATTTGGCTTTCGAGTTCCAGACCGTCTGCTGCTTTGCTGCTTTCGATGTAAAACAGACGGTTCCGTCAAGAGGCCCCCCCGTCGGGTTTACCAGCAGCAACAATGCCTTCCCATCCAGCAGGTAGATACAGCTTTTCATCGCATTCAAATCACTGCTCTTGATGAGGCCGGATTGGGTTATATCTTTTACATGCCCGGCGGTTCTAAACCATTCATATTTCCTTTGAACGGCCAGGTACTGCTCCAGAGTGGCCGTCATCAAGCTGGCTGGCCAGAGTTTGAAGTTGTGCAGGAACGCCATGGCGATGAGTATTTCCGAGTATTCCTGATGGATTTCAGGGTTCTCATCCATCAGTGCTTTGTTGAAGACCGGTCTGGATACCTGCGGGATCAGCTCCAGATTCATCCCTTTGACTTTGCTATTCATTTCCATTTCGTAGACATGGTCCGGAATTTCCGAGTAGTCCGGGATATATGCATCCAGTTTGGTTCTCAGATCCTTTACCAACGCACTCTTTTTAAAGTGCATGTTCCACGACTCTCCACATAGGAACAGATCCGTGAATCCGGCCGCCACATACGCTATTTTGGAGGAGTGCTGTGTTACAAGAAATTCGCTATCCAGCGACTTGCAGGCGATATACAGCCGTTTCAGGAGTTCCCGTTGATGAAAGAAGGGGTAGTAAAGGCCCCCCTGCCTGACATGCTCCGCATAGGGGTTGTGATTGTTCATGCTGAGAACATTTGGAGAAGATAAATCCAAATAACATCCGCGGATGCCCCACCTCTTGATGGAATCGGCATAATACCAGACGAACATGTCCTTAAAGCTTTTACTGGTAATGTCGATATAAAGCAGGGAGCCCTTTTTTTCGTCGTCTACCCCGGCCTGTTTGCCCCACAGCCGATTGCGTGAAAACGCTATGTCGTCCATCGATTCCCGGCTCAGCCAAAGGGGGGCATAGTCCTTCCACTCGCCCTGCGGCAGTCGTCTGGAAAGCGCATAGAGCGCGCCATACGGGATAAACTTCAGACCGTTTTCCTTGACTTCATTCAAATTGGACAGGAGCGTTTCCTGGTCCATGTAATCCGGGGGTTCCATGACAGGCAGTGGAACGTACCTTTTGGGGAAGTTGGCCGGCTGGCCCAGCCCATACAGTTCCAGACCCTCAAAGGCTGACCGGGCCAGCTTTTTTTTCAGATGTTCTGTGCCGACGAAATACGTGCGATTCGGCTTATAGGGTTTGGCCGGTGTTGGATAGAGGCCGTATTCAAATGTGTAGCCCGTTTCCGGTATCACCCGCGGATCTTGTATTACAGACGCGGTGAACCGGGTCCATTCCTCTTCCGGTGTGATGAAAAGATGGTTGTCCTGCCGGGCGCCTGACCAGGAAATGTCGGATTCACAAACCCACTCCAGACCGACATTGCTGTTGCCCATCCACAAGGTCGGATAGAAACTGAATTTAACAGGACGGTCCAACAGGCCATAGCTGGAGATCAAATCGTTTCGGTTCACCCGCATGCGGTCGTAGTCATAGGCAACAAACCGACTGTAGTATTTAGCCACATCTTTTTTGAAATATAGGTTAAGTGAAAAAGCATCCAGCACGCATTTCCTGTTTTTCTTCGGGACGATTTTCAGCGCGGCCCGGAACAGCCCGTCAAATTCGATGGTGGATGTATAGGTTAATGCATAGTCCGCGGTCTCGTCCTTGAACTCGATGGATACGTGGTTCTTGTCCTGTTCGGTGATCTGCCCCTTAACGTTCAGTTGAACCGGATTTTGATTAACCGAATAGACCATGGAAGGTGCTTTAGCGAAGAGATCAACGCCCATGACCTCCAGCTGTTCCGGTAGCGGTGATTGAATGTTCAGATAGCGACTGGTGAGCAAGCGGCAATTCGCCGCCTTTACCGAAATCGGAAGCCACGGTTCCGGGGGCGTGTCCGTAATGCCCAGGTTGTTGTTCTCCCAGGTATAACCGTATGACGGATACGGTTCTGGTGCTGCTGTTGCCAGCGCACCGAGACAGGCAACGTTAACCCATAATGCAATATAGAGTTTGAGCATCATGCAGGTTAAGCCTCCTCCGTTACGGGGTTCGTTTAATCCTTCGGTTGCAGACTGCTCCACCAGTCCTTGTTGGGCTGGTAGCCGGGTTCGACGAGTTTGGCGTGGTCGGCTTCGAGTTTCTTGAGCTTTTTGGTGCGGGTGTCCGCCAGCTGCTTTTCCTTCAAAGCGGCGTCGAAGCGGTCGTCGGGCTGGGGGATGCGCGCGCCGGTTTCGGCGAGCCACTGGTCGAGCTGCTTGCGCAACTCGGTGGCCTTTTCTGGATGCTTGGCGGCGAGATCGGTCTGTTCGCCGATGTCCTTGGCAATGTTGTAAAGTTCGTCGCGGCCGTCTTCGTAGTAGTGGATCAGCTTCCAGTTGCCGGAACGGATAATGGAGGAGGGTTCGCCGCCTTGGTTGCCGTAGTGGGGGTAGTGCCAGAAGAGGTTGCGCTCCTTGATCTTCTTGCCTTTCAGTACCGGCACGAGGCTGACTCCGTCGAGGTGCTGTTTGGGCATCAGCGGCAGGCCGGCCAGTTCAAGGATCGTGGGGTAGAAGTCCATGTGGATGGCCGGAATGTCGGTGGTGGATTTTGCCTTGGTCATGCCGGGGACGTAAATGTAGTAGGGCTCGCGGATGCCGCCTTCCCATTGCCGACCCTTGCC
>JAIPIO010000143.1 GCA_021734595.1 Kiritimatiellales bacterium | reverse complement strand
CCCCGGAGGGGGCGGCCCGGAGGGCCGAGCGCAGCGACGGCATCACTTGTTCTCATATTTTGACCGACCCTCCGAGAAATACCTCGCCCGGGGTTCTCTTGTCCAGCGCCGAGTGTTTCCTTTCGTGGTTGTAGTAGCCGAAATAGTTCCCAAGCCCATGGTGCAGGCTGTGTCCATCGGCATAGTCTTTGGGATAGACCTCCTCGTATTTGAGCGTCCACCAGAACCGCTCGATGAATACATTGTCCAAGGCGCGCCCCCGGCCCCATCCATGCTGATGGCGATCTCCTTGTCTAGTAGCACGCTCGTGAAGGCCTCGGACGTGAACTGGGAGCCTTGGTCGGTATTGAATATCTCCGGCAACATGCCTTGCGAAAGCGCCCGGTCAAGGGCAGCCACGCAGAAAAGGCTATCGAGTGTGTTTGATAATTCCCAGGCGAGCACATAGCGGCTATACCAATCGATCACGGCGGTCAGATACATGAATCCGTGCCGCATCGGGATGTAGGTGATATCGGTGCTCCAAACTTGGCCCACGCGCTCAATGTCCACGCCACGCAATAAATACGGGTATATCTTGTGCCCGGGCGCGGGCTTGCTCGTATGCGGGCCGGGCGTGATGGCCTGAAGCCCCATTCGTTGCATCAGGCGAGCCACCCGCTTGTGGTTGGCCTGATACTCTGCTGAAATCTCCTCCGCCCGCGCCTGCTGTTCCTCCCAGGTCCCTTTGCCAAAACTTGTTACTGCGGTCAATAGCAGAACAGACAGAATCAATTTTCTCATTTCAAACTCCCGTAGTTTTCCTATGCCATGAGGGGTCAGTCCTATAAATTAATGTTTTGTATTTTTCGAAACTCCTGATACCCCCATCCATTCGGGTCGGCGGATTCGCCCCTTCGCAGGTAATCGGAAAAATTAGTGGCTGTTCCCATTTTCAAGCGCTCCTTTATCCACTGGGTCCGTGCAGAAGTGTTTTTCCGCACCAGCCAGGCTATGGCATATTTCTCAGGTGATCCTTTGATTAGAAGGTCAAGATCTTCCTCGGAAAGCGCCAAGGTCTTCATTCCCAATTCAACCAGGCGCTCCGCTTCCAGCTCGTCGTGCCTTTTCACCTCCGGCCCACTAAAGGAGTCGCGGCGGTTTGATTCCAACGCACCGTCCAGACGCTCCACCATATCCTTCCTGAACTGATCGTCTCCAAAGCACCAGCCACGACGAATATTTTTCCATTCCTCATCGGCCTTCCAAGGCTCTGCACTATGACGCATTTCCAGCAGGCGTTTTTGGATATACGCATGATAGCCCTTGCGGCCATTCGGTGAATCCTTCAGATTCAAACCACCCAGTACGCGATCCACGCAAAGCCACGCCGGTTTCTTACCCGCCGTCAAATAGCTTGGATAACTGCTCCACAGATAATTCTCGAGTCTCGACTGATCAAAATCATATCCTTTGATCCGCGCAGGATTCAGGTGGACATAGCTCGCAGCTGTAGAAAAATACTCGGGGGCGCCACTCACCAGCAATGCCTTATAGCGCCCTTGGAAGAGATGGCCCCATTCCTTGTGCCGGACATTATAACGCTTCGTATACGTTCCCTGAAGCCATTGCATTCCTGCCACAAGATTCGCCTCCGGAGTCTCCAGCAGAAGATGATAGTGGTTCCCCATCAAAACAAAAGCGTGTACCCGCCATCCACAGCGACCACACGTCTCCCTCAGCGTCTCCAGAAACTGCTTATTATCATGTTCGTCCCGGAACACGCACTGACTGCGATTACCCCGGCACATCACATGATAAACAGCCCCTTCGAATTCAATCCGTGCTTTTCTCGGCATAGCGGAAGAGTACCAACTCAACGCCACCCGTCAACCCACATATCATTAATTTATAGGACTGACACCTTTCCACCTTTCCTGACACCTTTCTACTCAGCGTCTCCAGAAACTGCTTATTATCATGTTCGTCCCGGAACACGCACTGACTGCGGTTACCCCGGCACATCACATGATAAACAGCCCCTTCGAATTCAATCCGTGCTTTTCTCGGCATAGCGGAAGGGTACCAACTCAACGCCACCCGTCAACCCACATATCATTAATTTATAGGACTGACACCTTTTCCATATCATTAATTTATAGGACTGACACCTTTTCGACACCTTTTCTTAATTTATAGGACTGACACCTTTTCCTGACACCTTTTCTAGGACTGACACCTTTCCACCTTTCCTAGGACTGACACCTTTCCTGACACCTTTCTCACACCTTTCATAGAGATGTCTGGAATCAATTTCCGGTTAATTTCTTATCACCTCAATCATGTGAAACTTGGTGTCCAAACCTTTTTCATGCTGAATTATCAGATCGCTATTATTTTCACAACTGGAAGAGAAGTCTGCATCCTTTATTCTGAATTCTGCAGTCTGCCATTTTTTTATACCGCAGCCGATTACCATCCCGGCTTTTTTTATATCTCCAGATTCAGCCGAAAGATAGCGAAGAGACCAACTTCCAGAATGTTCATCGAACCAGGTGATTTTAACAGTTACCTCATTACCTTCAGGTTTAAGAAAAAATCCTTTTGTAAACCGGAAAAACATTTTTGTTTTCCCTGTCTTGAAGTCAGTAGATCGTGCGAATCGTCCGTACACCTCTGAATTATTCTGGACATTCCACCAGCCAATACTGGTTCTGTCGGGATTGATCTGAAACATATATAGCTCAAAGTTTCCCGGAGTGAAATCCCAACCCACATCATTGATACCATTTCGTCGGCGGCAGGCAATAGCATGCTTGTTTATAACACTGATATCTTCAATCCTTGCTCCCCAATCAGCATAGGCCTTCTGAATTGCCACAAAGCGATCTGTTGAAGGTCGTACTGCCTTTCCGAATTCAGATTCTGGAAATTCATCGATTTTATCTGCATTCAATGTTTTACGCAGGGCGCAAAACGCACCTGGGGCACTTGATGGATCTTTCCATCCTGCATAGGTATTATAAAAATCCATGGCAGCAAAAAGACGCTTATCATTAAAGAGCACATCTGCAGGATTCCAGAAATCGATCCGGGTATGCAGGGCCATAAGCATCGACCAGTAAAATACCATTGGGGTATCATTTTTCACCCACTCTGCACGCAAAAGAATTTTATCGAACTCCCCTCTGGCAAAAATTGTCTTTCCTTTATCCTGAGCTTTTTTCTGGAAGGCATTCCAGGTTTTAAGTCGTTCACCATTATCGTTATTATTATAGCCATGACCAAACTGGCCTTTTTTAGCGCCGAATACAGTGAGGTTTTCGATCTGCCAATCTTGCTCTCGGTCTGTGTTTGCGTCATCAGTAAACATAAATGGAATTAGCGTGTGCTCACCTTCTTTAAAGGCCTCAAGATACCACTGCCAGACCTTCATGCGGTATTTCCGCCATTCCTCATTATTTATTTCATATTTCGGATTATTCACTTCACCACCATATCCTGATGTGTCTCCGGTGGATCCTTCAGTAATCTGATGACCAACAAATAGCGCCCTATCCTTCTTCGGTAAGTTGCGAATATAGTCAGCATAGGCGTTTATCATTCGCTTCAGAAAGAAATTATATCGTTCAGAAAAATAATACGGAAAATCCCAGTTGTTTTTAGATGACTTAACCAAAGGCACTCCGTTTTCATAAATCCATTTGGGGCTTTGAGGACCGACCCAGATCATGGTGATTATATGAAAATTTTTCTCATGGGCTTGCTTGATGAGTTCGTCAAAGTACGAAGCAATTACAAATGATCCATTTTCAGGCTCCATGTCCTCCCACCTACATATAACTGTGATCGATTTAACCTGGGGGGAATAATTTGAAACAAATTCTGGGACCGCTTTAATAGACATATAAGGGGTCAGACCTGCTCCTTTAATACGGACAGGAGATGTATCCGCGAAACAGGGAGTCACAATTAAAACACAAAGTGACATCATAACGATAGTCACATCTTTCTTAAAACACTTGATCATCATTTTTTCTCCTGAGATGGATCACAGGTGTAAAGTCCCATTAATTATGAGCGATTTTTGTTGGGAAACCGGGTAACATGCTACGCGGGTCGGCCACAGCAGGCAAGTCGTATTATAACCGAGAAGCTGGTGATTGCGCTTCCTTGATGAAATCAACCTACGGGCCAACCATAGCTGAGAGCGTGCCAACTACGCCGAGCCATTATCCGATATGCGCCATGAATAGCTTCTCGACTACTAACCCTCCAGCCTCGCGGCAGCGTTTTGATCCCAAACCAGGAAACCCTCCGGAGGCAAAACCGCGTAGCGTGTTACCCTGTTTCCTCTTTTTTAAGCTCTCATTATCTGGCGATTAGGACAGGAATAACGACAGCAAAATGTGCGGGAATTCTTAAGACTCACCTATCCTCGAGATTTTCGATAATCAGATTATCAATACGGCTTGCAGGAGACACCATCCGCAGGAGTACATACAAATCCTGTACCCTTCACTTTTAGGCCTAGTGCTGATTGGGCGAAGGGGTCAGCGAAGGGGTCAGCGAAGGGGCGAAGGGCGAAGGGGTCAGTCCTATAAAGCGAAGGGGCGAAGGGGTCAGCGAAGGGCGAAGGGGCGAAGGGGTCAGGCGAAGGGGTCAGTCCTATAAATTAATGGTTTTAGTCTCTTGCAACTCATATCTCCTCATCACTGTTTCAAGCTCCCGTAGTTTTCCTCCACCAGCTTGGCGTGCGCCTTGATCACACCGGCATACTCGGGGTTTCCGATGATGCTGACGGTTTCCTCCGGATCATTGCGGTGGTCATAAAGCTCGGTGTATAACAACTCATAGCCTTTACTTGTGTCGCGCCACTCGACGTAGCGAAAATCCTTGGTGCGGACGGAGTAGGCCATCATGCGGCTCTCCGGCTTGCCGACCGGCTGGATCTGGCTAAAGGCGGCCTGCTTGCCGTTGGATCGGCCCTCCACCACGGACATGAAACTTTGGCCTTCCACAAAGTCCGGCGTCTTCAGACCGGCAAAATCGCACAGCGTCGGGTAGATGTCGATCGACTCGACAATCGCGCGGGTTTCGCCAATTATTTTCTGCTGCCCCGGGAAGCGCGCCATCAGTGGTGAGCGCATCGACTGCTCAAACTGCGTATGTTTCGCCCAGCGCCCGTGGTCTCCGAGATGGAATCCGTGGTCGCCCCAGATAACCACCGCGGTGCTGTCCGTCAGTTTATGTTTTTCCAATGCCTGGAAAATCCGCCCCAGCTGCGCGTCGATAAAGCTGACGCAGGCATAGTAGGCGTGGATCATGTTTTTTGCATTCTGATCATCCACCCCGTTGTCGCCGGAAAACAGATGGCCCTCCGGATCGCCGTAGGAAGCGATTTCGGCCCACTTGTATGCAAAGTCCGCCGCATTCTTCGGCAGGCTGGCCGGATCGATCTTTTTTATCTCGGCATCGGTATAGAGATCCCAGTATCTCTTTGGCGCGACGAACGGCAGGTGCGGCTTGTAGAATCCACCCGCGATGAAGAAGGGTTCGTCTTTGTGTTTTTCCAATGCCTGGATAACTTTTTCCGCGGTCTGGAAATCGTTGTGCAGCGAATCGGCACCATCGTAGATTTCGTAGGCGGGTCGCCAAGGGAGGTTCTTTCTCCCCTTGGTTTTTCCCGTGGGGTCATACGTATGGTTCACATAGCAGGTCCAGTCGAGCTTCCACGGATCCTCGCTCCAGCCAAAGCCCTTGCCCCGGCCCTTGCTGTGATAGACCTTGCCGAAGCTCAGCGTCGTGTATCCATTGTCCAAGAAAAGCTGCGGCAGGGTCGGGTGCGTGTCCGGCTGTTTGGAGACCGCATAGGTGCCGTTGTTCCCATAAATACCGGTCGAATCCGGTCGCCGGCCGCTCAACATCGACGAACGCGACGGACCGCAGACGGGATACTGGATATAGTGCCGCGTAAACATTGCACCTGATTTGGCGAACGCGTCGAAATTCGGCGTCTTGGCCGCTCCGCCATAGCACCCCATCACCGGGCGGATGTCATCGATGCAGATGAGCAGCACGTTCCGCCCGATCTTCGCCGCTTTTCCAATGATTGGAAAAGCCGCATCCGCCATTATCATGTGCAAAAAATTACGTCGCTTCATTAGGTGTTCCTCCCGACAGATTCAGGAAATAAAATCTTCGTCGCGTGTACAGCAGTATTCAATGATGTCGGAGATGGACTCAGCTTTTACGCCGCGCCAGAAGATCTGCCACTTGCCGGCGGCGTGACGACCGTCGGCCTGCTTGTCGTACCACTGGTTGAAGGGATTGTTGATGTTGGAGCGCCAGAAAAAGCAATCGTGCGCACGGCAGACCTCTCGCCACAGCTCGACACCAACGCCTTCGCCGCGCGCCTCTTTGCCGACGGCGAACTTGGATAGATAGAGCCCCGCCGGGTGCGGCTCCAGCAGCACCGCGCCGCGGTATTCCTGCTCGATAAAAAAATCACACGCCGCATCCAGTGCGGAGACAGCGGCCAGCTTCCTGCCAAAGCTCGCTTCCATCAGTTCCACCAACCGCTGGCGATCCACATTTTCCATTCCCTGAAAATGGTTGATCACGCTCCCCTTGCGGAAAACGGTCCCGGATCCTTTGACCGTAAAGATTTCCTGCAGCAGGTTGATCGGCGAGGTAACGGAAACGTGAACGCCGGGACATGCATCGATCAGCATCTTTCCAAGGGCTGGAAAATCCAGCTCCAGTTTTTCCAGGGGCTGGAAGTTTTCCCGATGCGTATTGATGTAGGAGAGCGGCTCGCCGTCCGCGTTTTTCAACCCACCCGCCGCACGAATAAAATGGATACGCTTGGCGACATCGGGCAGGAGTTCAAGCAGGGTTTCGGACAGCTCGCTTTCCGCCACCAGCACGGGAACTTTTTCCGTTTCCTTCGACTGCCGGATAAATTCAGCCGCCCCGGCACCGGTTTCCAATGATTGGAAACTGAAGATCGGCTCCTTCGCCAGTGCCCGTTGCATCCGTTCGGAATCTGCTCCGCACAGCAGAATGGCCGGCACGAGTTCAAGCCGCATCAGGAAATGGAGATCGAACGCCAATACCTCCGCCCCGGTTTCGACGCTTTCCAGGTCGGGGCACAGCAACGCAAAACACGCGGCGTGGGCGGCATGGAACTTCGTGAGATAAAACTCGTATTCATCCCGCCGTCCGATGCTGTCCAGAAAAAGTCGTATTGTTTTATTCAACGTAATCACGGATAAAATCTACCACGGAATACACGAAATACACGGAAATAATTCTTCCGCGCTGTTCCGTGTTTTCAGTGAATTCCGTGGTTTATATCAGAGGGATTGTTTCGTTTTTTTGGAGAGCCGCTTGAGTTTGCCGGAGAGCGCAACCTTTTTGACGGGCGACATGCGGTCGACGAGCAGGATGGCGTCCAGATGGTCGAGCTCGTGTTGGATCGCGCGCGCCAGCAGCCCCTTGGTATGGATGTTTTGTTCATTGCCGTCACGGTCCAGAAATTTTACATCCACTTCGTATGCCCGCACCACATTTGCGTAAATTTCCGGGAAACTGAGGCAGCCTTCCTCCCGGATTTCAGCTTCTTCAGACCTGTCGGTAATTTCCGGATTGATGAGCACCAGCGGCATCCCTACATCCGGATTGTCGCGGTCGCCTTGTTCGTTGCAGTCGCTTTGCGCCGGAATGTCAATCACACAGATCGCTTCCGAGCGCCCCACCTGTTCCGCCGCCAAACCGACACCGCGACCTTCGTACATCGCCTGCAGCATTTCGTCGGCCAGCACGCGTATTTCATCCGTAACTTTCTCAATCGGTGACGCTTTCTTGCGGAGCACCGGGTTTCCGTATTTGCATATTTTTAAACTCATAATGGTTAGGTTTTCGTTAAGTCGCGGCTGGTTGTCAATTGAAATTAAATACAGACCGACAAAGCGGGGCAGAATCAGGCATGTCTATTCCGAATGCTTTATCGGATTACAAGGCTCCTATGGTTTTAAATGTCGGGCAGCCGAGAAATTTCAATGTAGGAGAGCGAAGGCTCCTTGGCACCTCGCCCCTGGCCGATTATTATACTTCCCTTACTGACGGGAATAACTCCGCTGTAGTAGTCCACCGCATCCATGATCTGCTCACCGTGCAGGTCAAGGATGGGCTTGCCAACGGCATCCGCATAGATTGATCCATCCTTGTCAGAAATCAGCTTATTGTTGACAAGGAGGTTGTTGATTTGTTTCCGGCGATTGTAACTGTCGCCGCAAAAAATACTCAAGTGGTATTTGCCGTTTGGCAGGTCGATGGACCACGTATCTTTTCCAATGGGAATACTGGTATCGAGAAGCCGGTTTCTAGCCATCCCGTCATTGGGACGATCGGACACGAGGCCGGTCTTGGCCTTGGACCATCCGTACGTCAGCATCCCGCCGGAGCTGGGTTGCGGGCCATGCGCCGCACCTTTGTCAACGAAGAAATATGCCTCGGAAAGTGGCGGCTCCTCTCCTTTTTCAAAGCTGATCCGAATGTTGAGCCCTTCCTCTAAGTCAATCGAGTCGATTCGGATGGCTCCGCTGATGAGCCGCAGTTCCACCTTATTCTTTCCGGGTGGCCACTCGAATCCAGCGACCTGCAGCGCTCCCCACTGCGTATCATTATACTGCGCGGTTTCCTGCGGGGGTGCCTTGAGGCGAATGGTCTGGCCGGCCGCAACCAACTCCAACTCGGCCGCCACACGCTCCTTGCCTTTCTTTATCTTGGCTTCCTGATAGCGGATACTCAGTCCATAGTATCCTTTTTTATGTATGTTCACCTTCCATGCCAAGGGATCGGGTTGGGCTTCATCCAGCAAGGCATACCCGCCCTCATGGGGGCCGGATCTGGGCGGCGATGTTTTCTTCTGCTTCTTGCCGCACACCGCTTCCGCCTGGTAACGCTCGACGCGGCTATGGACATCGACGTTCACCACCCCTTTTGCATAGAGCCAACTATCCGATTTCCGGTCCTTGACGCGTATGATGTAGTAGAATGAATCCAGCCCCACCCAGTTTGCGGGTGCAACATACTCAACCTCCTCGCCGCGCATTCGGACGGGCTGCCCTCGAACCGATTTTGGATCCACCTGGACCAACTCTATCTTTTCCCCGGACGCAACGGCATCATTTGCCAGCACATCGATCTGGAGCGGAGCCTTATGGCCTCGGCGCACGGATGCCAGATCCAATGCCGCATAGGGCGGCAATCCGAGCTCGACCGGCGGAATTGGGCGAAATCCGTTCGATTCATTGCACGCTGTTCGAATAACCTTCACCGTGGGGGCGGCCACCCGGCGGATGCTGTAGCCATGGCATCCGGTCATGAAATCATACTGCTCGGGCGTACCGGAAATATTGTGCTGGGGGCCAAGGCAATGCTCGTGTTCATGCAAATACGTCGACGTCGTCAGCCGGCGGATCTGACAGGCAAACGCTCCCCTACCGGCATTTGCCGTACCCCACTTAAGTGAAAGCACGATCCCCTTGGAATGGGTTTCGCCCCACATGGCAACCTGGCTTTTTTTTAGCGCCTCAGTAGAGTTGTAGGGGTTGCCTGTTTCATCGGTTCGCAATACTAGCGTCTTGAGCCTGCACAGGATAAGCGTGTCGCGCAAATTCACGGTGGCAATCTCGATATACGCCAAAAACATCTCATTCAAAACACCCTGTTGCGAATAGACATCGCGCTTGGAACTGGGCACATCGGTGGCCTGTTTCTTCATGAAGCCGGCATAGAAGGAATAATCAGCGTCAAACAACAGGTCGTATTCGCGAACATCCGGCTTCGTCGACTTGGATGAATACATTTCTTCTCTTGTCAGGTTCCCGCCCAGGCAACGCGCCTGAAAATCAGAGGCAATCGGCATCGACACCGCCTCTACGGTCCCTTTACCCCCGCTGCCGAAACCGATGAATCTGAAATGCTCCCCGCGCGACGAAAAAACATGACCGCTCAACGAGCCATCCCCGTGCCGAATGGCTCCCACCGACCACCCCGACTTCTTGTCGATTTGACCAAAGTAAAAAACGGGAACTTCGATAGTTTCGGGATTCACCCTGTAATACATCGTTTGCTGGGAGACCGGCGAAGCCTGCGTCCAAAAATCTTTAGGATTCTTTTTTGCAACAGGGCGCGTCTAAAAACCCCGACACAGTGATTGCATTCAAGACAGGAAAAGTATAGCCTGCACTTATGAATTACAAAAAACACAACCAGGATGCGGGGCTGTTCGATTACCAGCAGCGGGTGGAAGAGTTGAAGCAA
>JAIPIO010000142.1 GCA_021734595.1 Kiritimatiellales bacterium | reverse complement strand
CCCTTATATATAAGGTGCCGCGGATGCAAAAGGCGCTCTCCCGAGCGCCTTTTGCATGCCGGCGCGCAGCCGACTTGCTGGAACCAGTCAATAGAAGCCCAGTTCCTTTCAGTCATGAGCATCTATTGCTCTATTGTTGTTGGTCACGTTTCCAGTGGTTGGAACATTGGCCAGCACCGACACGCAGCCCAAATGAAACAGCAGCATGGCGGGCTGATATAGTCGCTCGACTTTAATATAACCCCTCTATTTCTTAATGATCGAAAAAAGCTCATCAGCCAACAGGGCGGCGCCTTCGACGCCGAGATGCACCGGGTCGTTCGGGTTGTCGGCGCGCAGATTTTTGCCCGACGTGATTTTGTCGCCTGCAACCAGAAACAGATTGCTGTCCTTTTTTCTGCGCTCGGCAACGAGTCCGGCCAGGGCTTTGCGGAAGTCGGCGGCGGTGGCGCCGGTCTTTTCGGATTTAGGCTTCTTGGTGTAGAGCAGCGAAATGCAGTAGATGCGGGTTTCGGGATGGGTTTTACGGATGGCGTCGAGCAGCTCGTTGTATTTGTTACGGTACGTCTGCGGTGTCTTGCCGTCGAAATGAAGGTCGTTGTAGCCGATCAATATGGTGATCAGGTCGATCCGGTCCCAGTCGCCCAGCATGTCCGCCGTTGGAATCGAAATCTTGCCGCCGCCGACCGCGAGGTTGAACAGCTCGCAATCCAGCTTGCGCGAAAGCAGAAAGGGCCAGGTTTTATGCGAGGTGCCATTTTGCCCGACACCGTGGCTGATCGAATCTCCCAGGGCGACATAAACCTTTTTTCCAAGGGTTGGAAGTTCGATCAGTTTTGCACCGTCATCGATTTCCAATGATTGGAACTCGACGTCGGCAAAGCTGGGCAGGGCGATTTCAAACGGCGCTGCGCCTGGGGATTCTGAACTGAATTCCAGAACGGCCTTTTCGGATTTCTGGTTGAACTTGAATTCCTTGGTTAGCCTCCCATTTTCAAATACCCCAAAGGCTAATCCCATATAGTTGACGGAGAGAACATGGAACTTCAGAGTGAGGTTCTTGCTGTCGGTCTTGAATGCGAGCACGATGCCGGATGTATTGCGCGCCTTGTCAGGGTTGAATCCAAGTTTGTTTTGCGGCAACTGCAGTAGATCCTCGCGGTGCCGCTGGAACCGCAGGCCGGTTTCGGTTTTGGATACATACTTTGTCCCGCGAACAGCGATTTCCGCTTCGGTCGCAGGGATCGTCTTGGCCGACGCGAGCCCCGCCAGTATTGCGCTCAGTATTCCCGTTGTCAGTGCACGCCGCATGGTAGATTTCCTTTTTGGATGATTTGGCATTGATATGTATAATTTCCAGATTATCAAGCCATTTTGCAATTTTTCAAAATTTTCATTCCAGAATCCATTGACATAGTTATATAAGTGATATATATCATCTCTCCTTGCTTATGGGGGACATTTTGAATGAAATATGGATACTTTGACGATGCTGCCCGCGAGTATGTGATTACGGAACCGAAAACGCCGTTTCCGTGGATCAATTATCTGGGCAATGAAGAGTTTTTCGGACTGGTGTCGAACACCGGTGGCGGCTACAGCTTCTACAAGGATGCCAAGTTCCGGCGTTTGACGCGCTACCGTTATAACAATGTGCCGATTGATACGGGGGGGCGCTATTATTATATCAAAGATGGCGATACCGTTTGGAATCCCGGCTGGAAGCCGACGCAGACCGAGCTCGATTCCTACGAATGCCGCCACGGCCTGAGCTATTCCAAATTCACTGGCGTGAAAAACGGGGTGACGTCGGAGCTGACCTGCTTTGTACCGCTGGGTGTCAACGCCGAGGTGCATAAGCTTTCCGTTGAGAACCTTTCCAATGATCGGAAAAGTCTCAAGCTCTTCTCGCTGGCGGAGTGGTGCCTGTGGAATGCGCAGACCGATATGGAAAACTTCCAGCGCAACCTGTCCACCGGCGAAGTCGAAATCGACGGTTCCGTGCTCTACCACAAAACCGAATACAAGGAACGCCGCGACCACTATGCCTTCTTTTCGGTGAACGCGCCGATTCAGGGTTTCGACACCGACCGCGAAACCTTCACCGGCCTCTACAACGGCTTTGATAGCCCGCAGGCGGTGGAGGAGGGGACTTCCCGCAATTCAGTGGCGCATGGCTGGTCGCCGATAGCCTCGCACTATCTCGAAATCGATCTGGCACCGGGTGAAAAGCGCGAGTTGGTCTTTGTGCTGGGCTACGTCGAAAACGCCGAAGAGGACAAATGGGAATCCAAGGGCGTCATTAACAAGGTCAAAGCAAAAGAGATGATTGAGCAGTTCGATACGGTTGGAAAAGTCGATGCCGCGCTGGCTGATCTTTCCAACTATTGGAAAAAACTGCTCAGCGTCTACCAGGTGGAGAGCGGCGACGAAAAACTCGACCGCATGGTCAATATCTGGAACCAGTACCAGTGCATGGTCACCTTCAACATGAGCCGCAGCGCCTCGTTCTTCGAATCGGGCATTGGTCGCGGCATGGGCTTCCGCGATTCCAACCAGGATCTGATCGGCTTTGTGCATCAGATTCCCGAACGGGCGAAAGAACGCATCATCGACATCGCTGCCACGCAGTTCGAAGACGGCTCGGCCTATCACCAATACCAGCCGCTTACCAAACGCGGCAACGCAGAGATCGGCGGAAACTTTAACGACGATCCGCTCTGGCTGATTCTCTCCGTTTCGGCCTATATCAAGGAGACCGGCGACTGGAGCATTCTCGATGAATCCGTTCCGCACGATAACGACGAATCGAAAGCCACCGATCTTTTTGAACATCTGACCCGCTCATTCAACTTTACGGTCAACCATCTCGGGCCGCACGGACTGCCGTTGATTGGAAGAGCCGACTGGAACGACTGCCTCAATCTCAACTGTTTCTCGAAGGATCCGAACGAATCGTTCCAAACCACGGAAAACCAGTCCGGCGGCGTGGCGGAGTCGCTGATGATTGCCGGTCAGTTTGTGCTCTATGGTCGCGAATATATCCGCCTTTGCGAACTGCGCGGGTTGGAAACCGAAACCGCCCAGCAGCACGTCGAGGCGATGATCGAGGCCGTGAAGCGGCACGGTTGGGACGGCGATTGGTTTCTGCGCGCCTACGATTTTTACGGCAAGAAGGTTGGGAGCAGCGAAAACGAGGAAGCGAAAATCTTCATCGAGTCGCAGGGTTTCTGCACCATGGCCGAAATCGGCAGGGAAGAGGCATTATGCGAAAAGGCGCTCGACTCTGTCGCCGAACGGTTGGCTTGCGAGCACGGCATTGTGCTGAACAACCCGGCCTTCACGAAGTATGTCATCGAGTATGGTGAAATCTCGACCTATCCACCGGGCTACAAGGAAAACGCTGGGATCTTCTGCCACAACAATCCGTGGGTCATGATTGGCGAAACCAAGGTTGGAAACGGCGACCGCGCGTTCGACTACTGGAAACGCATCGCGCCGGCCTACCGCGAGGACATTTCCGAGCTGCACAAGATGGAACCCTATGTCTATTCGCAGATGATCGCCGGCAAGGATGCCTTCAAGCCGGGCGAAGCCAAGAATTCCTGGCTCACCGGAACGGCGGCCTGGAACTGGGCGGCCATCTCGCACTACATTCTAGGCATACAGCCCGATTACGACGGGCTTCTGGTTGATCCGTGCATTCCGAAGGATTGGAAGCAATATACCGTCACCCGTCGCTTCCGCGGCGCAGAATACCGCATCACTGTCAAGAATCCTGACGGAGTCTGCAAGGGCGTCAAACAGCTGGTCGTTGATGGAGTTCCAACCATTGGAAATAAAGTTCTGCTAGAACCCCGATCCTTCGGGGCAACCTTTGGAAAAGGCGAAACACACGAAGTGGAAGTGGTACTTGGTTAAATAACGGGGGAAGAAAATGGCTGAAAATAATGCACCAGTGGTTGCGCCGGAAGACCGCGTTCCGTTTCTGAAAAAACTCGCGTACGCGGCGGGTGGCCCCGTGGACATCCTCGCGGTCTGGATTTTGGTGAGCATTGCCTATCCGTTCTTTAATATGGAACTCAAGATGCGGCCGACCTATGTGGCGATCATCCTGATGTCGCTGCGGTTGTGGGACGGCGTCATCGATCCGATCATGGGTTGCATTTCCGACAACGCACGCACCAAGTGGGGGCGTCGGCGTCCGTTTATCTTGGTGGGCTCTATCCTGGCCGGTCTGACCTATCCACTGATCTGGTGGTTCCCGATGGACCTGAGCCAGGAGATGGTCATGCTGTGGGTGATCGGTTTCGGGATCCTCTTCTACACCTGCTTTACGGTTTGGGCGATGCCCTACCAGAGCCTGCTCATGGAGATGACCCCGGACTACAACGAGCGTACCCGGGTCACGGAAGTCCGTGGATATTTCCAGACCCTGGCCGGATTTGTGAACGGGTGGATGTGGTGGATTTCCCTGCTGCCGATTTTCTTCCTTAATGGAGAACCCAGTACCGTCAACGGCATGCGCTACCTCAGTTTGATCATCGGCGCCATTATCATTGTACTGGGCGTCATTCCGGCCATTTTCGTGAAGGAGCGTTATTACGAGAGCGTGAACAAGCATCAGGAGAAAGTAAGCGTGCTAAAGAGTTTGGGCGAGACGCTCAAGAATGTTCCGTTCCGGGTGCTTTGCCTGTTCACGGTTTTCTTCCTGCTGGGAACCGCGATATTTGACAGTTATGGCCGCTATGTGGGCACCTACTATGTACTGAACGCCGACTGGACGGTGGCCGCAAAATTCGCGGGCTACGGAACGGTGGTCTACACGGTATTCAGCCTGCTGTTCATTCCGATCTTCCGCTGGCTGTCGGAGCGGATCGGCAAACCAAAATGTCTGGCTATTTCAGTTTCCCTGGTTCTGTTTTCAGCAGCGACAACCTGGTGGACGTTCAATCCTGCGTATCCCTATCTCATGCTGGTCAACACGGTATTTATTGGAGCGGGCTATGCCGGCCTTTGGCTGATGCTTTCATCGATGCAGGCGGATGTGGTGGACTTCGACGAGCTCGAAACCGGGGAGCGCCGCGAGGGTAGCTTTGCCTCGATCTTCTCGTGGATCTTGAAATTTGCCTTTTGCATCGGCTTCCTGATTTCGGGGCCCTTGCTGGAGTTCACCGGGTTCGATGCGGCCTTGGAAGCCGCCCAGCCTGAATCCGTTTTGCGCAACATGCGCATTGGCTACATCGTCATCCCGGTGTCGGCCTTGGTGGTGGCACTTGTCTTATTGAAAATTTTCCCGATCACGCCTGCAAAGGCGGCGGAGATCCGCGGGCAGCTCGAAGGGCGCCGCGGTAAAGTTTAAAAGGTGGGGCGTGCTCTCCGAGCGCGCCGGACGGCTCGGAGAGCCGTCCCTACCCAAGGAAAGGAACGACTATGAAATACGGATATTTTGACGACGACAAACGCGAGTACATCATCACCAATCCCAAGACCCCGGTGAAGTGGACGAACTATGTCGGGACGTTGGCGTTCGGCGGGATTGTCGACCACACGGGCGGATCGCTGATCTGCAAGGGCGATCCAGCGCTGAACCGGATTGTGAAATATATCCCGCAGCTGCCCAGTTCGGACTTCAAGGGCGAGACGCTCTACATCCGCATCAAGCAGGACGACGGCTACAAGGTCTTCTCGCCGTTCTTTGTGCCGACGCTGGATGCGTACGACAAGTATGAGTGCCACGTGGGTCTCGGCTACCAGCGGATCGTTTCCGAGTTCTACGGCATCCGCACTGACGTCACCATTTTTGTGCCGATCGGCGAAAGCGTGGTGCTGCGCGATATCAAAGTTACAAATATTGGAAACGAACCGGTCGAACTGGATGCGGTTCCGGTCGTGGAGTTCACCCACTTTGACGCACTCAAGCAATATACCAACGCCGACTGGTGCCCGCAGACCATGACGGTCGATGCCGAGCGCAACGAGGACGGAACCGTCCTGCTGCGCCAGTACGCCTTCATGAAAAAGGAGTACGAAAACAATTTCTTCACCTCCAACGTTCCGGTTGATTCGTTCCAGTCCGACCGCAAGGTTTTTCTCGGTGACAACGAGTATGGCACTTGGAAGAATCCGCTCGAACTGCAAAACGAAAGCCTCTCCAATTGCGAAGCGCGGCGGGGCGACAATATTGCCGCGTTGCTGCACAAGCTCGGTGAAGTCGCGCCGGGCGAAACCAAGCGGATCGTCACCCAGCTTGGGCAGGACGAACCGGCGAAGGTGACGGCGACATCCAAGAAGTTCCAATCATTGGAAAAAGTGGACGCCGCTTTTACAGAGCTTGGAAAATTCTGGGACGGTTATCTTTCCAACGCCTTTTTCGAAACGCCGGACGCCGCGTTCAACTCGATGGTCAATATCCACAATCCGCGCCAGTGCCACACCACGCTGAACTGGTCGCGCTACCTGTCGCTCTACCAGCTCGGCCTCGGTGCGCGCGGCCTCGGTTTCCGCGACAGTTCGCAGGATGTGATGGGCGTGCTGGCCGGTGCGTCGGAGGATGCCAAAAACCTGATGCGCCGCCTGCTCAGCGTGCAGCTGCCGTCGGGTTCGGCGATGCACCAGTTTTTCCCGCAGACGATGGAAGCCAACGAGGGCGACTCGCGCGAAGAGGGCGGCACCAAGAACTGGTACGGCGACGATCAGCTCTGGATCGTCCAGGCGGTTTCCGCCTATTTGAAGGAAACGGGCGACTACGCCTTCCTCGATGAAAAAATCACCTTCTACTCCAGGGAGCTTCCGCTTGAAGAGCGCGAAACGGGAACCGTCCTCGACCACCTGCAGCGCGCATTGGAATTTACCAAAATCCATACCGGCAAGCACGGTCTGCCGCTGCTTGGCTTTGCCGACTGGAACGACACGGTCAATCTGCACGGCGATGCGGAAAGCGTCATGATCGCCAGCCTCTACGGCCGTGCGCTGGTGGAAATGATCGAACTCATGGAGCACCTCGGCGACGAAGCCGCCGCCTCAACATACCGCGCCGACCACGCGCACATGGCGGCGGTGGTCAATGAGCATTGTTGGGACGGCGAATGGTATGTCCGCTACTTCGAAGAGGACGGAACGCCGATCGGTTCGAAGCAAAACTCCGAAGGGCAAATCTACACCAATGCCCAGTCGTGGACGGTATTTTCCGGTTTCGCCACACCGGCGCGTGCCCTCCAGGCATTGGAATCGGTCAACGACAAGCTGAACACCAAATTCGGCATCAAGCTGAGCTGGCCGGGCTACAACGGGTTCGATCCGACCAAGGGCGGTGTGACCACCTACCCGCCGGGCGCGAAGGAAAACGGCGGCATTTTCCTGCACTCCAACCCGTGGGTGATGATTGCCGAAACGATGGTCGGCAACGGCGACCGCGCGTTCCAATACTACAACCAGATCAACCCCGCCGCGCAGAACGACCGCATCGACGAATTCGAGTGCGATCCCTATTGCTATCCACAAAACATTCTAGGCGATGAGCATCCGCAATTCGGCCTGGCGCGCAACAGCTGGCTGTCGGGAACGTCTTCATGGACCTACCAGGCAGCCACTAAATTTATACTCGGCATCATGCCGCAGCACGGCGGACTTGAAATCAATCCGTGCATCCCCAAGGCGTGGGATGGTTTCACGGCGGTGCGCAAGTTGCGCGGCACAACGTACAACATTCAGGTAAAAAACCCGAAACACGTTTCCAAAGGTGTCGTTTCCGTCACGGTTGACGGTGAACTTTTGGAAGGGAATACAGTTCCAACCTTTGAAGACGGGCAAGAGCATTCCATTGAAGTGGTTATGGGTGTAGGGGAGGAATAATGAAATCCGCATTATTACTAATGGTTGCGTTATCTGTCCCATGTATAGTGGTAGCTGACTGGCAGCCGGTGAATGAAAGAGGCGAACCGCAATCCGCAGTAAAAAACAGAACACTGCAACTAAAGCCCCGCACTAACGGTTTCCGCGATCAGACTCCCCGCTGGCAGCAAGGCATGGACATCGCCTTTGAGGCCGGTTCGGTTTATACACTCACACTCCAGGCCCGCGCCATTGGTGGCGGCACCGGACCATCGACTGCGCTACGCGTGGAACTGTGCGACGGTAAAGGCTCCCCGCAGTTTCGTTGCGGCCCAATCTTGAGTAGCCGCTGGGAAACATTCTCGGCGTCGTTTAAACTGGAAAAGGATTATACCTCCGGTTCGCTACAGCTCTTCCTTGTTCACGGGTGGGGCGAATCTTCCATTGAAGTAAAGGATGTTCGCATCGAAAACCGGGGAGCAGTCAAGCCACTGCAGGCCTACCCACGGGGAGGTCGCTGGTATGCGGGTCAGGAGGAGGATGCGCCTTGGCGCGCCAAAGCGCAGTCGATGATTGAAAAACACCGCAAGGGGACCTTCTCGATCCAGGTCATTAATGAATCCGGTGAACCACGCCGCGACGTCCGCATTATAGCCGAGCAGCAGCGGCACGCCTATCTATTCGGTACCGCAGTGAACACCCAGTTGGCGCACTGGATTGCGCCGGGCTCGGAAAGAAGCGCTCCGCTGCAATCCGAATTCGAAGACTACCGTAAACAGTCTGGTCGTACCGAACTGACCTTCCGTCAGCGGCAGGCCGAGATGCAGCGCTATTTTGATATTCTCAAGAGCAACTTTAATTATGCTGTGATCGAAAACGCGCTCAAGTGGCAGGCGTGGTCTGGTGACTGGGGCGGATTCACCCATGAGGAATCACTGGGCTTGATCGACTGGCTGAACCGGAACGGCCTAGCGGTCAAAGCCCATGCGCTGGTTTGGCCGGGGTGGCGCAACTGCCCCAACCACCTAAAAAAGCTGGCCGATAACCCTCAGGCCTTGCAACAGACCATCATGGCCCACATTACCGATCTCGGATCAGTCGTCAACGGTCGCGTCGTGGCGGCTGATGTTCTGAATGAACCGTTCAACAATCATGACCTGATGGACATTCTTGGTGACGATGTGATGACCGAGTGGTTTAAACAGTCCCGCAACGTACTGCCTGACGCCCGGTTAAACATTAATGATTTTCTGCTGATGGCTAACGGGGGCCGCTGGACCGAAAAACTTGACTACTACGATGACCTCATTGGTCGTCTGCTCAAATCGGGTGCGCCGCTGGATCAAATCGGTTTCCAAAGCCATTTCCGCCATTCCTTCCTCACGGAACCAGAACGCATCTGGACGCTGTGTGACCGCTTTTCCCGGCACGGTCTGCCGCTGGTCAGCAGTGAGTTTGATCTGAACCTGGCAGACGCTGAGCTGCAGGCCGCTTATACCCGCGACTTTATGACCGCCTGGTTTGCCCACCCATCCACCAGTGCCTTGCTCTTCTGGGGGTTCTGGCAGGATTCACACTGGCTTCCCTATGCCGGTCTCTACGACCGCGACTGGCGCATCAAGCCCAATGGACGCGCCTACCGCGAACTGGTATTCAACAAATGGTGGAGTGGCTGGGAGGAGGTCCGAACCGACGATAAGGGGCAGGCACAGCTGCGTGGATTTCTTGGCGACTATAAACTCACGGTTTATGCCGATGGCAAAGAAACCGTGCTGGAAAGCATCAAGCTGAAAAAGGAAGGGACGCCGTTGTGTATTCGTCTCTAGCGAGGATTTAATTATGACACACTTACCAAGGATCATTATTATGACCGCCACTGCGCTGGGCACGTGTATTTGCCAAAGCGCCACGCTGACGATTCATCCCGATCAGGTGATCCGCAAAGTGGATCGCCACCGTTTTCTCGGCACCAACGCGGGGCTTTGGCACGAGGCGCGGCAGCTGTTTGACACCGATGTGCAGTATTACCTGCGCCAGCTGAACCCGTCGTTCATTCGCATCCCCGGCGGTTCGTGGTCGGACGAATATGTTTGGAACGGCAACGGCGTCTGGGACGGCAACACATTCGACATGGCGAAGCTAAAAAACGGCGAATGGGACATCGACTATTCCGCCTACGCGCCCGGCTTCCATCTGCTGGCCCCCGGCAAGCCCGACGAGTGGCACGGCAACGTGGATGTCTACGCGCTGCATGAGTTTGCCAAGGACAAGGGCTCGCATTCGATCGTGACGGTCAACGTCGGCTCCGGCACACCGAAGATGGCGGCCGAGTGGGTGCGCTGGGCCAATCTAAAAAAAGGCTACGGCGTAAAATATTGGGAGATCGGCAACGAGCTGGAAGGCAGCTGGGAAATGGGCAGCACACTGCCCGACGGATCGCGGATGACCGGCGAAGTCTACGCGAAAAAATTCATCGAATATGCCAAAGCCATGAAAGCGGTCGATCCGTCCATCAGGATCGGCGGCCCCACGGCGGCCAACACCCGTGCACCGTTCATGGAAGACCTGATGCGGATCGCCGGCGACC
>JAIPIO010000141.1 GCA_021734595.1 Kiritimatiellales bacterium | reverse complement strand
GATGCCGCCCAGTCGCTGAAGCGCAAAGCTGCGGAGCGATCCGTCCACCGAGTCCCCCACCAGCAACGGCCCCGTCAGCACCGCCGCCGCCAGTACGGTCCCCAGCGACACCCCTAGGTGGCTCCGCCAGTAAAACCGCAGGCTATTTAGAATGAGTCGACTTTTCTGCATGATTTCAGGTTTCAGGTTTTAGGTTTCCTCTTTCAAGGCTCAGCACCCGGTCCATTTTTTCGGCCACGCGCATGGAGTGGGTCACCACAATCAGCGTCAGGTTTTCCTCGCGGTTTAACTCTAATAGCAACTCCGCCAGACTGTCCGCGCCCTCCCGGCTGAGCGATCCTGTCGGCTCGTCTGCCAGCAGCAACCGCGGCTGGTTGATCAGCGCCCGCACCACCGCCACCCGCTGCCGTTCGCCGCCCGAAAGTTTTCCCGGCCGGTGCATCAACCGTTCCGACAACCCAACACGCTCCAGCAGGCGCAACGCGCGCGCCTGTGCATCGCCCGCCTCCTTGTTCACCAGCGAGGGCACCAGCACGTTTTCAAGAATCGAACACTGCGGCAGCAGATGGTGAAGCTGGAAAACAAAACCAATCTGACGGTTGCGGAATTCCGCCAGCTCTTTTTCATTCAATGTCAACAGATCGCTGTCACCGAAAAAAACCGTCCCTTCCGTAGGACGGTCCAGCGTTCCGATAATATTCAGCAACGTGCTCTTGCCGCATCCCGATGGACCGACGATGGCCACGCTTTCGCCCTGCCGGATTTCCAGATCGATCCCCTGCAGCACCCGCGTGTTTTCATCGTACTGCTTGCCCACACCGCCAAGCTTTAAAAATGTGTTCATCCTTATTCCTCTATGGTGGATTTGTTTTATATCAAATCTGGGTGGGTGCCCTGCAACCACTCCAATACAACGGGCCTGAATTCCCGAACAAAATCAACGAGTTCATTGGCGTCGGCTTTAGTGACAACACCGACGCAGTCGTATTCAGCGGTATTGCGTTTGGCACGGCAGGCATCGAGATAATGGACATCGGCCTTGCGTTCCGGGAATACCTCGCCCATGGCATGGATAGTGCGATAGTGATTGAGATTTTTTTCGGCTTTGTATCCTTCGGCATAGAGCAATACAACGCACAGCTTCAGTGCGGCGTTGTAAGCAATTCCGAATCTCCAATCATCGGAAAGCGATTCGGATTGGGCATCGGCCAAGTCGCGTTCAACGATGGCCTGCAGGCCGGCTATTTCACTGTGCGTAGGCTGATGCGCCTGAAGCCATCCATTTCTCAACCATTGAGATAAACTCATCTCCATCTCCTATGATATACAGCTTCTTCCCCAACACTACATTCAACACAAAAGCATCACCTCGTTCCCACCGCGTCCTGAATTCCTCCAAGGATTGGACATGTGGATTGATCTCGCGCTCCAGTATGTCTGTCAGCGAACCAATCAAGCCGCTCACCTTTCTCAAACTGAGGTCGCCAATCATCATGACATCAATGTCGCTATGCGCCTTTTCTTCGGATCGGGCAACAGACCCGAAAACAAAAGCATAATCAATCTGCTCAGCCACTGGCTGCAATGCCGTACGCAACATCGGCACAATGCCGCTGGTCTTGATGGTCAGCTGGTGCAACTCATTAAAAAGTGGATGGCTTTGGTTGGCTTTAAAATAAACTCGGTTGCCATCCTTGCGCCGCAATACAAGATCGAGTGATTGCAACCGTTTAAGCTCCTGCTGCACCGTCGCCAGCGTCATGCCGGTTCGGCGCGCGATCTCACGCGAGTGCAGCTCATCCCATTCCGTACCAAAGAGAATCTGAAAGATGCCCGCCTTGGTTTTTGAGGATAATATTTGTGAAAGCAATTCCATAACGACCGCTTTTACCAGTCATTCGGCCGGTTGTACCAGTCAATTTTATGTTTTATTTTTTCATCCCAAACGCCGTCACCGTGCCGTCATCCGCGCCCACCACAATCATTCCGCCGATGATCGCCGGCGAGGTGATCTCGTCGCTCACTTCCTTCGACCACAGCTTGCTGCCATCCTCCAGGTTCAACAGAAAGAGCACACCGTCTGCCGTAACAACCACTTTATCTTTTGCAATCACGGGCGAGGTCGGCATGCCGCCGGTATCGAATTTCCAGAGCTGCTTGCCGTCCTTGCGGTCCAGCGCATAGACCATGCCGTCGTCGTTGCCGTAAACTACCTTTAAGTCGGTTACCGCCGGTGTCGAAAAGGCCTGATCCTCGCCGTCTATGTTGGTCCAGATAATATTGCCGCTCTCCACATCGACGTGTACCAGTTCCCCCTCGCGCGTTCCGGCAAAAGCCGAGTTGCCCAGCAGCACCGCGCCGCCGGCAATCTGCGCATCGCCTTCCATTTCGACATCTTTCAGGTGCTTTCCGTCCACGCTTGAATACACATGCATCGCCGCCGCGCAGCTGCCGAAAACAATACGGCCACCGCCCACCGTCGCCGAGCCGTCGCACCGTTCCACCCCGTCGGTTTTCCATAAACGCTTGCCGGTCTTCAGTTCCAGGCAGTGCAAAGCACCTTCCGACTGGTCGATCACAATCAGGTTCCCATCCGCGGCCAGATTCGGCGATCCAATGACCGGTCCGCCCACATCATTGGTCCATTGCGTCTCGCCGTTCTGCGCATCCAGCGCAAACAGCATGCCCCGGGTCGTGCCGGCCACAACGGTTTCGCCAAAAACCGCCAGCGGCGCCTCGAACCGATATGGAGTCTCCTCACCGGCATCGTTCTGGCGCATAAAGGTTTTTTTCCAGACCTTGGAACCCTTCAGATCAACCGCGATGACCATCCCCTTCTTCGCCGAGAAATAAATCCGATCCCCGTCCGACACCGGTGTGTTATAGACGGCACCCCCCGCATTGAAGCGCCACACCTCGCCCGGCTGGTCCGGCAATGCCGTGTCGGTCACCCCAGCCAGATTGCCGCCGCCGTGATAGGTCGGCCAACCGGTTTCCGCCGAAGGTCCCGCAACTGGCACCGCGCAGCACAACCATGTTAAAATCAGTTTATCAAGCATCACTCCGCCTTTTCCGTTGCCACCAACGTGTTGTAGATCGCCATCATTTTCTGCGACATGGTCTCAATACTGAATCGCTCCTGAACCACGGCCCGGCCATTCCGCCCCAGCTCCCGCGCACGGTCTGGATTCAACAGCAGCTGCGACAACGCTTCAACCAGATCATCATCGTATGTAATCCCCCCGCCGGTTGCTTCAATCAGTTCGGGAAACGCCCCGGCATTCGGTTGCACCACCGGCACACCGCACGCCAGCGCTTCGATGATGTACGTCCCGAATGCCTCGCCCTGCTCTACCGGAACAGACATTACCGAGAGCGACCGCAAAAATTCAATCCGCTGTTCGCGGCTGAAGTCCGGGATAAATTCCGCAGCAGCTTCAAAACCATACTTAGCCAGTTTCTTCTTCAGCCGTGCAATAAAATGCTTATCGTCGCCCACCTGCCCGCCGGTCGCCTTAAGCTTCAGGTTTTCCAACCCCGGGCGCTGCTTCAGTTCAATAAAGGCATCCACCAGCGTACCCAGCCCCAGCTGCTTCGTCATCTTGGAGAGGTAGCCGATTACCGGCGGATCGAAATCCATTGCCGCTGGTTCAAAGCCGTCCAGATCAATTCCAATGTGTACCATCTCAATCAGTTCGCGCGGGATCGTCAGCCGCTTGCTCATTTGGTCTGCGTACCAGTCGCTCACCGCAATAAACCGATCGACGTCGCCAACCCGTTCGCTGACCGCATCCCAGCAGGCCCGGTCGAATGGCGGCGCGATTTCATTCAGCCAAGTATCTTCATCCTGCAGCGAACAGAGTACCGGCACATCGAGCACCTTCTTGATTTCACCGGCCAGCCCGATCAGCAGCGCATTGGAAATATGGACCAGATCCGGCTTCTCGTGCTCCGCCAGCCATTCGACCAACCGCTCCACCTCCTTGCGCTGGTTGCCGTCGGAACCCTCCAGCATCGACAGGGTCATCGGCCCCATTTCGGTCGCCGAGGTGGAACCCTCCATCTTCGCGGCTTTTTTGAGCATCCACATGGAGTCAAACAGCCGGTCCAGCCAGCGGGGCGTTTTGCGGAAAATCTTAAACTGCTGCTGGAGGTAGACGTTGATCCCGCCGAAAAACACCGGGGTGTCGTCATCAAGCGGATTGTCGTCGGTAAAGAGCGGCAGGTACATCGGCACCATCACCACGTCAAAACCCTGCCGCCGCAGCGCCTGTACCAACGTGCTGTCGCGCATGCAGTTCTGGCAGTAGAATGTGCCGCCCGATCCCGGAACGATATGTACAACCTTCATCCTGTAACCTCGCCTTATTTCTCATCTGCATCGCGGAATGCGAGCGCCCCTGTCGGACAGGCCTCGACGCACTCGCGTGCGACTTTCTTCAAACCATCCTCCAACGACTCGTTAAACGGCACCTTAACCTTCGTGTTAAAACCGCGTCCAACAAAAGTAAGACCCAGTTCTTCGCCTGCGCGTTTAGTAATTTGCACACAAAGTCCGCACTTAATGCATTTGCCCGGCTCAAAAACCACCTCGCCGGCATGGCCGATCAGTTCGATGTGCTTGCGCTCCACCGCCTCGTAGAAACTTTGTTTGGCGCCGTATTGCTCGGCGTATTTGCGCAGTTTGCAGCTCACCGGTTTGCGGCAGTCGCAGTGCAGGCAGCGTGCCGCCTCTTTCTGCATTTCATCAGTAGCTGCTTGGGGACAGTTTGCAAGGAACTGCTGCGCTTCGCTCTCGCGCAGTTTCCCGATCTTGGAATCAAATCGTTGCGCGGGTTCCAATGATTGGAACTCGCCATCAATCTTCTCTGCCGCCGCCTTGCCGTTGGCCACCGCCTTCACCGCCAGCTTATGCTCCTCCGGCTCAACCACGGCATCGAAACCGGTTGTTTCCGGCGATGCCGTTCCCAGGACAAATTCAATCCCCGCGGCTTTCAGCGATTCGATCTCCGCAACCAGCACCGCGCGCGGCAGTTTTTCCTCCGGCAGCTCCAGCAATGCGCCGCCGGCCTCCGCCGCCCCGTCGAATATGGTGCAGGCGTGGCCGAGCTGACGAAGTTTCCAAGCACTGGAAAGCCCAGCCGGTCCGCTTCCAATCACGGCAACTCTTTTCCCAGACATTGGAAACTCAAAGGTAGGGACGGCTGTCCCAGCCGTCCGCGGCTCGCTGGGACAGCGAGCCCTACCCACATCGCGATGTAGCTCACGAATAGTAATCGATGAGTCGATCTGCGCACGGCGGCAGCCTTTTTCGCAGGGTGCAGGGCAGACGTAGCCGAGTATCGCCGGAATCGCCAGATCGCGCTTGGCAATCCACGCCGCGGCTTCCGTGTCGCCATCGCCGATCTTGCGCAGCATGGACGGAATATCGAGACTTGCCGGACAGATACGGCGGCACGGCGCTTCGCAGTCGCCCACATGCTCGCTGAGCAGCAGGTTCAGAATGTCCCGCCGCGCTTCGAGCACTTCCTCGCAGTCGGTCTCCACTTCCAGCCCGTCGACCGCCGGGGCCGAACAGGACGGCAGCAGTTGCCCGGTCTTAACGTTTTTAACCACACACAGCATGCAGGACGTCGCCGGCGGCAAATCCTTCCGCCAGCACAGCGTCGGGATTTCCACCCCGATTTGCTGCGCCGCCTCCAGCACCGTCGCACCCGGATCAACACTCACTTCCATTCCGTTTATCTTCAGTTTTACCATTTAAATTCTCCCAGCAAATCGAGCATTCCAGACAAATTGGTGGAGACCGAATCGTTCTCATCCATGCATTCCAATGTTCTAGAAACAAGTATCCGCTTAGTTGCCCCAATCATTCCCCCCACCTTGCCCAATCTTTCCATATCCCCAACGGAAGGATTGCTGGAAAGCTTCACTTCAATCGCCCATCGCTCATTTCCCGCATCCAGCACAAGATCAATTTCATAGCGGTCGCTGGTTCGGAAGTAATACGGCTGTACATGCCCCCATCCGTTTGAGTGCAAAAATGAGATAATCTGCTCAACAACAAACCCCTCCCAGCTCACGCCAACCCATGGCTGCGAAAGAAGCCGGTCCACCGAGGATATGCCGAGCAACGCATGCAGCAAACCGGTATCCCGCACGAATACCTTCGGGCGCTTCACCAACCGTTTTTTCGCATTCGCAAAATAAGGTTGAAGGCGACGAACCAAGTAGGCGCCTTCCAAATAGTCCAGATATGTATTCACCGTCTGGTGGTTAAGTCCAAGGCTTTTTGCAATAGACGAAGCATTCCACGTGCTGCCATGGACGGCGGCGATCATCTTCAAGAAGCGCTCCGTCACCTGCGGCTTGGACGGGAGCCCCCATTGCGGAAGGTCGCGTTGAACCAGTAGCGCAAGATAGTTCTGTTGCCATTCCGGCATCGTATCCGTACCCAGCACACCACCGTCCGGGAACCCACCGCAAAGCCAAAGGCGGTCGATTTCAGCGACACCGATTTCCTGTAGCGAGAGCGGGTGCAATTCAACCATGGCCAGACGCCCAGCCAGCGATTCCGATACTTGCCGCATCAATGCCGGAGCCACCGATCCAAGCAGCAGAAAACGCCCGTTTCGACCCCGCATCTGGTCTATCGCTGATCGTATGCGAGGAAAGATTTCAGGGAAGGCTTGCGCCTCATCCAGCACAATCAACCGGGTGCCGGAAACCAGTCGATCCCAATTCAGATCAACCTTCAACCGATCTGCATCCGTCTCAAGGTCATAATATTCCCCACCGAGCATTTTAGCCAACGTGGTCTTTCCGCTCTGTCTGGCACCTAAAAGCGCAACAGCCGGAAAATCCGCAAGCCGTTTTTCAACAACAGGTTCTATCGCTCTATCAATCATTTGTTGTAATCTGCCAATTGATTTGCATTTTGCAACAACATTCCGGTTGTCTTTAAATCTGGCATGGCTTATCCACCGCTGTTTATTGACCGCCAAGACGCAACGAAAGGAGGCTTTTCAATTACTATCCCCTTCGCGTCTTTACGGTCATCACTTTCCTTACTTCACCTCAACGGCATCAACCGGGCAAATCTGGCGGCACCCGTCGCAACGGATGCATTGCTCGGGATCGATTTCGTAAACACTGTATGGATCTCCGCTGATGGCATCCACCGGGCATTCCTGCGCGCACTTGCTGCAACCGATGCAATCGTCGTTGATCGAGTAGGTAATCAGTTTCTCGCACTTGCCCGCCGGGCAGCGGCCTTCGATGTGCGCCTCGAATTCCTCGCGGAAATACTTGATGGTGGTCAGCACCGGGTTGGGTGCGGTCTTGCCCAATCCACACAGGCTTTGGCTTTTCACCACCTTGGCCAGGTGTTCCAGCTTTTCGATGTCGCCCGGCTTGCCGCCGCCCTCGCACAAACGGGTCAGGATTTCGAGCATGCGCTTGGTGCCCACGCGACATGGCGTACATTTCCCACACGACTCGCCCTGCGTGAAGGAGAGGAAATATTTTGCCATTTCCACCATGCAATCGCTGTCGTCCAACACCACGAATCCGCCGGAACCCATCATGGCGCCAACCGCCGTCAGCGCTTCGAAGTCGACCGTGGTGTCGGCCAGCGACGCCGGGATGCAGCCGCCCGAAGGCCCGCCGATCTGTACCGCCTTGAATTTGCGGCCATTGGCAATGCCCCCGCCAATCTCCTCCACCACCTCGCGGATGGTGATCCCCATTGGCACTTCGATCAGTCCGCCGCGCTCAATCTTGCCCGCCAGCGAAAACACCTTGGTGCCCTTGCTTTTTTCGGTGCCCAGCTCGGCAAATTTTTCCGCGCCGTTGCGGATGATCCATGGCAGCAGCGAGTAGGTTTCCGCATTGTTCACCAACGTCGGGCAACCGTGCAACCCCTTGATCGCCGGGAACGGCGGGCGGAACGCCGGCATGCCGCGCCGGCCTTCCAGCGAGGCGATCAGCGCCGACTCCTCGCCGCAGACAAACGCCCCGGCCCCCTCCATAATCCGCAGGCGCAGCGAATGGCCGCTGCCAAAAACATCATCGCCCAGCAACCCCGCCGCCTCGCAGTCCGCAATGGCCTGCCGCACCCGTTTCACCGCCAGCGGATATTCCGCACGGATGTACAAAATGCCTTCATGCGCGCCGACCGCATAGGACGCGATGATCATTCCCTCGATCACTCGCAGCGGATAGGATTCCATAATCATCCGGTCCATGAACGCGCCCGGATCGCCCTCGTCGCCGTTGAGAATCAAATATTTCTTTTCGCCGGGCGCATTCTTGACGATGCCCCATTTGATGCCGGTCGGGAACCCGCCGCCACCGCGACCGCGCAAACCGCTCTGCTTGATCTCGTCGATAATCCAATCACTGTCCCGCACAATCGGGGTCTCCGCTTCGCTCTGAGAATTTCCGGCAAATATTTTTTCCAATGATTGGAAACCGTTGAGCCGCCGGTATTCCTCCATGTCGGACGGGTTCAGGATGCCGCACAGCTCGGTGGCAAGATGCTTCTCACGCCCGAGGAAGTCGGTCACCGGTTTTTCGCGTACATCGAGCGCGTGGCGTTCCGGCGCATCGCGCACCTCCGTCGCATACATCCGCTCCAGCATGCGGTTCGCCGCCGCGCGCACCTTGATGAACGGCTTGTCCGGCGTAAAATGGCGCGAAATGATTTCGGGAATGTCCTCCGGCTCAACCTTGGCATAGAGCTTCGGTTCGTTTCCCGGAATGATCACCTCCACCAGCGGGGTGCGGTGGCACATGCCTACGCAGCCGACCGGCTTGATATCGACCGCGCAATCGAGTTTGTCGAGCGTATCCTCCAGCGCATCGCGGATCTTGGCGCTGCCACCGGCCACGCAGCAGGAACCCAGGCCAATGCGCACTTCGCCCACCGGTTCGGCATCCGGACCGCCGCGTTCGGCGCGTACCGGACGGTTGGCTTCGTTTTCCAGGTAATCCGCAATCATGTGATTGACGGTATCGGTGCGCACATGGCCGTAGGTCACGCCATCGATCTGCACCGCCGGCGCCAGCGTGCAACAGCCGAGACAGGCCACCTTCTGCACGGTAAACACACCCTCCGCGTCCGTGTCGCCCTCTTCAATCTTCAGGTCGTGCATCACGGCCTTGTACACCGCCTCCGCGCCCTTCACGTGGCAGGCCGTGCCGTCGCACACGCTGATCATATGCTTGCCGATCGGCATACGGCGGAACTGCGAGAAAAAGGTCGAAACGCCTTCGATCGCCGCCGGCGTAATGTCGCTGATTTCGCATACGCGGCGCAGCGCCTCTTCCGGCAGAAATTTATACTGCTTCTGCACCGCCTGCAGAATCGGGATCAGCGACTCCTGGCCGCGCCCAAGCTCCTCGACGATTTGATCAACCATTGAAATGTCTGTTTCTTCGTTCATTCATTTATTCCGTGGATTCTTCCCCGGCTATTTTTGTATTGCCCCTTCAGGGCAATTCCTTCGTTTACGATTCTTTCCCTATGGCTTCACCACAGGCTGTCAATCCAATGCGCCTTCAGCGCAAACCTTCTGCCCTGCCTCTTTAGGTGTACCAACGGCACAACACAATTCCAGCATGGGGCAACGTCCCATGAACCGGGTCGATCCCCACGCCTGTTTGCCCTGTAGGGGCAACACAGTCAGTCCCACACATATTTCTCATCAAACTCAATGTTGTACTTCTTCAAAAACCCCGTGTACTCCTCTTTGAAGGACTTCACCCGATGATGCTCAACCTGTCCTTCGATATATTTGCGCACAGAATCCAAATGGGTCGGACTGATTGAAAATAATCCGTATCCTCTCTGCCATCCAAACGGCGCTAGGCGGTCATCCAGCGTTTTCACATATTTCGATGAATCCTGCTTCAGCTGCTGGATTATTTTCACGGCGGATTCCATCTTGTTCAACATACACAAACAATGAACGTGGTCAACAAATCCGCCTACAACAACAGAGGAACAGCCCAGTTTACGGAGAATGCCTGCCATATACGCATGAACCTTGGGTCGAATGGTTTCGCCCAGATACGGTTCATGGTTTTTCGTGCTGAACACGATATGCACATACAACTGGCAAAATGACTGTGGCATTTTCAGACCATTCTTTGTATTGCCCCTTCAGGACAATCCCTTTGTTTACGATTCTTTCCCTATGGCTTCGCCATAGGCTGTTAATATATTGCGCCTTCAGCGCAACCCCTCTGCCTAGTTACTCCTATGGCTTCGCCACAGGCTGTCAATATATTGCCCCTTCAGCGCAACCCCTCTGCCTAGTTACTCCTATGGCTTCGCCATAGGCTGTCAATCTAGTGCGCCTTCAGCGCAAACGTTCTTCTCCGTTACTACTATGGCTTTGCCACAGGCTGTCAATATATTGCC
>JAIPIO010000140.1 GCA_021734595.1 Kiritimatiellales bacterium | reverse complement strand
TTGGTACGCGTTAACGGTGAACCCATTACGCGCGGCGAATTGAATCAAGTCCTGTATGCGGCAATGCAGCAGTTTGCCCAGCGGGTTCCCCCAGACCAGATCGAGGGCATGCGGGCCCGGATGGCTGATAATGTGAAGGAACAGCTGATTACCAAAAAACTGGTGGATGCGGCGATCGCGAAGTCCGGAATGACCGTTACCGAAACGGAAGTGACGGAAGCACTGGACGGCATTCGGAAAAGCGTACCGGAAGGCCAGACGCTGGAGTCGGCATTGCTTGCTTCGGGAACAACCTTCGAAAAACTGACGGAAAACGTGAAGGAACAGATTCTTACCCGGAAATTCATGGAAGAAAAGGTGAAAGACGTTGCCGAAGCCACCGACGAAGAAGTGAAAACCTTTTATGATGGCAATCCGGATCGGTTCAAAACTCCCGAACAGGTATCCGCAAGCCATATCCTGATCAAGTTTGAGCCAACCGACACGGATGAAACCAAAGCGGAGAAAAAAGCGAATCTGGAAAAAATCCGCGGGGATGTGGTTGCCGAAACCGTCACCTTTGAAGATGCGGCAAAAGCCCATTCCGGTTGCCCCAGCGCAGCCCAGGGCGGCTCATTGGGCACCTTTGAACGCGGCAGAATGGTTCCGGAATTTGAACAGGCTGCATTTGCCCAGGAAATCAATGCCGTGGGTGATATCGTTGAAACCAGCTTTGGTTATCATGTGATCAAGGTTACCGACCGCAAGGAAGCCGGCACCGTGGCCATGGCCGAGGCGGCACCGCGCATTAAGGACTACCTGACTTCCCAGAAAAAGCAGCAAGTGATTTCTGCCTACATCAAAACGCTGCGTGACAGCGCTACGATTGAGCTGCTGTAAAAAAGCTTCGATAGTTCCATATAAAAGCGCCCTTTCGTGGGGCGCTTTTTTAATTGGCGTGATACGTGGATAGTAACGGTCACGTTTCACAAATATCCACGCATAATCTCTTTATATCCCTCTCGGAAAACGAGTTTTCCAATGCCTGTAAAATACTTTCCAACCATTGGAAAAACGGCTTTGAGAAATTCCGGACCCTGGAAATAGCTGGATGCTTAAACAGACCGGGCCCGGTCCTTGAACAGGTTCCGGTCGGCCGCGGATGGCGAACGCATATTGGTCAGCGCAACATTGATCAGAATACCGATCATCAAGCCGGAAACGACCAGACTCGATCCCCCGTAGCTGATAAACGGAAGCGCCAACCCCTTGGTGGGCACACAACCGGTTACCACACAAAAATTAATCAGTGCCTGCATGGTGATCATCAACGTTATCCCGAACGCCATAAAGCGGCCGAAATCGTCACGGGCACGCATGGCAATGCCTAATCCGCACAGGAACAGAAGCACGAATAAAAGGAGTACAGCGATGGCCGCAACCAGCCCGAGCTCCTCTCCAATGATTGGAAAGATAAAATCCGTGTGCGCCTCCGGCAGATAGTGGTATTTCTGCATGCTGTTCCCCGGCCCCACGCCCCGCCACCCACCACCGGCAAAGGCGCGCAGCGAGTTGGCCAGCTGCCAAGCCTTGTCCAGCTGGTGTTTCTCCGGGTCCATGAACGCCGTGATGCGGGACATGCGTTCGGGGTTTTGGAACAGCAGCACCACAATGACTATCATGCCGAGACAACCGGACACGAGCAGCGGGGCAACGAGCACCCCGCCAAGAAACATCATGAATATACAGACCGAGGACATCAGCATGGTGGTGCCGAAGTCGGGTTCGGCAATGATTGGGACAACAAAACAACCTAAAAGCGCAAACGGAACCAGTATGCCGCGTTTGAGCTCATCAATGCGCCGCTGGTTGCGGGCCAGCCACCAGGCAAACAGCATAATCACCGCCGGCTTTGAAAACTCGGAGGGCTGAACCGTCAACGGTCCCAGCCGCAGCCACCGGTAACTGCCGTTGATATAGAGGCCGATGGGACTCCAGACCAGTAGCAGCAACAAGACGGATACAACCGCAACCGCAACCGCCAGACGGGAATAAATGTGATAATCCAACCGGGCCGCCAGCGCGGCCGCCACAACAGCAACCACCAGCCACAAAAGCTGACGCTTGACGAAAAACCCGGAATCACCGTGCAATACGTCCCCGCGGACGGTACTGGCGCTGGCCAGCATTACTATGCCAAGGACAACCAGTATCAGAATAACTGCAATCAACAGCGATATGGTTCTTCGCATAGCTTCTTTGCCGCGGACGGATCAGCTCTTGGTTTCGGTGCCGACATTATTCCGCAATGGGAATCCTGATCCGCTGTCCCTCCTGGATGGTTGTTTCATCCGCAATGTTGTTGAGCCGCATAATTTCGCTCTTGCTCACTCCATACTGCCGGGCAACATCATCCAGCGTTTCGCCGGGGTACATGACTTTCTCTTCAACGGCGGCAACATTGATAACCCGGGGTTCGATGGTAACAGGCTCGGCAACCTCCAGCGGTTCCGGCTGAGGCACATCCGCAACCACCGGTTCCTTAACCACTGTTTCCGGCTTCGCCGCAGTCGGTGTCTTCGCCTGCTGCAACTTACCATGTTTTGGAATCGTCAGCGTCTCGCCGGCCCGGATGAAGTCGTTGCCAAGATTATTAACCGCGCGCAGGTCGCCGATCGACACGCCAAAGCGCACCGCGATATGCGACAGCGTATCGCCTTTTTGGATCACGTACTTCTCACCTCCCATTACAGTCCGGACAGATGTTGACCGGGCTCGGGAAGAAGAAGCCGATGCGGTTCTGGCACCGCCAGGCACTTTAATCTGCTGGCCGATATAAAGGCGGTTGGGATTGGAAAGGTTGTTGAGTGCAATCAGCGTCGGGGTTGTTGAATCATAAGAGGCGGCGATACCCGAGAGCGTGTCACCCTTCTGAACAACATGAATCCCCGTGGAGGGTTTGTATGCTGGCCGCGCCGGCGGCGCAATAGGGGCAACGACAGGTTCCGTTGCAATGACGGCCGTCGGCTGGAAAACCGGCTCGACCATAATGGGTTCTATCATTTGCCCGTCACCGGACTGCGGGATGCCTTGAACGGACTGTTCTTCCAACTGTTGGCTCGCCATGCTCTGCGTTCGACCGTGGTGCCGCCACGGCGCCTTATGCCGCGCGGCGGGGTAACGGCTTGTACTCTGCTCTGTTGTTACACATCCCTGCGTAAGAAAAAAAACACCTGCTACAGCCACATGCGCCGCAAAAACGATTGATCCTACTTTCATGATGAGACTCCTTTCTAATTCTGTTCTCTCTGTCAAAAAAAAATTCATGCTGAAGCACCTCCCGAATCCGGCGAACCCCCTACCAGTTCAGCGAACCGTTCCCCTCGCTGTTCAAAATTCTGAAACTGATCAAAACTTGCACAGCCGGGTGATAACAACACCGTATCCCCAGACTTGGCGGCAGCACGGGCGCAATTCACAGCCTCTTCCATGGTTCCGCATTCAACGGACGGGCAAACGCCTTTCCATGCCGCCTCCATCGTTCGGGATGCTTCACCGATAAGATATAGCCCCGACACCCTTTCCGCCAGTATTTCTTTTATAAAAGTGAAATCCGATTCCTTCGCGCGCCCGCCGGCAATCAGATGAATCCGATTGCCACACGCCTGCAGTGCAGTGGCAATGGCGGCAAGATTGGTCGCCTTGGAGTCGTTGATGTATTTTACTCCATCAATCTCCGCAATGGTCTGCAACCGGTGGGGAAGTGCAGTGAACCGACGTGCCGCCGCGACGGCCGCCGCAGAACCGATTCCGCAGGCGCCCATCACCGCGCCCACCGCGGCCCCTGTGCAACCGCCCAGCACTTCGTTGGCAAACGGCGTACCGTTCAGGTCAAGGAATTCTTCCTCCCCACGAAACACCATCCCGCCACGATAGGAATAATCGGCTGCCGGATCCGCTCCGAACGTAATCCATCGCCCCTGCGCGCCCGGCGCATCCGCTTTCAGGGTACGGCTCAATTCATAGGGAACAATGCAGCAATCCCCGTCAACCGACTGCCGGAACATCCGCGCCTTGGTCTGTCGATAGTTTTCCATTGTGCCATGACGGTCTAGGTGGTTCGGCAACACATTAAGCAACACCCCTGCATCGGCACGAAAATTAACCGCCGTTTCCAGTTGGAACGAGCTTACTTCGATAACCAGCCAGTCCAGCACGGGTTCATCCATTACCACCTCGGAAACGGGAACACCGTAGTTTCCGCCAATGGCGGCGCGCAGTCCTGCCTGCTGCAGCGATTCGGCAATCCATTTCACGGCGGTGCTCTTTCCGTTGGAACCGGTCACTGCAACCACCTTCCCGCTGCGGCGCGACCAGCCCAGCTCCAGTTCACTCAGAAGAGGTATCCCCGCGCTGCAAACCGCAATAAGCCAGGGATGTGACAGTGCAAAGCCAGGACTGACCACACAGACATCGAACACCTCCCCGGCCAAGGCCTTCTGCAAATCGGTAAAAGAGGAATTCTCTTCCGAAAACACCATCGTTTCCGTGCCTTCGGATTGGAGCAGGCGCTCGGCGGCTTTGCCGCTGCGCCCGTAACCGAGAATCAAAGCTGTGCGATAGTTTTCCATACTAACGGATTTTCAAGGTTGCAACGCCGATCAATGCAAAAATAATCGACAGAATCCAAAAACGCGTCACGATACGGGTTTCCACCAGTTCCGGCGTACGCCCCTCTTCCAGCGCGCGCTCCTTTTCCAAAAACTCGAAATGATGATGAAGCGGCGCACACCGGAACACGCGGCGGCCCGTTCCGTAGCGGCGGCGCGTATACTTGAAATAAAAGCTTTGAACAAGAACGCTCATGGCTTCGGTAACAAAAACCCCTCCCACAATAACCAGAACGAGTTCCTGCTTAATCAGTATGGCCAGCATGGCGATCGCACCGCCCAGCGCAAGACTGCCCGTGTCTCCCATGAAGATCTTCGCGGGATGGCAATTGTACCACAGGAATCCGAGACCGGAACCCAGCAACGTCCCGCAGAAAACCGCCAGTTCGCCGCTGCCTTTCACGAAGGGAATCTGTAGGTAGTCCGCAAAAATATAGTTGCCCGCAACATAGGTCAGGAACAAGTAGGCCAGTGCCGCCGAATTTGAACAGCCAATCGCCAACCCGTCCAACCCATCCGTCAGGTTGACCGCATTGGATGCGCCCACCAGTACAACAACCAGAAAAAGAAATCCGCCCACCAGCCCCAAATCAAGCACCGGGTGCTTAATGAACGGAACCATCAGCTGCCGAGCACGCTCCTGCATTTCGGGGACTGCCCACAGCACGGCAAACACGACGGCGGCCCACGCCAGCTGCAAACCAAACTTCAGCTTCACGCTCAGTCCATTGCGCCGCTTGATTTTCAGGTAGTCGTCGGCAAAGCCAACCATCCCCATCAGGCAGAATGTCGCCAGCGTGAGCACGACATAAAGATTAGTGGGATCCGCCCATATCAACGTGGACACGCTGGCAGAGAGGATAATCAACAGTCCACCCATCGTGGGAGTACCAACCTTCATCCTCTTGTCCAACGAGGCAATCCGTTCATCCTCCGCCTGTTCGCCGAAATTAATCCGCCGCATGCGCCGAATCAGCGCCGGCCCGAAGATCAGCGACAATATAAAAGCCGTGGCCGCCGCGCCCAGCGTCCGGAACGTGATATACTGGAACAGCCGCAACGGCGAAAAAAGGTCGGCAAGTTCGGTCAGGTAAAAAAACATGGCAATATCTCCGTAAATCAAAGTTTCTTAAAACAGTCCAGCACCCGCTCCAGGCGCTCCCCGCGCGATGCCTTCAGCAGCACCTTGTCCCCCGGGAACAGATTTTCCTTTAGGATTTCCGCCGCTCCAGCGGGTTCCAATGTCTGGAAAAATTTTACCGTGTTTTTACAGACCATGGAACGTCCCAGTTCACCAACCGCCACCACCCCGTCGAACCCGAGCTCGTCGATGAACCGTCCAAGCGCCTCGTGTTCGGCCGTGGCGGTCTCGCCCAGCTCGCGCATTCCGCCCAACACCGCCCACTTCCGTCCGGTTCCATCCAGCCCGTGAAATGCATTCAGGACGGCTCGCATCGAAAGCGGATTTGCATTATAGCTGTCGTCAATAAACGTAATCCCCGCAACCTTCGATTCCTCCCAGCGCATCGGCGGCGGGTTGAACTGCCGCAATCCTGCGTCGATCTCAACCGGGTCGATTCCAAGTTCCAGCCCCAGCGCGATGGCGCGCAGCGCGTTGCGCATCACATGCTCCCCGGGAAGCGGCATCGCATACGGATGGCCGTTTACTTCCAATACCCCGCCACCCAGGTTCCGGCCCACATAATCCGCAACCCCTTCCATGGAAATGGATTTCACACTTGCACAAGTGTGGTTGGACATCATGCCGAACCATTCGCTGTCGCGGTCGAGCACCGCCGTTCCAAAGGCTGGAAGTTTTTCGATCAGCCCCGCTTTTTCGCGCGCGATTTCTTCCAATGATTGGAAAAACTCGCGGTGCACGCTTCCAATGTCTGTAAGCGTGGCGATATGCGGCTGTAGCAGATGCGCCAGCGCGCCGATTTCACCGGGGTGGTTCATGCCGATTTCAAAAACACCGAACTGCGTGTTGCGCTCCATGCCGAGCATGGTCAGCGGCAGCCCGATATGGTTGTTGTAGTTTCCCGCCGTCCGATGTGTTTTTCCCTTGCGCGCCACCACGTCGGCAACCATTTCCTTGACCGTCGTCTTGCCGACACTGCCGGTGACCCCGATCACCGTGGCGGTCCAGGTTTTGCGGTACCCGCTGGCCAGCGCCCACAGCCCCTTGACCGTATCCGGCACCCGCAGCACCGGGTTTTCCAACCATTGGAAATGTTCATCCACCAGCGCCGCCGCCGCGCCCTTTGCGAATGCTTCGCGCAAAAAACCGTGGCCGTCAAACTGTTCGCCGCGGATGGCAACATAGAGGTTTCCCGGCTTGATCGTCCGCGTATCGTGCGAAATTCCAGTGATTGGAAATTCCGGTACTCCGTTTTTCCAAGGTCTGGAAACCCACTGCGCAAGGTCTTCTGGTCGGAACTCCGGCATTATCCAATCAACTCCCTCACTGTTTCGCGATCATCGAACGGCACCGTGGTATCGTTGAATTCCTGGAAGGTTTCGTGTCCTTTGCCCGCCACCAGCAATACATCGTGCCGACCGATTATCGCAATGCCCTCGGCAATCGCCTTGTACCGGTCGAGAATGATTTCATACCGATCCTCGGATGCAAAGCCATCCACGATGTTCGAAGCAATCACTGCGGGTTCTTCGCCGCGGGGATTGTCACTTGTAATGATGCTGTAGTCTGCCAGCTCGGCGGCCACCCGTCCCATCAGCAGGCGTTTGCCGCGGTCGCGGTTTCCGCCACAGCCAAAGACCACCACCAATCGCCCCTTGGTAATCTCGCGCAGGGTTCCCAACACGTTTTTGAGAGCATCGTCGGTGTGCGCATAATCCACAAAAACCTTTTTCTTCTTGCGGTTTGGGATCAGCTCCAACCGCCCGGGAATACGCTGGATTTCCGCCAGCGCCTTCGCCATCAACTGCGGATCAATACCCAGCAACCCACCCGCCGCAAAGGCCGCCAGCGCGTTGTGGATATTGAAGCGTCCCAGCAGTTGCAAGCGCACCTGGACCGTGTTCCATGGACTGTCCACCCGGAACCGGCACCCGCTTTCGGAAACCGAGGCCTTGGAGGCGCGCACCGTGGCTTGTTCGTCGAAACCATAGGCCAACATGCCTTGCCGGTCCGCCAACTGGCGCCCCCACGGGTCGTCGATATTGACAACCGCCTTTTCCAACCCCTGGAAAAAGCCGGCCTTTACCTTGAAGTAGGATTCGATATCTCCATGGAAGTCGAGATGGTCCTGGGTCAGATTTGTGAAAACGCCGATTTTGAAGTTAATCCCATGCACCCGCTGCAGGGCCAGGGCGTGCGAAGAAACCTCCATTACGACGCTGTCGCACCCCGTCTCTTTCATCTGCTGGAACATGGAATGTATTTCCGGTGCTTCGGGCGTGGTCCGCGATGCCGGAATGATACGCTCACCGATTTCATAGGCCACGGTGCCGATCATACCCGGTTTGCGGCCGGCCGCCCGCAGCAGGTCCCGGATCATGTGCGCCGTCGTCGTCTTTCCATTCGTTCCGGTAATTCCAATAACGTCCAGCATGCGTGATGGATCTCCGTAATACACGGTTGCAATTTCGGCCAGCGCTCGCCGCGCGCACGGCACCTGGACATGTGCGCACCCGACACCGAGATCTAATTTGTTTTCAGACACCACCGCCGCCGCACCGTTTGCCACGGCGTCGGTGATGAACTGCGTGCCGTCCACCTGGTGGCCATGCACCGCCACAAACAGATATCCGCTCCGGACACGGCGGGAATCGTAGGCAATTCCCTCGATCTCGATATCCCGCGAACCGGCAACACTCCCCACATCCAACTCCGCAATGATCTGTTCCAGTTTCATAATTCAGGCCTCGCAGCATGCTCAACAGGGACTCCTTCGGGCGGTATACGGAGATAGCGAATGGCATAATCCGCAATCGCCTTGAACGCCGGACCGCACACGGTACCACCGTAATAACCGATCTTCCGATTTGTTTCGGTAAACGTTCCGGGATCATCCGCAACCACAATAATTCCGATTTCCGGTTTTTCCGCCGGAAGGAATCCGACGAACGAAGATACAAAGTTTTTTGAATAATAACCGCCGCCTTCGGCCGCGGGTCGTGTTTTCTGAGCGGTTCCGGTCTTCCCGGCCACGGTGTAGCCATCCAACGCCGCTTTGATTCCAGTCCCGCCTTCTTCGGTTACCCGCGCCAGCAGACGGCGCATCTGCCGCGCGGTGCGCGCGCTGATCGGCCGCCCGATCACCTCCGGCCTGAACTCCTCGAGCACCGTGCCGTTGTTCGCCTTAACCTGTTTGACCAACTGCGGACGCATCTGCACGCCATCATTGGCAATGGCATTTATCATCGAAAGCACCTGCAAGGCCGTGACACCGATTTCGTGGCCCATGCCGATCCGTGTTGCGCTGATTTTCGACCACCCGGACGGCTTGTAAAAAATACCGTGCTCCTCGCCGGCCAGCCCGACACCCAACCGCCCACCGAAACCAAATTTCTTCAGACTGCTGTACAGCCTTCCATTGCCCATCATCAATGCGATCTTGGCAGTTCCAATGTTGCTGGATTTTTTCAGCACATCGGCCACACTCAGCATCTTTTCGCCGTGACTGTCTTCGAGCTTTTTACCTCCGTAAACCCAGTAGCCGTTTTCGCAGTCGATCATGTCGGTTTCATTGACAATTCCCTGGTCGAGTGCGGCAGCAATCACCGCGGCCTTCATGGTTGAACCGGGCTCGTAAATAAAACCGATGGCGCAGTTGCGGCGCCACTCCTCCGGTGCCCGCGCGTAGTCGTTGAGATCATAGGTTGGAAACGATGCCATGGCCAGAATCTCGCCGGTGCGCACATGCTGCACAATCGCCCATGCACCTTTCGCATTGAATTCCACCTTCATTTTTTCGATGGTCTGCTCCACCACATGCTGGAGTTGCTGATCAAGGGTCAGGTAGATATTTGCGCCGGCCTCCGGTTTCACATCAACCGTGCGGCGCGGATACAACTCATGCCGCTGCCCGTCTTTTTCGCTGACCCGCAAACCCTCTTTGCCGCGCAGATAATCGTTCATCCTCAGTTCAATGCCTGCAGTGCCAACGCCCTCCTTGTTTGCGAAGCCCACCACGTGCGCCATGAGTGCGCCTTTGTGATAATTCCGGATCGGCGCTTCTTCCAACATCACACCTTTAAGCGCAACCGTCTCCACCCTGCCGGACACGGAATTGGTCCGCAGCGGGTCCGGCTTGTAAACCACGCCATAGGTGTTCTTTTCGAAACGCTTCAGCCGGTGGCCGGGCACAAACTTCATCAGTCGCACATATTGACGGCCGGGATTGTTTAACCGGTCGTACAGCTCGGAAGGCACCAGGTTGAACTCCCGGGAGAGCGTGCTGCAAACGACATTGATGTCGCCGTTTTTATGGATATAGGACGGATCTGCGCAAACATGCCAAGCCGTGCTGTCGATCGCAAGGATTTCGCCGTTTCGGTCAAGGATACGACCACGGCTGCCATAGCTCTTTTGTTCCAACCGGCGGTTTTCTTCCAATTTGCTGCTCAACCATGGTTCGGGTTGTAAATGGAGAAAGAAGAGGCGTACACCGACACCGGCGAACACAAGCAGTATCACTGCCGAGAGAAGTGCAATCCGTCCTTTATGTCGCAGTTCTGCCATGTCGTTCTCATAAATTTCTGTTTAGCTGTTCCCCGCCTGCGCTACGTCCTGCATAAAGTGCAATCCCGCAAACTG
>JAIPIO010000139.1 GCA_021734595.1 Kiritimatiellales bacterium | reverse complement strand
GCTGGCGGAAGTGAAGACCCGCCACTGGCAGTTCGGCGGTGAAGCAGGCGCCGTGATTACGGAAGTGGCCAACGTCCACACCGATTCGGCCGTGCGCCATTCGGACAAGGCAATGAATGACTACTTTCTTGGCGGTTAGTTCATATTAATTGCGGCCCTCCTCGTCGGGAGGGCCGTTAGTTTAAAGAGAAACAGGAGATATCATGAAATTTTGGAAATCAATTTTTGTTTTGGCAGCAATCAGCACCCTGATTCTGAGCGGGTGCGCAACAACGCAACAAGAGACCTGCGGTTGCGGCAAACCGATGGACGAGTGTTGCCAGATGACAGGGGAAAAATGTGATGGTTGCGGCACTGGTTGCCTGCTTATACCTACCAAGAAGTTTTTGCTGCCGGATGCCGCCAACAGTCCGGATGGTATGACGATCGGCGCAGATGGATATATCTATCTGGCAATCAACAACGTTGGGGATCAATCCTATCCGGCGAAAATTGCCCGCATTTCCCCCGATGACAAGATTTCGTTTTTCTGCGACCTGCCGGCCCATCCGAAAACCAAACTGGTGAGTCCACTCGGCGTCGCTTTTGGGTCTGACGGCAATCTGTACGTGGCTGATAACCAGACCTTCATTAAAGATGCCCCGCCGCTCTCATCCCGCCTGTTGCGCGTTAACATCAAGGATGGCAAGGCAGTGAAAACGGAAGTGGTGCTGACCGGTATGACCATGGCGAACGGCGTCTCATCTTATGGCGATTATATCGTAGTTAACGATACCGCTATTGATACAGCGTATCCGCAGAAGTCCGGCACTTACCGGTTCACGGTGGACGAGCTCAAGAAAGGCATGAAAAAAGACGGGAAAAAACGGCCGCTGCGCGTTAAAGGGCTCAATGATCCGCACCTGATCGTTAAACTGGAAACGCAAAACAAGGAACTGCAGGTAGGTGCAAACGGCGTTGGGTTTGATTCCAAGGGCAACATGTATGTCTGCAACTTTGGCGATGCCGAGGTTTGGAAAGTTACCTTTAACGATGATGGTAGCGTGAAGGAACAGACCGTCTTGGCACAGGGGCAGGGCATGGAGAGTTGCGATGGTTTACAGATTGACGCAGATGATAATATCTGGGTTGCCGACTTCCTGGGCAACGCGATAGCCAAAATCTGCCCAGAAACCGGTACCGTGAAGATTGTGTCCAAGAATGAACCCGGCGACGGCGCGGACGGCGGTTTTGATGCGCCTTCCGAATGTATCCGGCGCGGCAACAAGGTTTATGTCTCCAATATCGACCTCACCTTCGGACCGAACACCTCGGACGACATTCACACTATATCGGTGATTGAATTGCCATAAAGCATGGCCCGTGTTGGGGAAATGCATAGAAACGGCGCGGATAACGCGCCGTTTTTTTATCCTAGCAGCAGTTTTTTCCGATTCCCGTACCTGGAAATTTAAAGCAGTTTTATTCCAATAAATGGCTAATTCAGGCATTTATATTCCAAATTATGGAATAAATTGATGAAATGGCAGAATGACGAGGACGGAACGGATCAAAAAGTATCTAAAAAAAATGCATTTTTAGTGTCATAAAACGTCAACAGGGTACGTTAGGTTGTTCAGAGATTCGGCAATAGGGAATTGCCGGTCGGTTGAAGGTTAAACCTGGTAGGAGGAATAGATATGAAGAAGTGGATTGTATTGGCAATGATCGTATGTGTTGCAGTATGTGCTGAAGCTGGCAAAAAAGACAAAGGTGCTGCAAAAGAACAGACCAAAGAACAGTTTGTTGAAGCGGCCAAGAAGAGAGCTGAAAAAGGCGGCAAGACATTCGATCAGGCTAAAACCGAAAAGTCGTTTGATAAATTGGACAAAGACGGCGACGGCAAACTGTCTGCAGAAGAACAGGCAGCTAAAAGCAAAAAAGGTGGCAAAAAAGGCGGCAAAAAGAAAAAATAATCCATACCGTTAAGCTTAAAAAAGCCGGGGTCACGAAACCCCGGCTTTCCTGATTAAAGTTGGATTATTGAGTTGTTGGTAGATAGTTAACCTGAAGGAGTAGATCAATGAAGAAATGGATTGCAGTAGCACTTATCGTATGTGTAGCGGGTTTTGTACAGGCGGCTGAGAAAAAAGGCAAAGGCAAACACGCTCCGAAACCGCAGACATGCGAACAGTTTGTTGCCGCGGCGCAGAAAAAAGCTGAAAAAGATGGCAAGGACTTCGACAAGGCCAAATGCGAAAAAATGTTTGCTAAACTGGATGCAGACAGTGACGGTACCGTGACACCGGAAGAACGCAAAGCCGGTCAGAAGGGCAAAGGCAAAGGCAAGAAGAAAAAATAAGTTTTCCTGCTGAATTCAAAAACCGGGATTCACAAACGTCCCGGTTTTCTTTAATTAGGAATTCATCGGGATGCTCAATAATCGACTGAATCTGATTGCATAACCGGCATGTTTGGAATATATGCAGGGTTCGGTTTCAGTAGTCGGTTTTGGTTGGATTACTGAGTAGTGGTAATTGGCAGTGAATTAGCAACGAAGGAGTAGATCAATGAAGAAATGGATTGTAGTAGCACTTATCGTATGTGTAGCGGGTTTTGTACAGGCGGCTGAGAAAAAAGGCAAAGGCGCTGGTAAACCTGTGAACAAGGAACAGTTCTGTGCGCAGATGAAGAAGAACATGGAAAAGCAGGGCAAAACCTTTGACCAAGCCAAAATCGAAAAGCGTTTCGACCAGCTCGACAAAGACGGCGATGGCAAACTGTCTGCCGAAGAAAAGAAAGCCGGCATGAAGGGCAAAGGCAAAAAGAAATAATCATATTTGTTTCTGAAGTCGAAAGCCGGGATGTTTATGCGTCCCGGTTTTTTATGTCCACATCAGCTGTCGCGTCACTGGCAGATCCGAACTTTTTCTTCCAACCATTGGAAAACTGTAACACTGGATTTTACAGGGATTGGAAGGTGGTACGGTACGCAATCAGCGTTTGGACTTTTCAAGCATCTCAATCATTTGCTGGAACTCATCCGATTTTCGCAGGGTTTCGAATTCCTGTTTGTTCATCCATGCCAGTGCCGAGTTGGGATCCAGCAACTGAATTCCGCGTTTCATGGCGGTCATGGCCTTGTCCGGGTTCCCGTTGTGGGTTTGTACCTGCGCGAGCAGGAAGTAGAGAACCGATACATCGGTAACTTCCTCAGTAAGCGATTCGAGCAATAGAGCCGCCTGTTCCCATCGGCCGAGTTTTGTGAGGTAAAGCGCAAAATTGTGCTGTGTGTCAACATCGCCGGGTCGCAGATCGAGATACTTTTCATAGGCAGAAATAGCGTCGTTTTCCCTTTCCATCTCCTGATACAGACCCGCGAGGTTTTTTATGGCATCGGCATATGTCGGCTTCATTTCAATGGCCTGTTTGAAGTACCGCTCCGCTTTATCAAATGCCTTGGCACGGATACAGGCCGCGCCAAGGTTGTTGAGCATGTCGTGCGAAAGTTCATCCTCAGGCACGGTTTCCAGCACTTTGAGAGCGTTCTCAAAATCATCGAGTTTGAAATAGGCCAATCCCAGGCGAAAGTCGATTCCTTCGAGATCCGGGAAGATTTTCTGTGCGTTCGTGTAGTACTTAACGGCGCGTTCATTATCGCCGATGTTAGCGGCCTGCTCAGCCAGAATCAGGTTGAAAGCCGCTTTTTTTACCCAGGTGGCATTGAAGGGGCGCGTTCCTTTGCCGTTCCACTTCGGATCGGCGTAGTCGTGCCCGAAGTCCATCACCCACTGCGATCCCGATGGCAGGGTATAGCGGGGAATATATTCCTGGGTAATCGGGGTGGGGGAAGGCGTAAGACGCCGTACGTTCCTGTATTCCCGGAAGACGACATAAACCACCGCCACCGACATAAGCAAGACTAGGGAGCCCAATAAAAATCCGGTGAACCGATGGCGCATGATGTCTCGTTGGCGCTCTTCAAAAATCTCCTTGGAAACCTGCGGAGTGAAGTCGTCACTGAACTTTTGATCGGTCTGGTAAATATCCTGTAGATGATGCCGTTTGTCTGTATCCATATTGTTCCCTACTCCTGCCCAATCTTTACAACGAAGCGGCAAGTTATTTCATAATGGTCTTTAAATGCAACTCTAATATGGCAACAGAACCGCGTATCCGAATGTATATCTCCTGGCGCGAGCACTAAAAAATTTCTCAATATTTGCGTCTAATGCTTGGAAAAAAAGTGCTATAACCTATCCCGTTTTAAAATAAACAGGCAGGGGTTTTTCCAATGATTGGAAAAACGGAAAAATAAAGGTTGGGTATGTCGAGTACGATAGGGACACTCTTTAAGGTTTCAACATTCGGGGAGTCGCACGGCAAGGCGGTCGGTGCGACGGTGGATGGCTGTCCGGCAGGTCTGGCGCTGAGCGAAAGCGACATTCAGCCGCAGCTTGATCGCCGCCGTCCGGGACAGAGCGATATGACCACGCCGCGCGACGAAAAAGACCGTGTGACCATACTGTCCGGCGTTGAAAACGGGTTGACCTTGGGAACGCCCATCGGGCTGGTGGTCAACAACCGCGATCAGCGGCCGGGAGATTACTCGGAAATGAGCAGCATTCCGCGTCCGTCGCATGCGGACTTTACCTACCAGATGAAATACGGCAACCGGGCCGCCAGCGGGGGTGGCCGTTCAAGTGCACGTGAAACCATCGGGCGCGTGGCGGCCGGTGCTATTGCCGAGAAAATACTGAAAGAAAAGTACGGTACGGTGATCGTGGCTTATGTGAGTGGTGTCGGTCCGATTGACGCGCTGGACATGACCGGTGAAAACCTGACCCGCGAACAGATCGATGGTAATATTATCCGTTGTCCGGATAGTGAGGCGGCACATAAAATGATCGAACTGGTGACGGAAACGCGTGATCGGAAAGATTCAGTCGGCGGTGTGCTGACGTGTATCTGCCGGAATGTTCCGGTAGGATTGGGCGAGCCGGTTTTTGATAAGTTGGAGGCCAAACTGGCGCAGGCCATGCTTTCGATCCCTGCCACCAAGGGATTCGAAATAGGCTCCGGTTTTGCCGGGGCCAAGATGTGCGGCTCGGAACATAACGATCCGTTTGTGCAAAAAGAGGGCCGTTTGGGCACGAGTACCAACCACAGTGGAGGCGTACAGGGAGGAATCACCAACGGCGAACCGGTGGTTTTCCGCATTGCGTTCAAACCGCCTGCGACCATTGGATTGGCGCAGACCACATCGACTTTTGACGGCGACCCCCCCCCACTGGAGGCCAAGGGCCGCCACGATCCGTGTGTGGTGCCGCGCGCCATTCCGATTGTCGAAGCGATGGCGGCTCTGGTGCTGGTCGATTTCGCAATGCGGCAAAGCTATCGCCGGATCTGAATTTTCCCAAGGGACTTCAATGAGTAATTCAAATAAATATCGTGTATCTGCGCCCCGGTCGTTTCATGTCATGACGAAACCGATCGGGCCGATCTGCAATTTGGGTTGCAAATACTGTTTTTATCTGGAAAAGGAAAAACTCTTCCCGAATGAGGAAAACTATAAAATGCGCGACGAGGTGCTGGAGGTTTACATCCGTAAATATATCCAGAGCCAGAACACACCGGAAATCCAATTTGCCTGGCAGGGCGGTGAACCCAGCCTGATGGGACTGGATTTCTACCGCAAGGTTGTCGCGCTGCAACGTCAGTTTGCGCAAGGGCGAACGGTTAACAATTCATTTCAGACCAATGGCACCAACCTGGATGATGAGTGGTGCGCTTTCATGGCGCGCGAAAAGTTCCTGGTGGGCTTGAGCCTGGACGGGCCGGAGCATATCCACAACCGCTACCGGGTCGACAAGGAGGGGAAGGGGTCCTTCGATCGGGTCATGGCCGGTTTGGACAACCTGAAAAAACACCGGGTGGAATTCAATATACTCACCTGCGTGACGCGTCAGAGTCCGGATGAAGCGGTTGAAATTTATGGGTTTCTCAAGAAGCAGGGAGTGCAGTTCATGCAATTTATCCCGATTGTGGAGCGCGCCGGCGACCGCGCGGCCCATGCAATGGGGCTGGATTTGGCGGTGCCACCCGATCTGGGTGCGGAGGACAATCCGAATGCCATGATGCCTTGGGCGGTTTCCTCGGAAGGGTTCGGCGATTTCCTGATCAACATCTTCGAAGAATGGCGCAAAGAGGACGTGGGCCGGATATTCGTGAATATCTTTGATGTGGCGCTGAGTGCATGGAGTGGCATGGAGCCCAGCCTGTGCACCTACGCGCGCCGTTGCGGCAATGCGGTTGCGATGGAGCACGATGGCGGGGTCTACTCCTGCGACCACTTTGTCTACCCCACATATTTTCTCGGAAATATTATGGAAAAATCCATAGAGGAAATGATTTACTCCCCGTTTCAGGTAAAGTTCGGCAATGATAAATGGGATGCGCTTCCGAAATACTGTTTGGAATGCGAATTCTTGTTTGCCTGTAACGGGGAATGCCCGAAACACCGTTTTTTAAATACGCCGGATGGCGAGCCCGGGCTGAATTATTTGTGTGCTGGCTATAAGAAGTTTTTCGGGCATATCGATCCGGTTATGCGCGATATGGCTGCACTGGTGCAGGCGGGCCGCCCGGCGGCGGAGATTATGAGCCCGGATCGGGAACCGGTCATGGAACCGGTGATCGAGGGAAAAAAGCAGGACGCGGATATTGATACACTCGCAATGAAGTTTGCTGCGCGGGGAAACGTGGGTCGGAATGATCTGTGTCCTTGCGGCAGTGGCAAGAAATTTAAAAAGTGTTGTGGCAAGTAGAAAGGAATAGAACAGCTATGGTCGAAGAGAGCACCAATCCGATTGAAGAAACAGAAGCAAACGCAGCAGAAGCCGCAGTGGAACAAGATCCTATCCTGGTGAACGGGGAAGAGGTCGGCGACGCGCTGATTCAGCAGGAACTACAGATGCTGCGTGAACGCTATTCCCAGGAAATGAGCTATGAGGAGATGGAAGAAAACCAGGCGCAGATCGAATCCGATGCAAGGGAAAATGCGGTGGAACGGGTGATGCTGATGCAGAAAGCCCGCGAGGAAATCACGGATATCCGCGCCGAGGAGATAGAAGCACGCTATTCCGCACTCAAGGACCAGCATGGCGGCGAGGAATCCTTCAAGGAGCGCTTTGAGCTCAAAGCGGAAGACGAGGAAAAAATCAAAGCCGATATCGAAGACGGCGTGCGGCTGGAGAAATATTTTGATGTGATCTGTGCCGACGCGCCGCGTCCGACCGAAGAGGATTCGCAGGCCTACTACGACGAGCATAAAGAAGAATTCAAAGTGCCGGAAATGGTGCATGCCGCCCATATTGTTCAGCATCCGGCACCGGACTGTCCGATGGAAAAGGTGTATGCCGATCTGATGAACGTGCGCGAGCGCCTGCTCAATGGAGAGGATTTCAATGATCTGGCTGCGGAAAAGTCGCATTGTCAGGATGGCGGACACGATCTTGGTTATTTCGCCCGCGGACAGATGGTTCAGGCATTCGAGGATCTGGCTTTCACCATACCGGTCGGCGAAATCAGCGATGTATTCCAGACGGAGTTCGGATATCACATTATGAAAGTGCTCGATCATAAAGATGAATGCTACCGCGAGTTCAAGGATGTCAGGTATGACATTGAAAGCATGCTTTATGATCAGCGGAAAAACGATGCAATCGGCGCGGCCGTGGATGAGCTGCGCAAAATTGCGGTAATTGAAAATCTGGAAGTTTACAACGCCTTGTCATGATGAACACGTTGGCATATATAGGGCCGGGTGGTCCGGAATTCATGATGGTGATGCTCGCCTTGCTCGTAATGTTCGGCGCAAAGGATGCGCCGCGCATTCTGCGCAAACTCAATGAGATCATGAACCAAATCCGCAACACGGCCGATAGCTTTAAACGTGAAGTAATGTACGGGGACCTGAACCAGTCCAAACCGTCCTATGAACCGACCATCACGTCGGACGATGAGGACGATGAGGATGGGTACGATTACGACGAGGACGATTACTACCACGAAGATGATTATTACTCCGACGATGACGATCAGGATGATGATGCCGAACCAGACGCAGAGTCCGATCAGAATGAGGAAGAGCCGGTTCAGCATGCGGTAGAGGACGAAGACGCGCCTGGTGCCGAAAAAGAGACGAACGACACGGCTGCATTGCCGGAGGATGAAACGCGTAATGCTTGAAAAACTAAAATCACTGAAAAATAAGTTCGTCTACAACGACAGCGAGATGCCGTTTCTCGACCATCTCGAAGATTTCCGCAAAACCGTCATCCGGTCGTTTATCGCTATTATTGCGGGCATGCTTATCTGTCTGCCGTTTGCCGACCGATTGATCAGTGTTTTGCGCGCGCCGGCGGAGCCCTATATCGAAAAGTCGGCAGAGGAAGCCATTCAGGGTAGCACGTTTGAGTTGCGGATTCCGGTTATGACGTCGACAAACGGGGTGGACTCCCTCCAGACGGTTTTAAATGATGCCGTTTTGGTGGAAACAGAACTGGGCAGTTATTACGTTCTACCCGCCGACGTCCAGGTTGCAGAAAAGAAGAAATCGTCAAAGACCGGCGTAATACGCCTGCAGTTTTCGGAACCATCGGCTGCCATCAAAATGTGGCTGATGGTGGCATTTTGCGGCGGCATGCTGCTTAGCCTGCCCGCACTGATTTTCATCATAGGTTCTTTCATCATGCCGGGTGTCAAGGATATTGAACGCAGTGTGATGAGCCGCATATCCGGGTTTTCCGCCATACTCTTCTTTACGGGTGTGGCCATGGGGTACAAGATAACCCTGCCATTGGCGTTGGGATTGATGCTGAAGATTGGCGGGCGCCTCGGCGGCGAATCCATCTGGTTCTACAACAAATATATCGGTTTTGCCATTCAGCTTCTGCTCGGTTTTGGTGTGGCGTTCCAATTGCCGGTGGTGATCCTGTTGCTGGGGAAAATGGGTCTGGTGAATTCCCGTCAGCTGCGCGAAAAGCGCCGTCACGTGATTGTAGGGCTTTTAATTTTGGCCATGATCCTGACGCCACCTGATATCATGACCCAGCTTTTAATGGCGGCACCCTTGATCTTTCTTTATGAATTCTGTATATGGTTTTTGTTTTTTACCGGAACCAGGGATGAATATAAGGACACGGAGACGGTAACTGACCCTGGGGATGATGGTCCCGAAAATCCGAAGGACGGGGATAAGTCTGCCGAATCCGAAAGTAGCGCAGAGTCGGAAGACCTGAAACAGAACCAGACTGCTGAAGAGCTGGACGAATGCGGGATGGAAGCAGAAAACGATGTCACCGTGGATACTGAAGACGAGAATAAAAATCTAACAGAGGAGTAATAACATGCATACATTGGCTTTTATGGGAATGCCTGGACAAACGGAAGTACTATTGATTGTCTTCGTCATCCTGTTGTTGTTCGGCGCAAAAAAACTGCCGGAACTGTCGCGCTCGCTTGGTAAGAGCCTGGGTGAGTTCAAAAAGGGACAGCGCGAAGGCACCGAACCGGACAAAGATGCCGCCGGGGCCGAGAAGAAGGAAATCATCGCAGCGGATGAAAAAGAGGCTTCTGCTGAAGACGTCAAAAAGGCACCGGTCTCCACCGACGACTAACCGGAAGCGAAACACCCGGTATGGCGCTTGAATATTTGTCATTCTGGCAGATGCGGCACCCTCCATTTGAAATGGAGGGTGATCCGCATTTTTTCTTTGAAAGCAAGATGCACGGGGAGGGTCTGGCCCGGTTGCTTTACCTGATCAATGACAAATCCATGGGGATGGCCGCCCTGACCGGCGAGATTGGCAGCGGTAAAACCACCCTGCTGCGTGTGCTTGAAGATCGGGTCCGCAAAGATATCTATTCCATCGTCCGAATTCACACTAGCGCGCTTCCGTTTGAGAACATCATTGAGGACATCAACGAGAAACTGCGCGGTGCACCGACTCCGGAAGATGCTCCGGTCGACCGCTACCATCTGCTTAAGGAATTTGAACACCTCCTCTATGGCAATGTCGTGAATCTAGGCAAGCATATGGTACTGATCATGGATGAAGCCCAGCTGCTTACCGATGAATGTCTCGACAGCCTGAAGTGCCTGACCAACTATAATCAGGAGCGTCAATCGTTGAGTGTTATCCTGTCGGGCCAGCCCGAACTGAAGGAGCGGTTGCGCTCCATGCCGCAGGTTTACCAACGCTTCGGCATGTTCTACCATCTGGGCCGTCTGGGGTATTATGATATTCTGCCATACCTCCAGCACCGCCTCACCATTGCCGGCGCCGAGCGGTTTGACCTCTTCCATATCGACTGCATCCCTCCGTTGTATGAATTTTCCCGCGGTTGCCCCCGCCAGATCAACCGCGTCTGCAAGCTTGCGGTCGACCGCGCCTGCCTGCTCAAAAAAGACGAGGTCGATGCC
>JAIPIO010000138.1 GCA_021734595.1 Kiritimatiellales bacterium | reverse complement strand
GCCGCCGCAACCGGAACTGTTGGAAATCACAATCGCAAAGCGCTCGTCCTGCGCACCCGCCCACAGCGAGGTCTTGCCCAGCCGCGAGTGACCCAGCACGGCAACCTGCTTTTCATCAATGTCCCGATCCGTTTCATAATAATCCATCGCGCGGCCCAACCCCCACGCCCAGGCACCGACGGACGCCCATGAATCCCCCGTCCTTTCTCCATCCAACGCACCGTGAACGCCGTTCTTGAATTCATCATGAACGTCCGGATCGATATCGCCATAGTAAATGGTGGCCACGCCAAACCCACGCGCCAGAATCTTTTCCACTGGCCAGCGGGATTGCGCAGCGCCACGCGACTCCTCCGTGGCGCGGTTTTTGACCACGCCCTTGCCCTTGCTCCGCATCCATTTATTCGACAGCCGGATGGCCGGATCGGTGTGGATCGAATGGTTGCCCTGGAAATTCAACGCGGTGAAGATCGGCACCGGTTTTTTGGCGGCCTTGGGCAGATAGATCAGAATCTCCATGGCCACCCCATCCGCCAGCGTAACGGAAACCTGCTTGCGGATTGCCGCGCCGTTAAGGGCGGAATCGCTGGATTCCAGCAATTTAAATACCGGCTTTGGCGTGTTGGCAGAAGCGCGGCCATAGACATGGGAGCGGAACAGCTCCAGGATTTCCGGACGCCGCAGATTCCGCCACTGCTCGGCGGTTTCGATCTTTGTGCCGTCCAGCGCAACCAGCGGATCCGGCAGCGTGTATGGCGGAACCTTTTCCTCGTGGTAGGTCGCGAACGACCGCCGCTTCGCCAGCGAATCGCACATCTCGGGATTGGCCTTCCAACCCTCCCCCGCCGCACAGAATGCGAGTGAACAAACGGTTGCAACCACTAGAATCGTTATTATTTTCATATTTTCCCACCTTTATTCATACAAGCCCTTCCCGCCAGCTCCGACACGACGACAATCAACATCATCAAAAGCGAAAAGCCACCTACGGAATTCCCGCTCTTGAAATTGCTCCACACCAAAACACCAAGCGCAATGAGGAAGAGAACAACAAATCCCATCCTGATGGCATCACAAAAAGTTTGGCCGCGCTTCGGTAGCCGGGCATAGATACAAACTGCAATCGAATACAAAGCGATAAACAGCAAGGCCGCGACCGCAAAAACCCCGGCCACCCGCCAGCCACCAAGTGAGATGTCGCATCCGATGCGAATGGCATGCAACGCAAGCCACGCCACAACGGCAACGATTACTACACGCGAAAGAATGCGTAGCGGCTTGCGGCACTGCCCCACACCCATCATCAAAAAACCACGTCTGGAAATCCCCATAGCCATTAATCCCTTCGGACGCATTAAACAATTAGAGAGTAGTCATTCCCAAGAACAGGAACAAGGGGACAGAATGATTTTATGGCAGACACGAATGTGAGGCTGGCTCGAAGAGACGGCAGCGAAACGGCAATAATTTACGGAAAGGATCGACGAGAAAAATCATTCTGTCACCAAATTATTCTGCCCAACCTATCCGTGGTTCCAATCTCTGGAAATGTTTTTCCAATTATCGGAAGACCGCACGGGGGAAATTCTACTGGGTGACCCGGGGTTGGATCTTTACGGATTTGCGATAGTCACTGTAATCGGATCAGACCAAAATATATTTCCGTCTCCATCCGTGATGCGCACTTTTACCGTATGCACACCATTCGGTGATTTCCCGTCAATGGCACCTTGGACGGTATCATATGTCCGTGAAAACGGACTCGCCTGATCGGTGATTATCCAGTTTCCGCTAATGTAGAATCCGGCTTTGACTACCCCGGAGGGGGCTTCCGCCTCCGCGGCAAACTCCACATTGCCAGAGATGACAGTCCCATCGAGCGGGGCCGTTATCCGTGCATAGGCGTTATCAGGCACATAATACAATGGGGGAGTCGGCGCCTTCTCCAACCCGTCCGCTCCGCCGGGAACCCGACCAGTGGCAACAAACTCATACGAGCGCACGACGTCGAACTTCTCCGTCGGTATCCAGACCTTTTTCCCCGACGCAGTCATGTAGGCATCACAATCGTAGTCAGGCTTGTTCAGCAGATCGCATAACTCCCCAATGTGCGGTGTATGATCGCCCCAGCCAGACTGATCGGCAATCAGGCCGCCAACAGACCCCTCTCCCTCAATGATCGCCGCTATAAAGTGGGAATTATAGACTTCAGGAGCCCACTGCGCCGGATAATCCGGGTCATGTGGAAGCCCTTCATTAAACGTCATGTATATGTTGGTATTCCATGAGACCGGAGCGAACGGCACCTCCCAGGGAAGATCCTTCAGCACAATCCGGGTATCCGTGGAGGAAACGATAGTCAACAGCCCCTTCGCTTCCATCTGCTGCGCACACCACAGCGCCCGTTCATTTTGAGTCCCGCTGACTCCGATGGCGAACTTATCGCCGTCACTTGTTGCATTGGCGCAGGCCCCTTCCGCATACAGATAGCCAAGCAGCCGAGCGCGGGTGCGGATATCAATCTGCGCCAGGCCGCTCATCGCATCTGAAACACGGTAAAAGCAGACCGGCGCGGAATTCGTATTCTCATCGGTCCACAATACATTGGTGGAACCGGCATCCGGCGAGATTTGCGAGACCAAACTCCATTCGCCTTGAAAGAGATCCGTCCGTCTATGGATCGCCATGCAATTTGTAAAAGGTATCGGCGAGCTGATCTGAATTCCCGGCTGTTGCTCATCGGACATGAAAAGTCGCGAAGATTTTGCCTCAGACAGCATGGATGCCGACAAGATTCCCAAGCCGATTATCACCAGAATCGGTCGGAAAGTGCTTTTCAAGCGATTCGGGAACGCGCCAGGCAAGATAGTTCTGAACAGGAATTTCATGCTGACATATGTACTGGAGGATGGGGATCTTGTCAAGGAGGCCGCCCTCCCACGGCTTCAGCTTGAACTGCAAGGCTCCGCTTGTGTATGAAGGGGAAGAACTAACCGCAACCCGAGTGTCCGTTAAACTGGGGTTGCTTCATTCTGCCCCCACCGCAGAAATGGTTCGAAGGCAAACAATCAGAAAAGTGTTTATGGTGCCGGGGTATCTGGTGAATATAGCCATTTCGTAACAGGGGCCAATCTTGACAAAGCCTAGGCTTTCCACTACATCTCCCCCATGAAACTCCTCTCGAAGGACGCGTTCCCCCATCGCCTGAAAGGCGCTTGCCTAACCCTAATATTCCAGTGATCCATGGGCGGCAAGAGAACCCCTTGGCAGGGCTTCCAGCGAGAGGGTTTTCTGTTGTATTTGTCAGGAATGGTCGCGCCTTTGATGGCACCTCTTCGGATGAGAGGCAGGGATGCAATAAACAGTTCAAACAATGGAAAGGGAGGTGGACATGAAAGGTTTGTTTCTGTTTGCACTAATGGTGGTTTTCAATGTCCAAAGAAGCGATGCCTATTTCGGAGCCCGGCTGAACCTGTCAAACACGAACCAGAACGCCAGTCTGGAAGTGGTCGGATCCTACAGCATCCAGGATGGATACTACCTGATTCCCGCCGGTCAAAAGCTGGGTGTGAACGTGGAAGATGCCTACCTTTTGGATGATGAAGTGCCAATGGTCCATATCGGCGTGGAGTTCTGTGATAATAAAACAAATTCATGGAACATTCATTATGACGGGGCGGATGGCGCAAATTCAGTGGTGGTTCTGCCCGATAACAGTGGGGTTTGGGAATTTTTTACGCTGGACATAACCAACGCCTTTTTTGCAGGCCGCCTGGATGACGGAGCTGATTTTCAAATTCAGGCGGGCGATAAAAGCATGGGGGTCCGGCAGATTGTGCTCTGGTGCCGCAAGGATAATGCGGGAGCAGTATCTGTTTCCGGGAATGAGTTTCTTTTAAACGGGGAACATTTTGTTCTGGCGGGGTCGAGCTGGCAACCGCCATGGATTACCAGCCGGAGACTTCAGCAGCAGTGGTGGAATGAAATGTATGATCCAAAGGTCGTGGAGAGCGAGCTTCGGAGCATGGAAGCCGCCGGGTGCAACCTCGTGAGGGTTCATGTTCATTTTCAGGACTTCCTGTCACCTGAAGAAGGCACGGTCGCACATAAAATCATTGATAACATTCGTGATTTTCATGCGCGCGCCGAAGCCCATGGGCTGAAAGTCAAAACAAGTACGGGCGGCAGACCGAACTGGATTAAGCAGATCGTCAAAAAATCCATTTTCGGCGGCAATGCAAACGAAAACGAATTATGGATGAACGATTATTTTCTGAAGCAATATGCCGACCATTTGGTGCTGTTTTTTAACGAGGCCAAGCTGTGGGAATATGATTCATTTTTTGCAATTGACCTTTTTTCCGAGCCGAAATTTGCGGAGAGGGACGATGTGAATCAGAGCGGATCGGTAGACGATGATTTCTTTGTGAGCTTAAATGGAGGCCCACTATCCCATGGAACCCATACCGTTTCCCATTCGGATGCGGCTCTGGTCAGCTGGAACCGATGGATTCAGTCGACGTACGGTTCTGCTGACAGAGCCCGGGAATACTGGGATTACTCGGATGCGAACGATGTGAATGATATCGTATCCCCTCCGACATTGGAGCAGGTTCTCACAAACGGAGCATGGACTGCGAAGGTGAGCGATTATTATGATTTCATATGGTTTCGCGTGAACAGGGCGGTGAAATATATTCGTCAGGAACTGGAAAACCGCAGCATCGGCCGACGTCCGTACGTCACGGTTGATTATACCAGTAATATCTGCCGGGACAGCATGGATGATGCGGATACGCAGCGTACCGCCGCAGGACTTTCTTTTGACAGTCACCGCGGCAATTATGAAGTGGACTTTGCTTCATTACACATTTACTCGGGACAGTCCGATGATCCGGCCTGGTATGATCAGTTTCTGATCCGGCTTCACTCGTTAAGCGCCGTCAAGCCGGTGACCCTGGCAGAGTTCGGCTGGAATAGCTTCCATCCGGTAAGAGAGAAAAACATTGAAGATCAGCAGGCGATACTATGGGAGAATATGTTCAGAATCGGAACAAAGGCCGGCATGGACGGAATTCATGGATGGTGCTGGACCGATACGCCCCATGTTGAAGAGATCGATATCCCGACGATCAGGCAAAAATCTTTCGGACTTCGGACGGCGGATGGTGCGAAAAAACAAGCATACTACTCGTTCACGCAAATGAAGACCGCTACCCTCCTGCAGGAAGAGCCCACGACCGGTCTGTGTGCCGTCTGGATGGACCGCGATGCGTTTCATGTTCCGCTTGAAGGGTTTTTTCCCGCATATCGGAATTTTATTTCGTCGCTACCATATCATAGAAAATTTCCGATCATGCTCGATCCGGCGGTTGATGCAACGGACTTGGCAAATATGTATTTTATCCCGGACGGCACCAATAGCATGTCGGAAGGGAGAACCGTTTATAATGACTATGTATCGAACATCAGCACCACCGTTCTATGGAAAACCGGAACCGTGCAACCATTCGACTGCAAGATAATCAGTGTTGCTATGCCATCAGTTGTCACGGGCAGGCAATCTCTGGCAACCACTGCTGTTGTTGAAAATACCGGAAGCAGCAATTGGTCCGCCGGTCAGGTAAATCTGCTGCTTAAAATTGCAACTGCAAACAACATTCTTGTGAAAACAGTGACGATCAATCAGCCAGTCAGTGCGGGACAGCAGGTTACTCAAACAGTAGCGAAAGTGGTTTTTGATGCAGGCGACACTACCATTCCGCTGCGAATCCGGCTGGATCTTAAAATCGGAGCGCAGCCTTTTGGGAACTATTACGAGAAGGATATTTCGTTGGAAAAAGGGTCGGGATAAACTGACCCCACGTAGCGAGCTTGCGAGTGGTTTATCGGCAATTTTCTATTTCACCTTCACCCCGTCGAGTCCTTGTTTCTCGTAACTCCCGGAACCTGACCTGGCAGCGCGGGCCACCAGAAATGATGAAGGCACTACTACTTCGTTTCCCTCCAGAATCGCTCGTCCAGGACGAACACGTGCGTTTCCTCTTTCTGCCCCGGGTTGGCAATCACAACCCTGAGCTTCGGAGCGCCGCGCGCGGGAGTCTCGACAATCCATGATGCCAGCGTCCGAGCGACTTTTCCCGTTCGCCACAGACTGTTGTCGGGGCCGTCATGCCGGTCCTTGCTCATCAACGCAAAAGAATCGGTCATGCAGGGTCTGGGCGATATATTCAACAAATGCTTTATGCGATCAAGTCGTGCCAAGCTGCTCTCTCCGATCTTGATGTTGAACTCCGCGAGTGTTTCTTCCATAAAGTGATTCGTGTGCGCGACGGAACCATTCTCGATGGTCTTGAGGGTGTATTTGCCGTCGAGTCCCACTTCCACCATCAGAATCTTCTTGCGGTCAGAGATCATGATGAAAGCGGGCCGCATGGAAGAAAAAATCGCATCCTTGTTCGCCAACACGTCATCGCAGATCGCGTAGCTTTGCAGCAAAGTGCTTGTGATCCTGCGAGTGACCGGCCGGCTTTTCCACATTTTGCTCGGGAGGCTTCCTGCTGCTGCAGTAAACACGGTAAGCGCTTTTTCGTTCACTCCGGCCACGACGCCCTTGGTGCTTTCTTCAGCATAGACCGTACAGAGGCCAAAATAGGCGTAACCTTTCTCGTTACGGTGCATTTTCAACACCTGCATGTGGTCCGGTTTCCAGTCGCGGTTCTTGGAAATGATCGTCCCGCCCGAGGCATCGCTTCCCGCTGCTCCCCACAACGTGCAGGCGTGTAGGTTGCCGGCGAGCGTCAAGAAAAGTGCCGCGACAAACACGACCACGCAAAGCCGGGAAACAACGTACCTGTTTTTCATGGATACACGCTAGTTCTACAAGCGCGATGAGTCAAGCGACCTGCAACCATTAGAACAAGGTTTTTAATCATTGGGAATCTGCGCGCAAAAGTTCCAATGGCTGGAAGTTTGGAGCGGGGAATGCGCCTCCGGTGCATAGCGGGATTGAGAGTGGTTTGTCGGCAATTTTCTATTTCACCTTCACCCAGTCGAGGCCTTGTTTCTCGTAGGTTCCGGGGCCTTGTTTGGCAGCGCGGCCCATTTTAATCTTTGAAATGAGTTTTTGAGGGACACCCTTTTCAATATACCAATGCATGTCCGGCGTTTTTCCGCCGTGAAAATGAATCATCTGTTCGGTAATGAAGCCTTCATCATCAAACAACTCGCGGGCATCCAGTTTGTCGTCGCGCGTGTAATATTCACGCTTCACCATTTGCCCGCCCTCATAAAAGCAGCGGCGAATCGCCTTGCCATCCTTATTCAGGTCAACGCGCGTTTTCATCTTCCCGTTTCGGGATTCGGCCACGGCAATCACACCGTCTACCCGGTGGACGGTTTCACGTCTGGCGGAGGAGGCTTTGCGCGCGGCGGCCAGACTGGTTTCCTTGCCCCCCACGATCCAGCGCGGAGCCGTCCATGAAAAATCATCCGGCTTTGATTCCCGGATGCGGATTTCACCGGGAGCGGACAGCTTGACGGATCCGCACTGTCCGCTTTCCAGTCCAAACCACTCGATGGCGGATGCCGTGTAGGTTCCCGGTTTGGATACCGTGAAGGTTTCGCCGGGGGAAACTGGTTCGTTGTTCAATTTTACGCCGTCGCTGAATATAAAATAGCCGCGCGTTTCGCGGTGGTTTTCACCCGGAATAAGTTCAGCCCCGGCAGCAGTTTTGCGCATCCACGGCGCATCGGGGTTGCGGACAATCGCAATATAGCTCTGAAGATTCCGTTGATACTGCAGCGGCGTGCCCGCCATGCCTTTCTTCTTTGCATAATTTGCGGAATTCGACTTCCGGGTCGGTTTGAACCCTTCTCTGGGCAGCAGACGATCCTCCCACGGTGTGATCCATGAGCCTTCCTTCAAGCCAGAGCCCGCCGTGCCGAACGCTCTGCCGACAACACCCTGGAAGGATGTTTTTGTCTTGGACTTGTATTCCGCAATCGTGCAACCGTTCACTATCGGATCGCTGTGGGCAAAATATCCGCTCTGCGGGAATCCCTCCGTCGACGTCACCTCAACCGTGGTTCCATCCTGGTCCGCCACAACAAATGCATGCGGAATCTCCGTCAGGTCACAGGTGGTGCCAAAAATAAACTTGGTTCCGTCGGGGCTGCCCTTCGGTTCACTGTCGTAGTAGCCGGATTTATCCCCCGTCCCCGCTGGAAGCGCAATGGCGGAAAAGGAATTAAACTCAAAATTCAAATCGCCGGAACGCAGATCCGCCGAACGGATAATTCCTTTCCCGCCGTTCCCCCCGGCAATCGTCCAGCGGCCGCTGGTACCGAGCGGATTAAAGTCGCCAGCATCAACCGGGCTGAGCAGATGCACATTTGAAGGATACGGCTCGTTCCACTTCCTCCCGCGAACCGGTCCATCGCCAAGGATAAAATAGCTGCCGTCGCCCAGCCAGCTGGAATGGTGCCGCATCATGCCCGGATTCATCCAGGCCTGCTTGCTGCCGTCCAGATTCATCCACAGACCGCCCAGACCGAGGGGTTGTTTCCCGTCCGCCCGCTTAATATTCACGACGGGATAAAACGGATTTGCGTCCACCTTGGATCCCTTGGCATTGCAAAGCTCTACCTTTCCGCCCTCTTTGAGCGGATACCGAACCACGCCGTCGGGGGTAGCCCAGACATAGACATATTCATCATTGCAGTCGATATTTCCCATTCGTCCGCCCTCGCCCACGGTCTCCGAAATCGTCGTAGATTTCATGTCGTCCATACGGAGCATGCGGAGCGTTGAACCCGTCAGAAATACGGCGGTATTTTCATTCACCCGCCAAGAGGGGAGCGTTCCTCCGGGAAGCCTAATGGTCTTCATTTTGTGGAAGTCGATGATTTTGGAATCCTTGTAGTGGTCGTTGTGGCCGATGTAGCGCCCGTCGCGGCTCCAGCAGTCATCCGTGAAATACCCTGTCCCGTTTTTAGAATAGACGTCGCCCGGTATGTGCCACAGCTCGATTCCCGAAAGCTGCTTCATCGGCGCCTTTTTGCCGAACCTGAACGGCGCCATGGAAACCTCAAAATCATCTCCGGCAATAACTGAAACAGCCAGCAACACCATCAATACGCAAACTTTTTTCACTGTTCTCTCTATTTGTGCGAGGTTAACTGAAATCGAATCCCTAAACAATGCCTGATTCTTTGGGGTGGTTTCAACCCTTGGATACAGTTTTCCAATGATTGGAAAACCGGGCGGAAAAAGTTCCCCGAAAGCGAAGCAATAGATAATTTTGTCAAAGGCAAAATAACGACTAAAAGGAGTGGTTCATGGCTGGACGTTTGGGATACCTTCTCTTCCAACCATTGGAATTTTCAAAAGGAGACTAGCCATGCGGAAGATGATTGCGGTTTTGGTGCTGATGGCGGCAACGGTTGTATCGGGCGAGCAACTGATGTTCAAGGGCAAGCCTTCGGGGCGGATTCTGGCGTCGGGGTCGCGGCGGGTGTTCATGATGGATGCCGACGGCAAGGTGCTGTGGGAACATCCGGGCGCCAACATGACCGACTGCTGGATGCAGCAAAACGGCCATGTGGTTTTTGCGGATGGACTCGCAGTTACGGAAGTCGACCCGAAAACCGGCAAGGTGGTTTTCATCTACAAGCCCAGCATCCCGGACGGTGCGAAGGAGAAGGACGGCAGCTTTTCCTGCCAACCGCTAAAAAACGGAAACATCCTGGTTGCCGAAAACTCGACCAGCCGCATTCTGGAAGTCACCCGGCAGGGCAAGATCGCCTTTGAGCTGAAGGTCGAACCCTTCAAGAAAGGCAGCCACCATAATTTACGCATCGCGCGCAAGCTTGCGAACGGCAACTATCTCGTCTGCCATTCCGGCGCGCACATCGTCCGCGAATACACCCCCAGAGGAAAAATCGTTTTTAAGGTGGAAACCGGCAACGTCGCCTTTTCCGCCCTGCGGCTGAAAAACGGCAACACGCTGGTAAGCTCCATCGACCACATCACGGAATTCGATTCGGCGGGCAAATCCGTGTGGTCCTTCGCCAACACGGATATCGCCGGGCTGGAAATCCGCGCCATGTGCGGCGTAAATGTCCTGCCCAACGGCAACCTGATGGTCGGTGTCTATAGCGCCTATAAAGACGGCGGGCAGGTCGGGATATTCGAAATCACGCGCAACAAAAAGCTGGTCTGGTACTACGCCAACCCGAAGGCCGACAAAAACATGATGAGCGTCCAGCTGCTCGACGCCAACGGTCGCGCCCTACCCGATACGCTGCGGTAATGTAGACACGGCTTCCAGCCGCGTCCCTGAAGGGAAGCCGCCTTGGGCAGTTGCTTCTATTAATCCGAGGCCTTTAGGCTTCTCCGAGTCTTCGGGGTTGCAGAAAATCCAGTCTGGAAGATTTCCCTAGCACATCCCATTTGTGCCAACTGGATGCCAGCCATTTGACACAAGTAGCTGTCCCTTCTTTTCCAATTCGTGGTTCAACCCGTTTGTCAAAAAATATTTCCAGACATTGGAAATTCGGTGTGGTACTTTTTCCAATCATTGGAAAATAGGGCAGAAAGGAATGTCTGCCCCACATGTAAGTTC
>JAIPIO010000137.1 GCA_021734595.1 Kiritimatiellales bacterium | reverse complement strand
AGCAGCCGATATCGTCATGACCGTGGTTTTGCAGGAGCTGGTTCCACGCCTGGTCCAGGAAGCCGCGTGGATAGGTTGCGCCGGCCAGCGAGGCAAAGGCCGCCATCGGTTCCGCGTAGTCGCCGAGCAACCGTTCGGTGCAGTAGTTCATTTTCTTGATGTCCATGCGGGCGGAAGTGATCCAGCCATAAAGGACGGAGGAAGAGCCGTCGGTGTAGTAGTAGCGCATTTCGCCGACCGTCAGCGGGAGATCCTTGGAGGCATTGGCCACCACCCCGTCCTGGAAATCGGCAAAGGTGCTGTGGAACACGTCGGCCTTGCCTTCGAGCGCCTTGGCGCAGTCCTTGATCATTTGCACTTCGCGGATGTCGGGGCAGGAGGAGTCGTGGCCGGCCGACCAGAAACGGTGCGGGGAGGTCCATTCGCCGTCCTGCTCTTCCAGGGCCTGGAGGGCGCGAGCGGGTATGTTTTCCTCGTAGTAGTTGAATTCAGGACGGGCATACTGCATGTCGATTTCGTTGAACTCGCCGTCGGCCAGGCGGAAGGGGCCGCCGCCGTTTTTCCAGTATGCCTGGCGGTTGTTTTCGTCCTCGCGGTTGAAGAAGGCAGGACGCTGCACGACGTACCAGACATTGTAGCGCGGACGCTTGGCCAGGCGCGAACCAACGATCTCGGTGCCGTCGGGCGACTGCCAGCGGAACTCGGAGTTCGGGGCAACGTCGGTGTTGACACCGCGATAGAAGGAGGCAAAAGGAATTCCGAAGCCTTTGTAGAGCTGCGGCAGCTGCGAGATCTGTCCCCAGCCGAACGGGGAGTAGCCGGTCTTGCTGACGGCGCCAAGCTCCTTGGCCTGGCGATGACCCAGCAACAGGTTGCGGACGAGCGACTCGCCGCCAACGCAGAATTCATCAGGCAACACAAACCACGGGCCGACCAGCAGGCGGCCTTCCTTGATATACTTGACGACCTGCTCCCGGCGCTCCGGGCGGATTTCGAGGTAGTCCTGCATCGGGATGGTCTGCGAGTCCATGTGAAACGAGTCGAATTCCGGTTCCTTTTCAAGGATGTCGAGCAACATGTCGATCATGTAGACCAGCATGTGGCGGGTGCGTTGCATGGAATAGCGCCATTCGCGGTCCCAGTGTGTATTCGATATCCAGTGGCATTGCGGTGTCTGTTGTTCGCTCATAATGGTTCTCCCGATTAAAGAATGATGTTGGCTATTTCGTCAAAGTTTTCGCAGTAGTGGCAGCAGAGCTCCTGCGTGCCGCTTTCAATAATATTGCCGCCGCCGATTCCAATGGTTGGATATCCGGCCAAACGGATGGAGCATACCCCCGCCCCGCTGTCTTCGATTCCGACGACCGAGTTGCGGTCGGCAAATTCGATGCCGAGGCCGACGCGCGCGGTTTCGGCATAGAGCCACGGGTGCGGCTTCGGCGACAGCTCGCCCAGCGTGCCGGGGCTGCCCTTGCGCAGCGGGAAGCCGGCGGTGATGATGGCATCGTAAAAATCCTTGGGGTCGCCCATGTCGAGGGTCTTGAAGGCATCGAGGATTTCCGGCCAAGCCTTTTCGTAGAGGCCGGAAGTCACCAGGCCAATCTTAATGTCATGCTCCTTCAGCTTGTAGAGAAACTCCGCAATCCCCTCGGTGGGGGTAAAAGCGTTGGGCTTGCCGCGCCCCTCCACGATTTCATTCATTTCATGATGCGTGTGCTCAAAATAAAAATGACGCGCTTCCTCAACGGTTTTGTTGGGGCAATATTTTTGGCAGCAATAGGTCAGATGTTCGGAGACGCTGTGGCCGGAAACAAAGGGAATGTCCGCTGCTTCCAGCTCAAACTTGGGGTTTTCCAACAGGCTGGCCGTGGTTTTTTCAATAATCCAGATCCAGAAATCCTCCGAACGAACGGTGGTGCCGTCCAGATCCATCAGTACCGCCTGGATCGGCTTCTTCATTTCGACGTCGTGGACGGGATAATAGGCCGGATAGCCCATCCCGGATTTTACGAAAGCCAGCGATTTATCTGAAAAGCAGACAAACTCCACTTTGCCGTCGCCGGTGGCGGCCACGGCGGTTACGCCGTCTTTACCTACCGCAAACTCACCATTGCTGGTGGCCTCCAACAACCGGAATCCCGACTCGTTCGAAATACTTCCAATGTTTGGAATATTAACCAATTCACTCATTAAATCTTCTCCATAGTGTTGTAAACGTTCATCAGCCATCCCAAAGGGATCAGCCCTAAAATCAGCGCAAAACATAGGGTGAAACGTTTTATCTGTCAATATTGATTTTCGGGTTTTTATCCGTCCGGTTGCGAGCCGCCTTTTTCGTTGCAAGACAGTCTATTATGAAATAAAACGTTTATCTCAACCAGGGGGGATGAAGAGATGAGCAACGGACAGACGGGGATTCCGGCAACCATTCGCGACGTGGCCAAGGAAGTGGGATGTTCAATCGCCACGGTTTCAAGCGTACTCAACGGGCGCGGGCGAATCAGTGACGCCACGAAGGAAAAAGTGCGCGAAGCCTGCAAAAAGCTGGGATATTTCCCCAACGCCGCCGGACGCAACCTGCGCAACCGCACCACGGAAAACATCGGCATCCTTTTTTATCCCTCCTGCGCCCGGATTTTCAGCAATATATTTTATTCCGAAATGATGGCCGGACTGGAAGAAGAACTGACCAAAGCCAACTACAACCTGCTGCTGGCAGGGTATGATATTTCCACCAACAGTTCGGACCTGCCGAAGTTTATCCGCGAAGGCAGCGTCGATGGCGTTATTATGCTGGGCGGCTGCCCCGATGAATTCAAGCAGCAGTTGGCAGATGTCCCGCTGCCCTTCCTGTTGCTCGACACCAATCTCGAGGGCATGCCGGTCGATTCCATTATCACCGACGGATTCCAGGCTGAATTGATGGCGGTCGATTACCTAGTGAAGCAAGGACATCGGCGAATCGTAATGTTCCGACACCGGCATGAGAATTATAACGAGGAAGAACGCGGCAAAGGTTTTCTTGCAGGCGCAAAGCGGCACGGCCTCGAAAACGAGGCGGATGTCATCCGTGTTGCGACCAATGATGAAGCGGTTGAAAAAATCAAGGAATTGATGAAAGACGAAACTCCCGTAACCGCCATCACTGCGGTTAATGATGACATGGCGGTGGATATCATGCATCGGCTCCAGCTCGATGGCATCAACGTGCCCGACGACATCAGCATCATCGGCTTCGACGACATCAAGCTTGCCCGGGATGCCATCCCGCCGCTCACCACCATTGCCATCGACAAGAAACGCATCGGTAAAGAAGGGGCTGAAACCATCCTCAGCCGCATCAAGGATCCGGGTCAGCCCACCCGCAAGATCATGATTCCGACCTCTCTGGTCGTGCGCGAATCCGTCAAATCCCTTTGACAACGATTGGAACCGGCAGCACCAACCGCAGCTCGTCGGGAGAAACATCGGCGCGCCAAGCCAACAGCTCTACTCCGTTCTCCGCCGCATTCTTCAGCGCGGCGGCGTAGTCGGGATCTATCTCTTCGGCCGCGCGGAACGCAGTACCGTCCGGGCGCTGAATGACAAACAGCATCACCGCGCGGTATCCGGCACGCACGGCATTCACCAGTTCATTGAGGTGTTTGCGTCCGCGTTCCGTCACGGCATCGGGGAAGATATAGCAGCCGTCACCCGCAACCAAGGTAACGCTTTTAACTTCCACATAGCAGGACGACCCTTCCCCGCGCAGCAGCAAATCGAAGCGGCTGTTGCCAAAGCGTTGCTCGCGCAGGACCTCATCATAGCCGGCAAGCTCCGGAATCAATCCCGCATGGATTGCTTCCGCGGCAAGGGCGTTGGCACGTCCGGTGTTTACGCCGATCCAGCACGTTCCATTGTGGACCAGCTCCCAGGTATGGCGGTATTTCCGTTTGGGATTACCGCTCTCGGACAGTGCAACGCGCCAACCGGGCTCCGCACAGGTGGTCATTCTACCGGTGTTTGGGCAATGCGCCGTAATGACGGTTCCATCATCCAACTCCACGTCCGCCAGAAAACGTTTGTAGCGTTTCAGCAAACGGCCTTGGATAAGCGGGGCGTCGAACTTCATTCGGCAGGCTTCCGGTTCCAGGCGGCGATGCAATCGTCGATGGTCAGCTCGTAGCGCTCGTTGCAGAACTGGCACAGCACCTTGATGCTCTCGCCTTTCTTTACCATTTCCATCCGTTCGGGGATGGCAACCGCCCGCACCACATCTTCCATTTTTTCGCGGTTGCAGGTGCACTGGAAGTGCGGGACCGGACAGGCTTCCATATGAATGCCGCCGGACGCCCCCTCCCCGCCGACCAAGGCATTGGCCAGATTCTCGAAGTGGTTGTCGACCTCGCCGGCATGGCTGAGCAGTTCGCGGAATCCGGAATCCTCCATGCGCCGCCGGATGCGGTCGAAGCGTTCCAGGTCTGTACCGGGAAGCGCCTGAATCATCCAGCCCTGGCAGAGCTTGACGGGATGCTGCGTGTCCGGGCTGAATCCGATCATGACATTCATGCCGGTTTCGACCTGATCGCTGATACAGAAATAATAGGCCAGATCCCTGGCTACATCATGGAGCGGGATGGGCGCGGTGCCCGAGTTCAGAATCTTACCGTCCTCCGTTGTTATCACCTGCAGGTCGCCGATATCGCCGTAAAGCAGATCCGGGTTGTCTGTGTATCCACTCAGATGCGGCGGCGATATGACCCCGCCCACCGAACCGTCCTGCCCGGCATCCACCACAATCGAACGCAAGGCGCCATCATATTTCCAGCAGGCGTTGATGCGACGCCCCTCCGGCTGTAGGGCGGCCGCCAGCAGGGCGCCGGTCATGGCGCGGCCGAGGATGTGCGCCGCCACTGGGTCGCAATCGTGCCGCACCACCGCTTCGTTCACGGCACCGGTAGTAACCGCATAGGTGAACGCAATATCGAGTCCCTTGAAATGTCCTTTGTATAGTGTGTCTTCCATAGTTCGGCTATTGGTTCAAAAAGGAACGGAGCATTCAAGCCTAATCAGCCCTGCGTCTGCCGGATGCCGAAACGCGAGCGTTTCGGCATGGAGCATCAGCCGCGGCCTTGATTTCCGGAATCCTGCTCTGCATCTTCCCCTACTTCGTACCGAACATCTGGCGCTCCCTCCCGATCGCAGCGGAGATGATGATCCTGCCTCGCTTTCCAGATTTCCAGGGAATCGAACGTTGGAACCGGACAGTCCCTCGACCGGATACAGCGGGCAAGAGGATATAAAATAGATAAAACCTCTTGCTCAATCCCGTTGTCCGCGTAAGCTTTCGAAATAAATTTTTCGCTGGAGACCGTTCCCGCCATTCGACGCCGGAATCGTTACGGAGGCAATACATGAGCCACCATGAAGAACATCGGGGCCATCGCACCGGTTGGCTGCGAGCCGCCGTTATGGGGGCCAATGACGGAATCGTGTCTACCGCAAGCCTCATTATCGGAGTGGCCGCAGCGGGCACGACGCAACAAAACATTCTGCTTGCGGGCCTCGCCGGATTGGTTGCCGGCGCGATGTCCATGGCGGCGGGTGAATATGTATCCGTCAGCTCCCAATCCGATACGCAGCAGGCGGATCTGACGCTGGAAAAAAAATCGCTGGAGGACGACTTTGAATTTGAACAGGACGAACTGGCCAAAATCTACGAAGAACGGGGTCTCGAACCTGTTTTAGCCAAACAAGTTGCCAAACAGCTCATGGCGCATGACGCACTTGGAGCCCACGCGCGGGACGAAATAGGAATATCGGAGAGTGCGAGTGCCCGGCCCGTTCAAGCCGCATTTTCTTCTGCAGGCACGTTCACCGTGGGTGCCGCGCTCCCCTTGTTGATGGCGTGGGTCGTGCCCGGAACCCAGCTCATTGCTTGCGTCGCGATATCGTCCCTTCTGTTTCTCGCACTGCTTGGCGGGCTTGCAGCACGAATCGGGGGCGCGCCGATTGTCAAAGGGACGATCCGGGTCGCATTTTGGGGCGCGCTGGCCATGGGGTTAACCGCGGTGGTCGGTCGAATTTTTGGTGTGGCGGTATAATGGCTGGATCAATGGGGGTGCCGAAACCGGACGCAACCGATACCGGCCGATGGGAGAATGGTGATAACTATGAATGATAACAGCGGACTCATCTTTGCCTTTGCTCTGGATGGAAACGGCGGAGGCACATCGCTCGACATGGACGGGGTGAAAACGTGGCGCCCCGAAGACGGCACCCTCTGGATCCATTTGGATTACACCGGCAATGCCGCCAAAGACTGGCTGTGCAACAAAAGCGGCATCGACCCCATCATTGTAGAGGCATTGACGGCGGAGGAGACCCGCCCGAGAAGCGTGGTTCATCAAGGAGGCATGTTGTTGATTCTACGGGGCGTAAATCTCAATCCCGGCATGGATCCGGAGGACATGGTCTCCCTTCGGTTCTGGATCGACGCAAACCGCATCGTAACGCTGCGGCATCGTCGCGTTATGGCGATCGAGGATTTGCGGCAGGCGGTTGAATCGGGAAACGGCCCCACCAGTCCGGGCGGATTTCTGGAGGACCTGTCCGATTGCCTGGGCTTGCGAACAGGCACAGTCATCTCCGACGTGGACGACTCGGTTGACGCACTCGAGGATGAAGTGCTCACAGCCCAGAACTATGCGCTTCGCCAGAAAATCGCCGATATCCGCCGGACAGCCATTGGCATGCGTCGCTACCTTGCCCCCCAGCGCGACGTGATGGTGCGCTTGCACACTGAAAAAGTCGAGTGGCTCAGCGAACTGTCGCGCATGCGCCTGCGGGAAATTGCCGACCGCACAACCCGCTATGTTGAAGACCTCGACGCCATACGCGACCGGGCAACCGTGACTCAGGAGGAACTCAATAATCGCCTCGCCGAGCAAATGAATAAAGCAATGTATGTTTTATCGATCGTCACGGGCATCTTTCTCCCGCTCGGCCTTTTGACCGGATTGCTCGGCATCAATATCGGCGGCATACCTGGAACAGACAATCCCTTGGCCTTTAGCGTCTTCTGCATCCTGCTGGCCACCATCGCCGCAGGGCAGATCTGGCTCTTCAAGCGAATGAAGTGGATGTAGCCCGTTCTATAGGATCGATGCGAAACGAAGGATGGCTCCCCGTCAAAACGGCACCGGGCATTCGAACTGGATCGGTTTTGCGTCTGCCGGGTGGCAGAACGCGAGCGTTTCGGCATGGAGCATCAGTCGTGCGCCGGGGGTTCCGTAGATGGGGTCTCCAGCAATTGGAAACCCGAGGCTCTGCATGTGGACACGCAGTTGGTGCGATCTTCCAGTCATTGGAACCAGCTCCACCCTCGTCCGGGTTTCAAGGCGTTCGAGCACGCGCCATCGCGTAACCGCCTGCTTGCCGCGCACACAGTCGACGAGGTGCTTTGGCGGCAGGCGCTGCTCCATATCCTTGCGCAGCGGCAGTTCAATCCGCCCCTCGTCTTCCGGCAGCACGCCTTCAACCACAGCGATGTAGGTTTTGGATACCTCGCGTTTCTCAAACAAGCGACCCAACGCACGTTGCGTCTGCGCCGACCGCGCGAACAGCACCAACCCCGACGTCCCCATGTCGAGCCGATGTACCACCAGCGCATCGGGGAATCTTTTACAGACCCGCGCAAACAGGCAGTCCTGCTTGTCCGGCCCCCTGCCAGGAACCGTCAGCACTCCCGCCGGCTTGTTGACCGCCACAAGATGCCCGTCGCTGTATTCGGATGTGACTATGATTTTTTGCACGTTGGAAACGTGCCCGAAAGCTTTAGGGTTTTCGATTCCAAACATCGGAAATATGTCGGCCGGAACTTCCAGTATCTGGCAGGTTATTAGCACTCCTTGGACACAGCCTTCCACAAGCCCGTCAACTGCGTGGTTGTCCACCCGTGGCGGGCGTAGAATTCGAGTGCCGCGGCGTTGTGCTTGTCGGCCTGAAGCTGAAGGCGAGCCAAATTTTGTTCGGCGGCCCAATCCTCCAACGTCTGGAGCAGCGCGGAGCCGATCCCCTCGTTACGGTGGTGCTGGTTAACCACCACATCCTCGACCGCTCCAACCACTTTCCCCACAGCGGTGGAAACCAGAATCTGAACGGTGCACATTCCAACCACCTGTTCATCGCACTCGGCAACAAATGCCGTGGCGTTGGGGCTGGCGAGCAGCAATGCCAATCCCTGGAACTGCTTGACGGGGTTTGGCTCAAAATCCTTTTCAATTGAAAAGAGCTGCCATAGCAGTTCCAACATTTGCGGGATATCGTTGGCGGTTGCCTTGCGGATGATCATTTTTCCGTCTTCTTTCGCCTTCGTTTTTTAAACAGGGTTTCATAGTCGATGTCCAGATTCTTAATCTTATAGCGCACCATGCGTTCGGTGATGCCCAGCTCGCGGGCGGCGGCGGTAACCGTGCCCTTGTGACGTTTAAGCGAGTCGACGATCAAGTCGCGCTCCAACATGCCAACGCGCGCCTTGAGCGTGCCCTGCGAGCTGCCGGTGGCGGCAATGGCAACGGGCGTCTGCAATGTGGGGGGCAGGTCATGGCCGTGGATTACCCCGTCTTCTTTGCCCATGAGCACGGCGTATTCAATTGAGTTTTCCAGTTCACGAACGTTTCCAGGCCAATGGTAGGCCATAAGCATGTTAATGGCCGGCGTACCGATGCGCCGGATGGTTACCCCCATCTTTTCCGCGTATTTTTTTATGAAATGGTTGGTGAGCAGCAGAATGTCGTTGCGTCTTGCGCGCAATGGCGGAAGGTGGATGGGAAAGACATTGATGCGATAGAACAGGTCCTGCCGGAAACGGTTCTTCAGGATGGCGGATTCCAAATCGGAGTTGGTGGCGGCGATAATGCGCAAATTGGCGTGGCGCGTCTCGTTGCTGCCAACCCGCTCATAGGTGCGCTCCTGTAGAACCCGTAGCAACTTTACTTGGATGGCCGGAGAAAAATCGCCGATTTCATCAAGAAACAGCGTGCCGCCTTCGGCCTCCTGCGCACGGCCGATGCGTGCCTGCAACGCCCCTGTGAACGCCCCTTTCTCATGGCCGAAGAGCTCGCTCTCGAGCAGGTTTTCGTTCAAGGCGGCACAGTTGAGCTTCACGAAGGGTTTCTTCGCCCGAGCACTGCTGTAGTGGATGGCCGCCGCAACAAGTTCCTTGCCGGTCCCCGATTCACCGCGTATCAGCACGGTGGTATCGGTAGGGGCCACCTGATGGATGCGGGCATAGACCTCCTCCATCAAGCTTGAATTGCCAATCATGTTTCCCGGCCGGAATTTCTCCATCATGGCATTGCGCAGACTTTCGTTTTCCGACTCCAACGCTTCGCGTTCCATCCGCGCGATGCGCCGCGAGCTAACATCGCTGGCGACGATGGTGGCCACGATCGAAAGGAAGCGTAACAGTTCATCGAGCGCAGGCATGCCTTGCGCCGCGCAGTCGGCGGACAATGTTCCAACCGTTTCGCTATCGACCGTAATGGGAACGCAAATGAAGCTCAGCGGTTCATTGGTGCGATTATGCAGGCGTCCCTTGAAGCGAGGTTCATCAGCCACCAGCGGAACAATCCTCGGTTGTCCCGTTTCCAGCACATGGCCGGTAATTCCCTCTCCGCGGCGATACGCCTTGCCTTCGGCTCGCTGCACTTTCTGGTCCTTGACCGCTTCGACGCGCAGTTCGTGCCCATCGATTGTCAGCAGCATGATGGTCACGCGCTGTACATCGTGCCGTTGCTCCAGCACATCGATTATCTCGAGCAGAACCTCTTCCTGCTGCGACTTGACAGACAAGGTGCGGGCAATCTCGGAGAGCGTTTCAAGTTCCTTGATATGCCTGGCATCGCAAACAGCTGGGTTGTCAAACTTACAATTTGGCATAAAACATCCATTTATCTACCGGTGAAAATACATTTTTGTATTATATGCATTAAAAACAACATTATTATGGATATATTGCATTATTCATACCATTTCGTAGCACACATGGATTTTATTCGTCGGCAGACTTCCCGTCTTCCCTGCCAACAGAACCGCACCACTAGCCGGGCTCCATGTTGTCAATGGTACCCGTCCACGAGCATGAGCAGCTGTAGATGGTGGCGGAATTCTCGACAACCGGGTTCCCAAGGTTGAAATTGGCCGTCAACAACGGTATGCATTCGCCTTCATGATCGATATAGACCTTGCGGCTGGCTACACGGGAAACCAATTGATGCGAACCGCAATGCGGACAGGCCGGCGACACAGGTTTATTCATAGTAAAGACTCCTCAATTGGCGTTGTGTAATAGGCTGCTTGGTTTGGAGCGCCTGCCGCTTTACCCGGTTGAGCAGCCAGCCGAGCGGCTCGCGGCCGGGATTTATGTTCAACTCGCGCAGCGCGTGGCGCAACGCCACCTCGCCCGAGTGGGCGCCAAGCACCACCTTCGTTGAATCCGTCCGCCCAATATCGGCTGCGGAAAACGGTTCATAGGCCGCCCGGTTATTGAGCACGGCATGGACATGGATGCCCGACTCGTGGCTAAAGATGTTTTTTCCAATGATTGGAAAACAGTCGGAAACCGTGATTCCAGCCGTTGGAAGCACGAGTCCGCACAGCGGCGCCAAACGATAGGTTTGAATGCCAAGCGACGGGACCGCCATGGCCACCTGCTCCAGCGCCGCA
>JAIPIO010000136.1 GCA_021734595.1 Kiritimatiellales bacterium | reverse complement strand
CAGGGATCCGTCAGGGCGCTTCTGTACCTCCTCTTCCTGGGGATCATATTCATCCTCGATCTCACCTACCAGTTCCTCGATGATGTCTTCCATGGAAACAAGCCCGGCCGTGCCGCCGTATTCATCAACCACTAAAACGAGCTGAGACTGTGTGTTTTTCATCAGTTGCATCAGGTCGTTGATCGGCATGGTTTCCGGCACAAACCGGATTTTTTTAACCAGTTGGCGGATCGGCGTTTCGTTTTGTCCGCCGGCGCTGATTCTTAATAGATCCTTGACATGGACGATTCCAATGACATCGTCGATGCTCTCATGGTAGACGGGGAAACGGGAATGAGGAGATTCTTTTACTTCCTGTATGCATTCCCCGGTGTTGAGGGTATCCTTAAGACCGCTGATATTAATGCGTGGCGTCATAATTTCACGTGTTACGGTATCGCCGAACTCAAAGACACTGCGAATAATATTCCGCTCTTCCTCTTCCAGTTCTTCTTGGCCGGTTTCCTCGATCAGTGTCTTGATTTCATCTTCGGGCGAAGGCCGGTCATCCTCGTCTGAGGCGGAAAGGGCATGATGCAGCAGTTTGTCTTCTACCCATTGGAGGGGCTTGACAAAAACAAACATGAGCAGGGTCAACGGGCCAATCAGCGGCAGTGCGGCCAGCGAAATACGGTCGGCATAGCTCTCGGCAAAAACGTGGGGCACGATGCGTACCACTAGCATATATAGGAGTGCAAGCAGAAACAGTCCTCCAACCAAATGCCATGTTTGGCAACGGTGCAACGCCAGATAAAAAAGTATAAAGGTTGCCAGTGCGCCGATGGTGAGAAAAAACCGGGCCGTCTTGCATAGCAGGTTCCATCGTTTCTGCCAGAAGCGAAGCCGCTTGGTTTGCCGTCCGGCGCGCTGGATCAGACGCGGCAGTCCTGCATCGCCCGTGGAACGCAGGGAGGTGAACAGCGTGGAGAAAAAAAACGCCGATGCCAATGCGGCAAGGCTGCTGCTGAGATAATGAGAATCGATCGCTTGAAAGAACGATGGCATGCTATAGGCTCTCCGTTAATAGATTATCAATCAACTCCAGCCTGGTTGCCTCTTGCAACCAGGCATTTTCAACTGTACGCATTTTTTTGCGTTTTTCAGGTGTGTCGTCATCCGCGCCGCCGAGATGGTTGATGCCGTGGGCAATATAGAGTGCAAGTTCCCGGGAAACATTGCCGCGTTTGCGGCCCTCCGAAACGGCCCGTTGTACATTGATCATTATGTCGCCACTCAACGCCCCGGCTTCCCCCGGCACAGGCTCGTACCGGAAGCTGATTACATCAGTGGGGCGGTTCTTTCCGAAATAATCGCGGTTGATTTCGGTTATAAGCAAATCATCCACTAGCAAAACAGTAATTTCGGACCATGAGTCAGGTTCTGTCTTGGCGGACAGCTGATCACCCAGCCAACGCGTTAGTTTCTGTACCATTCCTTTTTGAACCTGATGTTTGCTTTGTCTGTTGATTACTGTAGCTTTCATCTTCTTTCGGGTACGCTATGCGTCCGTGCAGCATGTTTGTTAGCGAAAAGATAAAGGACCGCTTTATCTCATTGATCTGCGCCATGGTTAGGTTGCAGTTATCCATCTGTCCATCGCGTATTTTCATTTTAAAAATATCATCCACCAGGTTGGCAATCCGGGTGGGTGTCGGCTTTTCAATGGAGCGCGATGCCGCCTCCGTTGCATCAGCCAGTGATAGAATGGCCATTTCCGCCGATACGGCCGGGTTCCCGCCATATCGGAAATCGGAGTCATTCACCGATTCTGTACCTGAAGAAGTGCCGGCGGGAGCGGACTCTTTCTGCTGCTGCGTTTTTGCTTTTTGGTAAAAGAACGAGATCAGTCCATTTCCGTGGTGCTGTTCAATGGCGTCAAGAATCGGCTTGGGCAATTTGTTGCGCTTGGCCAGCGTAAGACCTTCCTTGACGTGGGAGACAATAACCAGCGCACTCATATGTGGGGAAAGATCATCATGTGGATTTTCCTGGTGCTGGATGTTTTCAGCAAAAAACTCCGGTTTAGCCAGTTTCCCGATGTCATGATAGTAGGCGCAAACCCGGACCAGCAGGGGATTCGCGCCAATTTTTTCGGCGGCCGTTTGAGACAGGCTGGCCACCATCAGCGAATGGTGGTAGGTGCCGGGGGCCTGTATCGCAAGTTTCTGAAGCAGCGGGTTTCCCATATCCGACAGTTCCAGTAACGTAATGTCAGTCGTGATTTTGAATAGGCTCTCAAAGAGCGGGATCAGCAGCATGACCAGCACTGCGGAAACCATGCCGTTAACCACTGCGGCACCGAGCTGGGTGAGCAGCACATGCAGCGTGGGCTGATTAAGAATTGCGGATATCAGTACAAACAAAACCATAACCGCGCCGACCCATAACCCGGCTTTAAACAGACTGGAACGTTGATGCACATTGCGCACGGTGCTGGTTGCGGTAATGGTGATGAGCAGCCCCAGCGCGAACACATTGAACGACTGTGAAAAAAGGGTGGCAGTGGCATAGCTTGTCCAAAGGCCGAGGCAGAGGGCGGGGGCCGCGCCGATAAGAATTCCCGCCAGCAGTACGGCCAGAGCATGGGGCACAAGATAGGTCAGCAGCGATGGAGAAAGAACCTGATACTGAATCGAAAGGTACAGAAGCAACCGGGCGGCCGCCAGCGTAAGCAGGGACAGTAGGCATAGGAGGAAAAGCTTGTCGGGTTCCAGCAACAGGTGCGGTGCAACAATACGCAATATTACGATGGCAATAATAAGACCTGCCAGCAGTTGGATGCTGTTGCCCACGACGTTCATAAAGCGGTCAAAAGTTTCTTCATCATCGCTCTGTTTTTGTTCATGTGCCTGTAGGAGCAGAAGAGTCTGGGGAGTTGCCGGTTCGCCCGCCTGCGCCAATGTGGTTCCTGCGAGGTATTGTTGGATAACAGGCTCAACCGATTGCGATGCTTCAGAACGGAGCAGATCGGTGGCTACTGCATCATAGGTTAGATTCGGAGTGATCCATGCGGATAACAAGACCGTCATCTTATCCTGACTATGTTGGGGATCAGCCAAAACCGGATTTAGACTGCCGGAAATTTTCTTGATTACGTCCCTTACCGATGGAATTTCCCGTTGAGGAAGCGTGCGCGAGGCGCCGGTTTGAGTATTTTTAATGGTTACACTTTTAGTGGATGCATCCCTGAAAAGCGTGCGGCGGTATTCTTCTGACAGAATGCCGGCGGAGAGCACCGTCTGAAGATTGCCCCTGATGGCATTGTGAGCATTCGTAATTTGGCCTTCCGTAAACATGCCGATAAAATCGTCAGTGGTGACCGCAGTACCAAGACCGTCAAGCAATCCCGTCAACGATATTCTAATCGTTGCCTGCTGATTGGAGTCGACGGTTTGGTATTGCTGCAGTTGTGTGAACAGCTTATCGATACCGCCGATTGCCCGGTTTAGCGGAGCAGGGTCGGTGGTAAAAACCGGTGAGACGCCATTGGCGGCTTTTCTGCGGTTAAATTCCGTTTCTGTCAGGTTTTCACAATCAAAATCAACTGTGGCGACAATCGTGGTTGGCACGCGTTGCCCTTCCGCAATATCGATATGCTTTACAACACCACTTCCATAAAACAGATAACTTACACTTAACCAAAGCAAAAGCCCGAGAGAGAGTTCTCTCACAGGAATTTTCCTCAGTTCCTTGGCGACTTTCCGTTCCGCCATCCGCTGCTTCTTTTTCCTGAAAAGCTTAGATTTCATCTTGTGCCTTCTTCTCGCCTGCGTGCCTGTTACACCGTTTTTTGCGGTAAGCTTCAATAACTTTCTGCACCAATGGATGCCGAACAACATCGCGTTCCGTCAGTTCGACAAATCTCAGGTCATCGATATTACCCAGCAGATGGCGAGCTTCAAGCAGTCCCGAACTCTTCCGGTCCGGCAGATCAATTTGTGTCAGATCGCCGGTAATTGCGCACCTCGAGTCAAAGCCCATGCGGGTTAAGAACATCAGCATCTGCTGCGGGGTCGTATTCTGGGCCTCATCAAGAATCACGAAAGCATGGTTAAGTGTCCGCCCTCGCATATATGCCAGCGGGGCCACTTCAATGATTCCCTTTTCAATATCGCTTTCTATGTTTTCGGGAGGCAGCATGTCGTGCAACGCATCATATAATGGACGAAGATAGGGAGAAATCTTCTGCTGTATGTCACCCGGAAGAAATCCGAGTGACTCCCCGGCTTCAATGGCTGGGCGGGTGAGGATAATACGGCTGACATCGCCCTTGATCAGTGCAGATACGGCCATGGCCATGGCCAGATAGGTTTTGCCTGTCCCGGCCGGACCGATACCAAATGTAATTGAATTACCTATAATGGTATTCAGATAAATCTGCTGGCCGAGTGTGCGTGGAAAGATCGAGGGTTTTTTGGGGCTTACATCTATCCGGATGCTGGAAAGTTTAGAAAAGATTTTCTTCTCGCCGCGGCGGAATTCGTCATACGCATAGGCCACCGCCCGCGGATCAAGCGCCGTTTGATTGCGCGCTATGCGCAGATCTTCCAGAAAACGGCAGATTTCCTCCCGCACAGGTTCCTCGCCTTCTAAGCATATCTTCATATCCCGGACGGTAACCGACAGGGCACTGTCCATTTCGATTTTTTCAGTGAGTCCCGCGAGAAGCGCGCACATATCACGTGCTTCACAGGCATTATCAAAATGGACAACAGACGAATTCATGTTTAGATTCAGAGAATAATAATTTCAGGGCCATGCATCAATGATGTGATTCTTTTAATCGAAGATTCATACGATGCTTTATGTTGCGATTTCTTGCTCGTGCGGGAGTTAATGGCATTTTCCCATATGCGTCAATGGTAATTGCTGGTGAAGGTGCGGTATGTTTACATCAAATTGATGTCTGTTAGTGGGTGCGGAAGATGTATTTGGTGCGTAAATAAAATCGGTTTTTAGAGTCGACTCTTATCAATTCATCTGATTACATCATTGCCCGTTGAAGACTAATTATAGGAGAGGTAATATGAGAACTAAATTGTTCGTCAAGGCAGTAGCTGTTGCGGTGGTTTCGGTCGCATTCATTTCGGTGGGTTGCGCTCCGGTTACAATCTCCAGCACCCCAGCGGGTGCAGAGGTCTATGACAAGGGGACGGGGGAATTGGTCGGGGAAACCCCGACGAAAGTTAATATTTATCATTCGGGCAGAAAAGTCTTGGTTAAAAAGCCCGGTTATTTTGCTAAAACGGTGGATGTGAAATCGAACTCTCCCAAAAGCGTGTCTGTCGACATGACTCCCATGGACCGATTGATTCTTACCTCCCAACCATCCGGTGCGGAGATTTATGTGCCGGGGCAGGACCGTCCAGTAGGTAGAACACCATTCGAGCTAAGTCAAACAGGTGTAAGTTATGAGTTGCGGTTGTCTGGCTACAAAAACAAGATGGTCAGTGTGCCCAGTGACCCCGAAAGAAACGTGCGGGTTGAACTGCAACGTGAGCCGACTGTCATGCTCTCATCCAAACCCGGCGGAGCCATGGTGTCCCAGTCTGGGAAGTTTCTTGGTGAAACACCGCTGGCAGTGGAAGCAGCGGGAACCGTCGCACTGGATATTCGCAAGGCAGGCTATAATGCCAAGAAAATCACACTGGGTCCGAAATCCGCTGCCCAGACTACAGTAGTGCTGGATCGCGAGCCGTCAGTTATTATATACAGCAAACCTGCAAATGCGGTTGTTTCCCTGAATGGACGTGTGGTTGGGAAAACCCCGTTCAGTTATCTGGCTACGGAACAAGCTACCTTTGAGGTGAAGGCAGATAAGTTCTATCCTGCGAAAGTAACCGTTTCCTCGAAATCTCCAAGCCGGGTGGATGCCGTCCTCAAGCCGATGCCCTACGTCACGATTGACAGTGCACCGACCGGAGCCAATCTCTTCCGTCTGGGTGGTGTTGAACAGGTGGGAACCACACCTGTAAGCATACTGATCGCAACTGATACAATGCTGGAACTCAGGAAACCGGGATATGAAGTCAAGACGTTTGCGCTCTCGTCGGCATCCGAAAAAAATGTGAAAGTGACTCTGGTGAAAAATGCGGTGTCGAAAGTTAAGAGTGTGACGGTGAACAGCAAACCCAGCGGAGCTAAGATTTATCGGCCCGGCGGCGCGGAACTTCTCGGCACGACACCTCTCAAGCAAACGGTGCCGGCGGAGAAAACGCTGGAGCTTCAGTTGAAAGGGTATGTGACCAAAATTGTAACGGTTTCGCCGGAATCTCCCGAAACAGTGACCTTCAAACTGGAGAAGGAGGAAAAGAAGGGGCCCGGTGATATTGTCATAGGCGATCCGCTTCTCAACACACCAACCTCATTCTGAAAGAGTGTAAAATAGAAAAGCCCCGGAGACGGGGCTTTTTTAATGTTTATTCGTTGTGCCGGTTTCAGATGCTGGAGAAGAAAAAAAAATATGCACAGAAAAAACTTTTTATTCACGGGCAATCTGGAATTATATCGGGTTTTTGCTGCGAAGCGCGCCCGCAGAACCGAGGAGGTTATTAGTGTGCGATAGAGACAATTTGATTGTGAATATTGAATAATCCTTAGGAGGAGTTGACTAAAATGAGTAACAAAATGGTAACCATCGACGGTAATACCGCGGCATCGCATGTGGCATATGCTTTTTCCGATATTGCAGCCATCTATCCAATTACGCCTTCATCCAATATGGGCGAATATGCGGACGAGTGGGCCTGTAAGGGTAAAAAGAACCTCTTCGGCAAGACCGTAGACGTAGTTGAAATGCAATCTGAAGCCGGTGCTGCCGGTGCCGTACACGGTTCGCTCAGTGCCGGTGCATTGACCACCACCTTCACCGCTTCCCAGGGTCTTCTTCTGATGATCCCTAATATGTATAAGATCGCCGGTGAAATGCTTCCCGCGGTTTTCCACGTCTCGGCCCGTACGCTCGCCACCCATTCACTTTCCATTTTCGGCGACCATTCCGACGTGATGGCTGTTCGTAATACCGGCTGGGCCATGACGGCTGCCAGCTCCATTCAGGAAACCATGGACATGGCGACCATCGCCCATCTGTCCACCCTTAAGGCACAGGTTCCTTTCCTGAACTTCTTCGATGGCTTCCGTACGTCGCACGAGCTGCAGAAGGTCGAAAACATAGAGTATGATGATCTTAAAGAGATGGTTGAACCGGAATACATTGAGCGCTTCCGCGCCCGCGCCCTCAAGCCGGAAAACCCGACCCTGAAGGTTGCCGCCCAGAACCCCGATGTATTCTTCCAGGGTCGGGAAACCGGCAACAAGTACTACGACGCGATTCCCGGAATCGTTCAGGAATACATGGACAAGTTCGCCGCCAAGTTCGGCCGCCAGTACAACCTGTTCGATTATGTCGGCGCTGCGGATGCTGAAAAGGTTGTCATCGCCATGGGTTCTGCCTGCGACACCATCGAACAAACCATTGAAAAGCTCAACGAGCAGGGCCAAAAACTCGGTCTCATTAAAGTTCGCCTCTATCGTCCGTTCTCCGCGAAAGCCTTCGTTGACTGCATTCCGGAAACCGCGAAAAAGATCATCGTTCTCGACCGCACCAAGGAACCGGGCTGTCTCGGCGAGCCGCTTTACCTCGACGTGGTTGCCGCACTCGAGGGCAGAGGCTGTAAGATTATCGGCGGTCGTTACGGGTTGTCGTCGAAAGAATTCACGCCCGCAATGGTGAAAGGTGTTTTCGATCACATCGATAACGGCGCATGGCACGGGTTCACGGTCGGTATCAACGACGATGTTTCCAACCTCTCCATTCCGGTGGTCGACGAAGTCAACATTGAGCCCGACGACGTGAAGAGCTCGATCTTCTGGGGTTTCGGTTCGGATGGTACCGTTGGTGCGTGTAAGAACACCATCAAGATTATCGGCGACAACACCGACCTGACCGCGCAGGCCTACTTCGTATATGACTCGAAGAAATCCGGCGGTGTTACGGTTTCCCATCTTCGTTTCGGCGAAAGTAGCGTAAACTATCCGTTCCTTATCCAGCACGCGGGTTACATCGCTTGCCACAATGTTTCCTACATCGGTCGCTACGACATGCTCGGAGCCATCGCGGAAGGCGGCACATTCGTGCTCAACTCCGAGATCCCGACCTCGGAAGTGTTCAACCACCTCACGAAGGCAGAGCAGCAACTCATCATTGACCGCAAGGTTAACTTCTACAATGTGAACGCGCTGCAGATCGCGATCGACGTTGGTCTCGGCGGACGCATTAACACGGTGATGCAGACGGTCTACTTCGAACTATCCGGCGTGCTTCCGGCCGGGGAGTCGATCCAGCTGATTAAGAACTATGTCAAGAAGACCTTCGAAACGAAGGGCATGGATATCGTTGAAATGAACTGGAAAGCCATCGATGCCGCTGTTGCAGCCATTGAAAAGGTTGAAGTTCCTTCAGAGATCACCGAGTCCTACGAACCTCCGAAACTCATCGCCGACGACGCTTCCGACTACGCGAAGAACGTGGTTCTACCTGTCATGCGGTTCAAGGGAGATGACATTCCGGTTTCCGCCATGTCCTTCGACGGCACGTTGCCGACCGGCACCTCTAAGCTCGAAAAGCGCGGCATTGGTCCGCGCGTTCCGAAATGGCTCAAGGACAACTGCATTCAGTGCAACCAGTGCATCATGGCCTGCCCGCACGCGGTGATCCGTGCCAAGCAAATTGCGCCGTCCGATCTGGAAAGCGCTCCTGCAAGCTTCAAGACCATCACGTCCAAGACCAAGAACGAGAAGGAACTGGAATACAAGATCCAGGTCTACATCGAAGACTGCACCGGTTGCGGCGTCTGTGTTGAAACCTGCCCGGCCAAGACCAAGGCTCTGGAATTCACCACCCTCGACCTCGAACGCGAAGCCGGCGAAGTGGAAAACACAACCTTCTTCGAAAACCTGCCGGACAATGTGCTCGATGGCGTAAAAGTGGATACCGTCAAGGGCATTCAGATGAAGAAGCCGCTGTTCGAGTTCTCGGGCGCCTGCGCCGGTTGCGGTGAAACTCCTTATGTCAAGCTGGTCACGCTGGTTTGCGGCGAGCACATGATTACGGCCAACGCCACGGGTTGCTCCTCCATTTACGGCGGCACGTTCCCGACGATTCCGTACTGCGTCAACAAAGACGGGCGCGGTCCTTCCTGGGCGAACTCGCTCTTCGAAGACAACGCCGAATACGGTATGGGCTTCCGTCTCGCAGTCGATAACAACCGCGCGCTGCTCCGCATGGCGGTCGACCAGTTGCTCGAAATGGGCACCAATGCCGACCTGACCGCTGCCCTGAACAAAGCCGTTGAAATCTGCGGTGACAATGTTTTGGACGATGAAGCCATCGCGGCACAGAACGCCGTCAAGTTCCTGCTGCCGTCCGCGCTGGCCGAGGCTTCCGCCGAGGCTATCCCTGTTGTGCGCAAAATCATCGAGTTGCAGGACTACTTCGTCGACAAAGCCGTCTGGATCTTCGGTGGCGACGGATGGGCCTACGATATCGGTTACGGCGGACTCGACCATGTGGTGGCTTCCGGCAAGAACATAAATATCCTCGTGCTCGACACCGAAGTCTACTCCAACACCGGCGGTCAGGCCTCCAAGTCCACGCCGATCGGCGCGGTGGCCAAGTTCGCGACCGGCGGGAAGCGCGCCGGCAAGAAGAACCTCGGCTTCATGTGCATGAGCTACGGCAACGTTTATGTGGCGCAGATCTCCATGGGTGCCAACCGCGTGCAGACGCAGAAGGCCATCCAGGAAGCGGTGGCCTACAATGGGCCGTCGATCATTATCGCATACGCCCCCTGCATTGCGCACGGCATCGACATGATGAAGACGCAGACGATTGCCAAGGATGCCGTCGAGTGTGGCTATTGGCCACTCTACCGATTCAACCCGGCCGGGGAGGAAGGCAAGAAATTCATATGGGATGCCCGCGAGCCGAAAGGCGACTTCCAGGCCTTCCTCCGCAACGAGCGCCGCTACACCGCGCTGTTGAAAACGGCACCCAAGGAAGCCGAAGGGCTCTTTGAACTGGCGGAGAAGGATGCGAAGAAGCGCTGGGACTTCATGCAGAAGGTCGGCGAGTTCATGTAAGGCCGGAAAGGAAAAGCCCGTCACGATTGACGGGCTTTTTCATGGCTTCCACTGGTTGGAACTTTTTTTCCAACCATTGGAACAATGGAACTGAAAAGTTCTTGGGGCTGGAAAATTTTTTCCAGCCATTGGAAGTGGAGATGCAGATGGAATCGGAAGAAGTACTGAAGCTTTTTGAAGATACGGGAGCCTTGCTGAATGGCCATTTTGAACTCCGGTCGGGACTGCACAGCAACCAGTTTTTCCAATGCGCCCTCGTGCTGCAGTATCCCCGCATTGCCGGCGAGTTGTGCGTGGCTCTCGTTGAAAAAATGAAAGCCGAACTGAAGGATCTGGAAATCGACACGGTCATTGCTCCCGCCATGGGCGGCATCACCATCGGTCACGATGTGGCCCGCGCACTCGGGGTCCGCTTCATTTTTGTTGAAAAAGAGGATAACGTACTGGTGCTTCGCCGCTTCAAGATCGCGGCGGGCGAACGTTTTGTGGTTGCTGAGGATGTGGTCACCCGCGGTGGCCGGGTTCAGGAGACCATCGATATTGTACAGGAAAACGGCGGAGTGGTGGCGGCGATCGG
>JAIPIO010000135.1 GCA_021734595.1 Kiritimatiellales bacterium | reverse complement strand
GCCCATGAGCCAGAACGCGGTCGAGAAGCGCTTGCCCCAGAAATGCTTGCGAAACAGGATGGATTTCGGCTTGGTCTCGCCATGCTGATCGCGATAGGCGACATCGGTGATGGTCGTGTGCATGTCGAGCTTGGGAGGTGGATAGACGCCGTAGTTGTCGTAGAACGTGCCGTTGACCCGGCATTTCTCACCGATCCGGCTCATGTGCCAGAGGTGGAAATCGATAAAGCTTTGAGGAATGGTCGTTGCGATCGGCGTGCATTCCAGGTCGGTCTGCCACGTGTAGTTGCCGGCCATGCTCTGCCTGCCACGGGAGACTTCATGAACCCGGAAGAGCTTGTAGAGCCGATCGGTCATGATCCAGGCGCTGCCGAATGTCGAGAACTCTTTTGATCCGGCGGATGCCATGAATGTGGAGCCATACAGCAGGAATGGCGCACCCCATTCGCGGGTGTGTCCGAGCTTGCGCAGCGGCCAGCGTTCATCGCTTTCGAAAAAGAATTTCCGCAGCCGTTCGTAGTCTTCCTCTGTATAGAGTGTCATACCATCGACACCGCTGCCGTACATGCGGAAGCCATTTGTATCGTGCGAAAACAGTTTTTTATAGAAAATTTCACGGAAATTCTCCGGGGTAGGGCGCGTCGGCGAAGGTAGCAGTGCAAACTCAATGGTTACGTCATCCTTGATCACGGTTGGCGTACTGATCAAGTGCAAGCGCAAGTTGAGTTGCCCGTTGGTGCGTTCAAGCACCTGATTCGCCGCATCCGTGTCGCGGTGCCAGCCAACGGGTGCTTCGGCTATCCACCATAGCCCCTCGCCGGGAGTGCCGATATAGATCGCTGGCACGAACGGATCCTCCTGGTCCGAGTCTTTTGCAACGTCATGCTCGGTAAAAAGAACGCCGTCGCCTGCCGGGACCGCACTGCATCCGGATATTCTTCCGCGGCCGCGTCCGCGCGCCCAGTGCATGATCGTCGCGTCGTTCGCAAGCGGCAGGATCAATTCGAGTTTATCGACTTGAACGCGTCTCCCGGCGGGCGGAGAAAGCGCGATTTTCACCTGGCACCAGCCTTCGTATTCGAGCATGGAATCGATGGCCACATCCAAGTCGTCCAGTTTTCCCGAGGCGGAGATTTGTGCCTGATACCCGTCGGTGTCGAGAAGTTCCGGAACCGGGCAGGTGTTACTGGTCAGTTCGTACTTTGCGAACTCCGCAGGGATGCGTTGTCCAGGAATCAGCTCGATTTTTGCGGAGTTCGCAAATACGGGGGGGCTTTCTTCGCCCGCCACCGTTGCCGTCAAACGAATCGGTGCTGCCAGGAGCTGACGGTTCCAGGCATCAATCGATTGGGGGAGGCCGTTGGCGCCAATGGCGATTTCGCGCCCGACCACGGTCAGCGCGCCATCTTGGTGACGAATCGGCTCAAACGGCGGGATGACGACGGGATCGCGGCCGATGCGATTCTTTTCCCAAGGGAAGATTTCGCGGACGATATCCCGGGTCTGGATGGCAACGACGTGTCCGGCTTGTCGAAGCGTGTATTTAACTTCGTATCGGCCTTCGCTCAATGGCTGGGGAAGTTCGACCTCGACTCTAGCCTGTCCCTCCTGCGCTGGAGTCGAGACCGCCATGATTTCCACATTGTTTTCCTTTGCGGCCAGGCTTATATCCAACGTATCGGCGGCAAGCAGTTGGCTGGCTTTTTCAAGCTCGTCCCCGCGAAGGCGGTCGAGTTCTTGGCGGGTGTCGGACGTGAACACTATTGTGTGGTTGTATGGAGAGTACACATAGTCGCATTCGAAACGCGCCTTGATTTCCACCTTTCGCCGGGCGATCCAGTTTTCCATCCGTGCTTTGGTCGCGGCATCTGCCACATCAAACGGGATTTCCGCCTTGTACAACGTTGTCTTGTCCCCGTCATATTCGCTTTTGACCGTCAGGGTGAGCAGGTTGTCACTTTCCGCATTATGGATGCGGTCTTTGATGTTTTTTCGGTCGCGTGTCGCCCGGGGGCCGGTGATGGTGTATTCCTTTTTCCACAGCGTTTTACCGCCAGACTGGTTGAGCAGGGTGTACTTCACCGATGTCTGCTTATCGGGTGTTCCTCGGAAAACATAGGTACTGAAAGCCAGCGCGGTTCGGGGGCTGGCGATGTCGGTGGCAAACATGCCCGCAGAACCCGGGCACACACTAAATGCCGCCGGCAGATCGGGTGTGAAACGGACACGCGGGCATTTTTCCCACTCGCCGCTTCGCGCTCCGCCCCAGCTTAAATGAAACGGGTCGGTGACGACGGATAGATGCAGGAGCGCTTCGACGTTGTCCAGGGTGTCGATTCCCAGTTGTTCCCGGGGGATGGCCAGGCGCGTGATCCAGTGGTGCCCGTTATCGTCCTTTTCCTTGCTGATCAGCGTGATATCGTCGGCCCAGCCATGTCGGTTCTGGCCGGGCAGAAATTCGACTTCCTCGGCCAATACCGCGCCCAGTGGATTGACCATGATCCGGTAGCTGGGTTTATGCGCGGCTATCTCGGGGTTCTCAAAGCTCAGTTCGATCAGCAAGTGATCGTCATCGGCTATTCGCGGATCGTCGTTTTCCGTGATGTTGGCTTTGAACTTGACGTCCGGATCCGGCGCCCGGTAGTAGCAGGCGATGTAGATATTTTCATCGTCATATCCCACCCACCAGTTGGCATCATAACCGAAGCCCAGGAAGCGCGGCGGCTTGTCAGGATTAGCGATGTCCAACATGCCACAGAAGCTCGCGGTCTCACGCCAGTTCCAGACGAATCGAATCTGATCCAATGGCGGCGGCGCGCTGGTCTTCGGAACTTGGAGAACCGGTGGCGCGGCATGGAGTGCAGTGGTGGCGGCCATGACGACGATGAGATGCAGGATTTTTTTCATTGGGATTCCTTTTAGAGCAGGGATTGCTTCGCGAAATACGAGGGATGTTTTTTGGGTGGGTGATGGCAGGGATTGCTTCGCGAAATGCAGGGATGTTTTTTTGGGGTGTTGTGGCATGAGAGGGGGCCTTGTCCAGGTTTTCTTTCGCCTATTCTATTTGATTTCCAGCACCCTGACCCCATAGACGGGCGGCATGGTTACGTGGAGGGTTCCGTCGTCAATCGTGGCGACTTTCTCGCCGCTCTCGGCATCGAAGGCGACAGCGGGGGTGAAACCCAACGCGCGTCGGTCGAGGGTTATCCGCAGGGGCACTTCGTCCTCCGCCCAACTGGCCAGCACGATCAGCATTTTTTGGTCTGCCGGATCAGCCAGTGCGAGCCATTTTACCTGGTCATTGTCAAGCTTAAGTACTGGGTTTTCAGCCCAGTAGTTGTGAACCGTAACATCCTTGGTTCCATAGCCGAAATCAACCATGATTTGCTCGAGGGCTTCGGCCGCCTCGGGGGCGAAACCCGGGGTCACCCGTGAGCGCCGGGATATCTCGTGTACCATACGCATGCCCCAGGAGGCCCGTCCTGGCCACAAGGGATGATCCTCGGCGTATTCCAGCATTGTCGGGTTGATCTTACCGAACAACGCCCGGTGATCGTGCCCGAAAACGCCGGTTTGCAGGCCCATGACCGTGGTTCGGATTTCGTCCGGTGGAAATGGCTTCCGATAGCGGGCGCTCCATTCCAGGTCGAGACTGACCGTGGCCCAACCGTGCAAGGGGAGAATTTGGCTGTTCGTTCGGTGGATGGACCACTCGACGATGTGCGGCTGGTGACGCTTCCAGTACTGGAGAAGATTCCAGGTGCGGCGCATGTACTCGCGCTGGTTCCAGATGTTTGTGGCCGGTTGGATGGTCCCCGTCCCGGTGACGTATGCCGCCGAGTTTCGCAGGCTTTTGGAAGCGACGGAATGCGAGTTGTCCCAGTACAGGCTCACGCCGCGTTTGAGCCATTCATTGTGATACCACAGTGCGTAGTCCTGGTAGGAGTGGCAAAAATTGCTGCGCGCGGAGGATGGGGTGGGACCCTTGTGGAATTCTTCATCGCTTCGGCATTTGCGCTGGGTGTATTCGTTGGAGATGGTCCATTCGTCCTGAAACGCACACCACGGTCGTTGCAGGGTGCAGGCGGCCATTTCTTCGGCGTACACGAATGCGGGCCGCGGCCGGCGCGGAACGGCCCATTTATCGACGAACTTACGGATGCTGTCCGCCCACGGCCAGCGGCCTTGGACGGGTGGCGGGTTGTGTTCGGCGACGTAGGCGGCGAGCCATTCCTCGTCGAGGTCGTTGGTGAAGTGAGCGGCGCAGATGCGGTCAACCACGCTCCAGTCACCTTGGTATGGCCCTTTGTAGGAACAGCTGAGGCCGCCCCAGGGGTTGACCGGCCCGGAGATGACCGGCATGGCATCACTGCGTGCTCGCCAGTTCTCCGGCATTGGCTTGACCGGCGAGGCCTGCAGGCCGAAGACCATTTCCCGTCGCTCGTTTAAGACAGCGGGGTGGTTTACCAGATAAACCCGGAGAGTGAGTCGGTCGCCCTCGCGGATGATTTCCTGCACGGGGATCTTCCGGTCGTCTTTGACGGTGAGCCAGCCGCGGTCGTTCTCGGCGAACCAGGCCAGGCCACGCTCCTCGGCGCCAAGCCATATATACGGACAGAAACTGTTCTGCCAATCGCTCCGGCGTTTGGCGTCATTACTCCGCCATATCACACCGTCACCGGGCGGTGTGGACCCGGCTTGGTTGATGCGAATGCCATCGACATAGGCATGAAACAGCGGCATTTCCCGGTCTCGCAGGGGAATATCGAGCCATAGGCGCTCAATTTTCAGGGGGTCATTCAGCGGTTCCATGCTCATTTTGATTTTCATGCATCCGTCGAATTCCACAGTCGAACGACTTTCGACGCGGATGGTTTTACTCGATGCCATCCCTTGAAATACGGCCTTCTGAGGGGTATGCTCGGCGAGCTTGACGGAATGGTTCCACGCCATGACATCGCCGTCGGCAGTGATGGCGTTGAGAGTCATCGGCGCGGCCAATAGTTCGCGTCCCTGGCTGATCGCAGAATCCCAGAGGCCGAACCCGTTCATTTCGAGTTGTCGCTGGACGACCTTCACCGTTTTGTCCTCGATTTCCACGGGGGTGAAGGGCGGGTAGATTTTCGGCGTGATGCCGAGAGTGTTCTCTTCCCACGGGAAATATTCACGAGGTAGCGGTTTTTCGACCGTGACCGTCTTGTCCGGCCCCTCCAATGTGAAGCGGATTTTGGTGTCCGGAGTGAGTCGCGGCACGTGCAATCTGGTTTCGGCGCTGCTTCCACCGGACAGGGGCACGCGGGTCTCCGCTACCGTATTCGACGAGCTGCGAACCTGTACGGTGGCAGCGGTAAAGGTCTGGGCGAGTGCCACAGCCCGTCGGTCGTAAATACGGGAACGGCTGAAATCGAAGGTGGTGTAGATTTCGTTGCGCGACGGGTAATAGGCGAACAGACAGCCGCGGGCCAAGCCGGCGTGAAGCCGTTGTTCCGCAGTGAGGCGGGGACCCTTGTCAGGGTCGCTGATGGCGGTCACCCGGATGTCGTCCAGTTCGACATAGCCTGGGTCTATACGCGACCCCCACATCGTATTGAAGGCGATGACGCCGTGGGGGATGCGGACGTCGCGAACGCGTTTATGAAAGTCCCCGTCGAACATCGTGGTCATGGTATCGCCCTGAACCGTCAATTTAAACGTGTGCCAGGTGTCATCCACCTTGCCGCCGGCCGGACCCATTTCATCAAGTGTACTCGGGTTCTCGTCGCGCCCATCCCAGGATATCAGCGGTCCCTGCAGAGACCAATTGCCGTCGCGGTGATTCCAACGGAATTCGAGATGATAGCTTTCGCCGGGGTTCTCTTCAACGGGATTGACTCGCCAGTAGATCCGAAAGATTCCGCCTCGCGTCCGCGGCGGTGACTTTAACAATTTGGGAATGTGCGCAATACGAAACCGGAAGCTGAGTTCATAATCGTCCCATGTTTCAAGCTTGTCGGCAAGTTCTTCGGCAGTACGCCAGTCGCGTGGCTTCACCCAGGGACCGGCCAGGATCTGTCCTCTGTTCGTGAGACGAACAACCTGGTTGCCGTCTGGATCGGCCGGGTCTTCCGGCACGATTTCAATGTCGGGTGAAACCGCTTTCCAGTCCGCATTGAAGCCGTTTTCGAAGTCTTCCTCGAAAAGGACTCTGTCGAGCGGCGGGGCTGCGTGGAGTACAGTGGTGGCGGCCATGACGACGATGAGATGAAGGATTTTTTTCATTGGGATTCCTTTTAGAGCAGGGATTGCTTCGCGAAATACGAGGGATGTTTTTTGGGTGGGTGATGGCAGGGATTGCTTCGCGAAATGCAGGGATGTTTTTTGGGGGGTTGGAAGTCATTTTGGGTGGAAATAAATATTTGTTGAGGTTGAAAAAATCCCTGCCTTTCACGCAGTCATCCCTGCTCGACCATAAATCACTGCACCAAGATCAATTGATAATCGTGACGTTTGCAGTGGGTGGCCACCGGACCATCCCCGAATTTCTTCTTGGTCTCCGCTGCATAGACGGTGTCCGGGGCTTGTTTGTCGAGCAGTGCCGGGGCGTGGATCTCGATCTCGATGTCGGCATCGTCATCCGTGTCGTTGAACAGGACCAGTAGCGCTTTCGGACCCTCGTAGGCGTCGGGGTCGAGGTAGATGGAAACCGGCATCTTGCGTCCGTCGGCGCTGGCGGTCACGTACTTGCCGCTGCGCCAGTAGGGGATGAATTCGGTGTCGGCATTGTAGTAGTCCACAGCCTGCAATGCGGGCACCAGCCTTTCATAGATCGACTGGTTGATGCGATGGCCGACCGCGCCGACATCATGCAGAAGCGCCAGGCCGACGACGCTGCGAGACTGATGGGGATACTCGGCGGCACGGTCCTGAACGCTGGCGTAATGATAGGCGGGCAACCCCTGCCAGCGCCCACAACGGGCGCGATAGCGAGCGAGCGAGCCGAAGCGTTCGAACTGGTCATAGCCCTTGCAGTACCACACGGCTTCGACTAAGGTCAATTGCGAGGCGAAGGCGCAGATCGGGGTGATGCCGGGCGCGTAGCGTCCCTGCCAGTTGAGCATGGCGTTGCGATAGGCGACGTTGGCCATGCGTTTGAACAATTGGCGGAAGAGCAGGATGTTGTTGGTGCCCTGAATTTCGCCGTTCTCCTTTTGATAGGCCGTGCCTTTGATCAGGCTTCCGGACGACCAAAAAACGGTGTGGTCCCAGTGATAGCCGTTAATGCCCGCCTTGCGCTGATGCTGGTCGAACGCCCAGACACGCATGTCGACGTTCGACTGGGTCATGTCCGCCCATTGCCGCGTGCCCTCTTCCGGAGTGAACGTACCGAACGGCGTCATCCTTTTGTTGTAGCCGCCCATGGGATGCGGATCGATGTGCGTCTTGCCCGACCATTCGCCGGAATAGGTTTCAAACTCGCGCATGCCAAGTCCCATGACAGTGGTTGTCGCATAGCGGTGTGTGGGTATGTTGTAGTCCGGCCAGCCTTCGCGTTTGTAGACCAGGTTTTGATCGCGCATGACTTCCCAGTCGACAGGGTCGTAGATCGTCAGCACATCCACGCCCGGGCCGGTACCCCCGCAGGTGTTGCTGCCACCGCCGTAGCCTGCGAGATAGTTGCTCCGGAACCGGCGCGGTTCATCATAGCCCAGATTGCCATGCTGCCGCCGGTAGTCCGGGGGCAATGGTTTCACGGGTACGGGTTGCAGAATGAAACTCAGCGTTCGCGGTTTGTCGATGATGGCGGAGGTGTTGACCAAGTGCAGGACGAAATCAACGCCGTTGTCCGTGCGTTCAAGCCAACTGCTGGGCTTGTCGTAATCCAAAATCCAGCCCTGGTCGGACACGGCAGTGTAGATCAAGCCGGTATCGCCGTTGCCGATGTACAGGTTTGGTAGGAACTTCCCTTTGATGTTCGCGGCGCCGGTCATCCGTTGGCTGTTCCAGAAAACACCCGGTTCTTCGGGGATCGCACCATAGGCGCCGACTTGGGCGGTCGGCTCCTGCACAATGTAGCAGTTGACCGCGCGCTCGGGCAGGGAGATCGTGAGGCGCACGTCGTCAAGTTCTGTCTTGCTTTCGGGTTCGAAAGTGATGCGGAATTCCATGAATCCGTCATATTCTGTGACATTGTCGATCTTGACCGGGAGGTCGCCGAGCCATCCGGTGCCGCCACCCGTCACGCGGCCGTTTTCGGTCTCACGCCAGGAAAAAGGTCCCGCTTTTTGTAATTCGACAGGTTCGCCGTTCACGACACCGCTCAATCGCATATTATCCTCCACCACAGTGTCTTTTTGTGAAACTATGCGTCGTGGCAGACCGGTGTCGGCGAAACGGACCACGCGTCCCCAGATCTTGACGGTGTCGTCCCCGGTGGAAAGCGGTTCAAAGGGCGGGATGGGTTCGGTATCCAGTCCGATCCGGTTGTGTTCCCAGGGAAAGTCGTAGCGGCGAAACGGTTCGACCTTTTCGTGTAGAATGTTGCCGTTTTCATCCACCAGGGCCAGGAATACCGCATACTGTCCGACCGCCAGCGGCGGCACCTCGGTCACAGCATGGAACGGGTTGTCCGGATCGACCGACCATTCCGCCCTGGCGTGTACCAGTCCGGCACGCTCGGCATCGTTCTGGTTGAAGAGCATGGTTTCGACGGTGGCGCGAAGCCGGGTCGCCTTTTTGTATATCGCGTTCATTCCCAGAATGTCCAGGTCGGCATCGACTTCCAGCTTGTTGTAATACGGCATGTAGGCGCTGTTGAGTACCGGTGTCTTGGCGGTCTTTCGACGAGCGGCGAAGGGCTTGAGAAAATTTTCGCTGATGTCGTTGGGGATGGGGGTGAACCGGTAGTCGTCGCGGAACAGGACCTCGCCGTCGGAACCGGCGACTTCCACGTGCAGCGAATTCTGCTGGTTGCGGCGCAGATAGTTTTGATCCCAGGTCAAATCCTTGTCGCGGGGTAGTTCCAGATCATTGTCCGTGATCGCAACCGACTTCGATTCGCCAGCGGCCACAGCAAGTTCTTGCATGTCTTCGAACGCGGTTTCACCGTGGATATTGGTTAATCTGGCGGCGACGGTCAGGTTGGTCGTTTCTTCGGTGTTGTTTACTACAGAGAGACCCACATCCAGCTTGCCGTCGGCGTACGGGCCGAGGTCTTCAACTCGAATCGCCGGTGCGTCACGGTCCAGCACGAGGGCGGGGAATTCGCGCCAGGCTTTCCATCCATGCGGCGCCCACGCGGAGTAGAAGCCTTCAGGATCGGATGCGCTGACAAGCTGGCAATAAATGGTCGTGTCGTCTTTCAGCGGCAGGTCGTATTCCAGACTCTGCAGCGGGATGGCGATCTCGAATGTCCAGGCTTGGTCTGTAACCTTGCTTTTATAGTCGGCGTTGGAGTCCCATTCCTGGCCCGCCCAGCCCTCGGAATGACGACGACGCACGTCTTCCATGGCATTGTACGGATTGACCACCAGCTTGAAGAAGAATTCATCCAGGATTTTCTCGCGGTCGGGCAACGTGCCCAGTTGAATCTCGATATGGTCCTCGCGGACGATGTTGGCACCGGCTTCGGGGTTGGCGCCGCCCTTGTCGCCTTCCTTTACTGTTGCGACCAGAGTCCCCTCAGGATAAAACGGGTAGCGTTGGGCGAAATAGAGATGATGTTCGTCCCAGGCGATCCACCAGGAAGGCTGCAGGAAAGGCGGGGCCAACACTTTCTGCTTGTGCAGCGTAAATCCGGTAATGCGCGCGGCGCCTTGCCACTCCGCCGCCGTGATGTCGCCGTCGATCGTTGGTTCTGTCTGTAGCATTGGAACGTGAAGAATTGGCGGTGGATTGAACCAGTCATTAATGTTCCGTGCGGATACAGGCAGGCCTGAGGTCAGAAGGGCGAGAAAGAGTAGGATTGATTTTTTCATGGTGTTTTCTTTGCCTTTGGTGCTTATTTTCCGCGCTGCTCGTTGTTTTGCCGAACCCCTGTGTTTCACGGAGTAATCCCTGCTGCCAGGTGCTGTTCGGCCTCTGCACTCAGCCATTGACTGAGGGCCTGCACGAAGAAAATCGTACCGACATCCCGGATGTGGAACGGGCATCTATCGGTGCCGTCGGGCGGCATTATTTTTTCGAGAATACACCCTTTGAGATTAGGGTCTTGTGTGTCTGTGAATTGCATGTTCAAGCAGTAGTCCAGTGTACGTTTAATCAGAGGAATGCGGTGGCCGGCATTGTTTTCGCGATAATCGTCCATGAACATCATCATGGCACAGGCGCTGGCGGAGGTGGAATGTCCGAACGAGCTGGTGGAGAAATCGAGGCGTGTATCTCGAAACATGCCGCCGTCGGTTCGGACGGCCCTGGCGTACCAGTCTGTGCTGCGCTGGAACGCGAACAGACAGTCTGCGTCACCAGTGGTTTCCCACAGTTGGAGCATGGGGCGTCCCCACCAGTAGGCGTGGCGTGGATGGATCGAACCGATTTGGCGGCGACAAGGTTGGTATTTCAACCAGTTGCCCGGCGGCATTTCGTCTTTCAGCAATCGCTCGGCTGTGCGTACGGCGATATCCAGATATCGTTTTTCGCCAGTGTGACGATAGGCCTGGATATAAGCGCCGTCATCCAGCAACGGGCGGCCGATCCCCACATGCGGACGATGCACAAACTGCTTGGACTGCGGGTTGTAGTGGTCTCTGAAAAGGCCTTCGTCGGGGAGAAAGCTTTTGTGCAACGTCCAGTCAA
>JAIPIO010000134.1 GCA_021734595.1 Kiritimatiellales bacterium | reverse complement strand
GTCGACCCCGTTAGCGCCTGGCCGACGCGCTCGTCGATAAACCATTCGAAGGTGGCGATGGCGTCCACTTGCTCGCGTTGGAGTAGCTTGGCAATTCTCTCTTTTCCATTCATAGCAAACAATAGTAAGTTTCCTTCCCGTTTCATGGAATGGTCTAAATTCTTCTGTTCATGTACGTTTGTTGCACAACCTGGTTTCCAATGGTTGGGAAAAAAGTTCCAACCCTTGGGATTTTCCGCCGCGGTTTATCCAATCTTTGAACTAGTTGACATATTGCACAATATAAACTGGCGCGGGCGGTTGTGGCGTGTTTAAACTTGGCCTTTGAAACAGGAGAATATGCGATGAAAGCATTGGTTAAGAAGAAAGCGGAACGCGGGCTTTGGCTGGAGGAGGTGCCGGTGCCCGAGATCGGGATCAACGATGTCCTTATAAAGATCCATAAAACCTCCATCTGCGGAACGGATGTGCATATCTACAATTGGGACAAGTGGTCGCAAAAAACGGTTCCGGTACCGCTGACCATTGGTCATGAGTTTGTCGGCGAGATCGCGGAGATGGGCAGCAATGTGCATGACTACGAGATCGGCGATCTCGTCAGCGGGGAGGGACATTTGGTCTGCGGGCGCTGCCGCAACTGTCTGGCCGGACGCCGCCACCTATGTGCCCACACCCGCGGGGTCGGGGTCAACACCAATGGTGCCTACGCCGAATATCTCGCCATCCCGGTCACCAACGTCTGGGCCTGCAACCCGAGCATCCCGGAAGAGGTGCTCTCCTGTTTTGATCCCTTCGGCAATGCGACGCACACGGCGCTTTCGTACGATGTGCTTGGCGAGGATGTGCTTGTCACCGGCGCGGGACCGATCGGCATCATGGCCGCCGCCATCGTGAAGCATGCCGGTGCGCGGCATGTGGTTGTGACCGACATCAATCAGTACCGCCTCGATCTGGCCGCGAAAATGGGTGCCACCCGCACCGTCAACGTGAAGGATGAAAACCTCCAGGATGTGATGAAGGAACTGGACTTCAAGGAAGGCTTCGACGTGGGGTTGGAAATGTCCGGCAATCCGGCGGCGTTTCGCGATATGCTCGCGGCGATGTGCCACGGCGGAAAAATCGCCATGCTCGGCATCCTGCCGGAGCACGTGGAGATCGACTGGAACACGGTGGTCTTCAACGGCCTGACCATCAAGGGCATCTACGGCCGCGAAATGTACGAGACGTGGTACAAGATGACCACCATGCTCGAGAGTGGCCTGGACATCTCGCCGGTCATCACCGACCGGTTCCATTACACAGAGTTTGAAAAAGGATTCGAGCGAATGATTTCCGGCAACTCGGGCAAGGTCGTATTGGATTGGGTGGATTAACAAACCACTAATCTCCACTAATTGGCGCTAATCATTTTTGCTTCGAGGAATTAGTGAAGATTAGTGTGAATTAGTGGTTTAAATGGATGAGGTAGAATTGTGAATAAAGGCTTGGAGATATTTAGCGGTGTACTGGATGAAATCAAGGCGAACGGATTGTACAAAAGCGAGCGCGTGTTGCTGAGCCCGCAGGGCAATGGGATCGACGTGGCGGACGGGACGGTGCTGAACTTCTGCGCCAACAACTATCTTGGACTGGCCAACCGGCCGGAGCTGGTTGAGGCCGCCAAGGCCGGGCTGGACCAGTGGGGCTTCGGCCTCTCCTCGGTACGCTTTATCTGCGGCACCCAGCAGGTGCACAAGGAGCTGGAGCAGAAGATCTCGGAGTTTCTCGGCACTGCGGATACCATTCTCTACTCCTCCTGTTTTGATGCCAACGGCGGACTCTTCGAAACCCTGCTCACCAAGGAAGATGCGGTCATCAGCGATGCGTTCAACCACGCCAGCATTATTGACGGCGTCCGCCTCTGCAAGGCGCATCGCTTTATCTATTCCAACTCCAACATGCAGGAACTGGAGGAGCAGCTGCAGAAAACGCAGGACTGCCGTATCCGGCTCATCGCCACCGACGGCGTGTTTTCCATGGACGGCACCATTGCCAATCTTAGAGACATCTGCGACTTGGCAGACAAATACAACGCATTGGTGATGGTCGATGATTCCCACGCTGTGGGCGTGGTCGGCAAAACGGGACGCGGAAGCCATGAATACAACGACGTAATGGGACGGGTGGATATTATCACCGGTACGCTCGGCAAAGCACTTGGCGGCGCCAGCGGCGGCTACACCAGCGGCCGCAAGGAAGTCGTTGAGTTGCTGCGCCAGCGGTCGCGGCCCTACCTGTTTTCCAACACGCTCGCGCCGGTGATTGCCGCCACCTCTATCAAGGTGCTGGAGTTGCTCAGCGCCTCCACCGAGCTGCTCGAAAAGCTTCAGGCCAACGCCGCGCACTTCCGCGCCAAAATGACCGATGCCGGATTTGATCTGCCTGACGGCGACCACCCGATCATTCCGATTATGCTGGGCGACGCACGGTTGGCATCCGGCATGGCCGACCGCCTGCTCGAAAAAGGTGTCTATGTGATCGGCTTCTCGTTCCCGGTGGTGCCGCAAGGGCAGGCCCGCATCCGCGTACAGATTTCCGCCGCGCACAGTACGGAAGACATCGATTTTGCCGTCCAGCAGTTTGCTGATGTTAAAGCGGAACTGGGGTAGGGCGGCCAGTCCCTTGGCCGCTGCGGACAGCTGGGGCAGCTGTCCCTGCCAATTAGGTCAACGAACAGTTCCGACGTATTCCTTGAAGAGGGTGTCGAGATCGGCGTCTTTGTGGATCACTACACGGTACTTCAGCACCAGCGGCTTTTCCGTTGAAACCGGAACCGGCACGCGGCCGGGAAAGACGGCGTTCTGCATGCTTTTCTTGCTGCGCAGCAGCCAGGTGCGCTGTCCGCCGGGATTGCCGGGATGGACAAATATCGCATAGCCGGATGCCTCCGTGCCGAACGTGCCGGTAAAGTTCATCCAGTCGCCGGCGGGAACGGCGGTCTTTTGCGGGATCACCGAACTCTTGGCATCGTTCATGGCGATGTCGGACGGCAGCAAGAGTCGGGTGGAAAAACCGCCGTAGCCTTTCGCGTCGTCCGACCCGCCGATGCGCAGCTCTTTTTCCAAGGCCTGGATCGCGATGGTGAAGTCGATGGCACGGGCATCGTTCTTAACCTTGTGGACGCGAATGGTTACGGTTTCCTCCGCAATCGGCACTTGGCCGTTTTTCCATAGCGGCGATTTCCAGTAGACCTTGGACTGCAGTGTTCGCTTATCCAACAGCTGCACGTCATGGACGTCCCACGTGAAATCCTGGCAGGTCCACATGTCGCCGACGGCGGTTTCGCCGATCAGCATCCGGTGCCAGCCCCAGAAGATCCCGCGATGGTGCGGATGGTCGCTGGGCGGGAAATCCTGCGTCAGCACCTCGCCGTCGAGGCCGTAGACCGGGTGGCAGTAGTTGGCCCGCGCATGGGTGCCCTTGTCCGACGCTTTCATCTTCGTCTGGTAAAAGAGAACGGGTACCCCCTGGTCTTCAAACCGGTAGCCCTGATCGGTTTTGACGATTTGCATGCCTTCGTCGGGGGAGTAAGACGATACGAGTAGTGCAATGGATAGAAGCAGTGTTTTCATAGTAGGACAGAGATTAAGCTGGATTATCATTTGGACAAGGTTTTTCCAACGGTTGGAACATTTTCCTGGACCGCTGTCGTCTTGCGTACCGGTGGGTTCCAATGCTTGGAATAATCCCTCATCAAACTTCCAACCATTGGAAAACCCTACTATTCTGTTTTCCAATGGTTGGAAGGGGAATAAAGATGAATCGATTTGTACGGATTATGGTTTTGGCCGCGCTGACAGACTGCGGCGGTTTCATTGCAAAAGCCGAGAGCGATCTGTCGCCGCTTGATATCCGGTTTCGGCGGCAGGCCGTGCGCCGGTTGGTGTTTAACCGCGAAGATGCCATCCCGCTTTCCACGCTTAAGCCAACTGAGATCGTCGGCCTTGCCGTTGAGCATCCCGCCATCGCAGTGTCCGGCGCGCCGACGGCTTACAAGGCGGATATGGGATTGCTCACAGCCGCTGCAACCGCGCCGTCGGAATCAGCTCTTTGGGTTGGAGGATTCAATCCGTTCGCTACCTACGACGTATCGTTTGCGGAAAGCACCGGCACGTCAGCCGAGGCGGGAGTCGAATTCGCGACGCCTGACAACAAAAACCGCATGGCGGTTCTTGCCGGGTTTTCTTCAGGCAGATGCACGGCAATCCACTGGTACGTGGTTGTTGATGGGGAGGAAAAACAGCAGAGGGTGGTTAGGCTCGAAGAGCCCGTTGAAGGACCGTTCGTTCTCAGAGTGCAGGTGCTGGGGAGCGGGCTCAATGTGTTCGTGGAACAAAACGGGGTGAATCGTGTGGTCTACACCCGCGACTTTTCCAGGATGATCGACCTCCGCCGGAAAGAGCATATCCGGTCGTTCGAATTCAGGTACCTCACCAGGCTGGCCGCCGGGGACTCCGTCGCCATCAAGGAAGCCGGGGCGTTTTTGACCACGGGAGCCGGACAGGCGGATCTCTGCGCCATCACCTACAAGGATGGATCGCCGCTGCTGGACCAGGGCCGGCTCTGGTTTACCATGTCGGTTCGCGGTCGCCACCTGCCGCATCCCCTGCAAGGTGTCTTCAGCATGAATCCATCGGTCTTCGATGTCCGACTGGAGGGGATCATCGTGTTTGACAGGAACGATGGCTTGCTGCGCAACGAAATCGCCTCGCACATCTTCTACGATAAGGAGGCCGAAGAATGGCGGGGGATAACCGTCGGGTTCTCGGCCTATGGCGATCCCGACAAGAAAACACCCAAGCAGTTGTGGGCGGTCTCCGCGAAGCGCGATCCGCGCTTTGGATTTTCCATCATGAAAGCGAAACCGGTCATCATGCCCGGTGCAGAGGAAGACCCGCACATGATATATGACCAATCGGCGGCGAAATGGCGTGTACTCGTTTGTTCCCGCGGGGAGGTCGGCTTTCCCGCCACCCTCTATGAAGCCGACGAGTGGGACGGACCCTACACGCTCATCGCCGGTCCCGTGGCAGTGAACAGCACCGGTTGCCTGATTCAAAAGTTCGGCTCCAGATACTACGCCTTGTTCGGCGGTTCCGACCGCAAATTCCAGGTCTATTCCTATCCCGACCTCAAACCGCTGGGTGCCCTGGATATGTTCCGCCCGCCGTGGGATCAGGACAGCAATACGCGTTGTTGGCCCAACGTCATCCCGTTGCCCGACGGGTATCCGGCCCCCTATGTGGCGCTGTCCATGGACCGGATGAATTATACGGGGCTTAAGGGTTGGACCTACGGCGCGCTCTATCTCTACCACGGGCATCCAAAAGCCGGCGAGCGCGGAGCATATGAATACTTAATGGAGCCGGACGCCTCCCGCTGATCTTCCAATCATTGGAAAGCCGTGTCCAATGTCTGGAAAGGAGCGCGTCAACTTAACGGAGGAAGCAGATATGAACACACACACATGCAAATCACTCACATTGGCTTTGGTTTTGATCGGAATGCTGACTGCCGGCGCGGGAGCCGCCGGTGTTTCATCGGTGAAGGATGTCTATGACCTGATGCAGAAAAAGAAGCTGAGCCGGACCGAGGAGCAGCAGATTGCGGCGTATGCCGTCAAACGGTACAAGAAGGCAGACCTCAGCAAGGCCGAACACAAGGCGCTGGTGGAGAAGACGGACGACGGCGGCGGTTACGCCGCATGGTTTATCAAGGCCAAGCCGGGCTCCAAAGCGACCATCGTTGCCGACAAGAACCGTCAGTGGCCGATGCGCGAACTGGCCAACGCCGGTTTCTTCGTGGCGGCGGACAAGTTTCCGAACTTTACCTCGGTGCATTACCGCTACACGGTGGATGATTTCTGGTTTCCGCCCACCAAGACCCGCTTCGGTTTTGAGTCGTTTCCGCTGGGGCCGATGAGCCAGAAGCAGTCCGGTGTCCCGGAAGGGGAGATTATTGACATGGGTGTATACACCGCCGGGAAAAAGTTTTTCCCCGGCACCAAACGGAAGTGGTGGGTCTATGTGCCGAAGCAGTATAACAAGAGCAGTGCCGCCAAGCTGCTGGTCGTGAACGACGGCGACCGCATGAGCAAAGGCGACGGCAACTTCTGCATCGTCATGGATAACATGGTCCACGCCAAGAAGATGCCGGTCACCATCGGCGTGTTTATCAGTCCCGGCGAAACCAAGGCGGGCGCACGTGACAACCGCAGCAACGAGTACGACACCTGCACTCCCAGGTATGCCGATTTCCTCGAAGCGGAAATCCTGCCCACGGTCTATGCGAAGTACAATGTTTCCAAGGACGCGGCCGACCACTGCATTGCCGGCAGCTCATCGGGGGCCAGCTGCGCCTTCACCGCCGCGTGGCAACGCAACGACCTGTTCGAAAAAGTGATCTCCTTTGTGGGTAGCTATGCCGACTTCCGTAAGTACGACGACTACCCTGAATATCTTGGCGGCAAAGAGAGCAAGTCGGAATACGGGCCGTACAAAACGGCGCACAACTATCCGGGCCTGATCCGCAAGGCGCCGAAAAAGAATATTCGTGTCTACCTGCAGGACGGATGCAACGACCTCGACAACCAACTCGGCAACTGGTTCAAGAACAACGAGCGCATGGCCGCCGCGCTGGCTTATTCCGGCTACGACTATAAATTTGCCATCGGAGGCGGCATGCACAGCCGCAACCACGGCATGTCCATCCTTCCGGAAATCTTTGAGTGGATCTGGGCGGAGTGATGTTGCTGTTGAACCGGACGGACGAACTGTAGTCCAGGATTACCTACTTGCATTTCAGCGGATAGGCTTCGGGATGGTCGATCATATCGATCGTAAGGTCTACGTCCAGCTCCGGCCCATGGAGATGATCTTCTGATTCTCGTTCAACATGGGCAATGTTTTTGACCGTTGCATCCATGAACCACGGGAAGTCGGCATAGGACAGGTAATGCTCCTTCCGATCGATCAGAAAACCCCATGCCATCCATGTTGGTAACTTCAACGGTTGAAATGTTTTCGCCATGCTTTTTCAATTTCATCCTGATGCTCCTTCACAATCTTTTCGATTTGTGTGAGTTCATGGGTGGTCACGCCATGCGACATGGCCAGTGAGATTTCAGGCTCCATCCAGAATTTGGCCTTTCCTTCGTTCCCGCTATCGCTCCGGCGATTAAATATTGAGAATTCCATGCGACTGATTTATGGCCACAAAGAGGCACATGACGCTGCCGAAAAGAAGGCGGCTACACGAAAACTCAGCGGTTCGGGTCTTTGTGTTTTTTCAGCGCGCAATTGCTTCTCAATTGTGTGGCTATCCTCACAATATTTAGCCGCCGTATCTATAACGACGTGCACATGCATTCTCTCCTCTTCCAACGAGAAGAAGTGGAAACGATAGTTTTTTTCCTGAAAATCGTCAGACTCATGCGGATGATGTATCACAGGAAGGTTTTGCAATCAATCCTCTACAGGTGCATTCCACGCAACCGCGAATGCAAGTTCGCCATCGGCGACGGCATGCACAGCCGCAACCACGGCCTGTCCATCCTGCCGGAAATCTTTGAATAGATCAGGCTAGCGCTCGCATGTTGCGGTTTAATGGGCGAGTGGTGGGTGATCCCACACAAGATCTAGTACCTAGTCCAGCGAAGTGAATACCCCTATAGAGTTATGGCCATCGGTTGATTCATTATTCAATATTTAAAGTGCTCCGCTTATCCATGTCCATCGGAGTTCATCCGTGGTTCCCCTTTCTTCATAAACATTTCCAGCCAAAGGGGGTTGACTCTTTTTGCCGTTTCTATATAAATACGCACCCTTGTTTCTCTGCGGAACGAGTCTGGAAGGAAGGATTATCGCCACAGGTATAAATACCGCGCGGTGCGGGGCGAGCGCCTGAATTGAGGAATTCACAGCAGGTGGCCGATAAACGGCTTAATTCAGAAGGACGGGCAGGGACAGAAGAAAGGTAATTATAAAATGAAGTATACTGGACCAAAAATTAAGAAGGCACGTCGTCTAGGCGTGGCCCTGTCGCCGAAATCGGAAAAATACCTGGAACGCCGCCCGAATGTGCCGGGTCAGCATGGCGGAAACCGCCGCCGCGGTAAACAGTCCGACTACGGCCGCCAGCTCATGGAAAAACAGCGTTTGCGCCATCAGTACAACCTCAGCGAAAAGCAGCTTCGCTCCTACTACAAAAAGGCGGTTCGCAAGCCGGGCAACACCGGTGACGTGATGCTCCAGATACTGGAAAGCCGTTTGGACGTCGTTGTCCTGCGCGCCGGACTGGCCCGTTCCATCTACCAGTCCCGCCAGATGGTCAGCCACGCGCATTTCCGCGTGAATGGCAAAAAGGTCAACATTCCTTCCTATCAGCTTCGCATCGGCGATAAAATCACCGTGCGCGAAAAGAGCAAGGAGCTCGACAGCTTCGTGCTGGCACAGCAGGTGGCCAAGACTCCTGAATATGTCACCGCGAACGACAAGGAACTAACCGCGGAACTGAACCGCCTTCCGGAAGCGGAAGAAGTACCGGTCATCTGCGAAATCTCGTCCGTCGTCGAGTTCTACTCGCGCTAATTGGATTTTCCAATGATTGACAAAAACCGCTCTCAACCGAGGGCGGTTTTTTTTGGTTTCAACCGGTCGGGTATTGCCGGCAATATTCGTAAAGCGCCATCGAGGTGGCCGTGGCGACGTTATAGGAATAGGGTAGGCCCCAAACCGGGATTTCGACCACGGCATCCAGCAACACCAGGCACTCGTCCGAAAGGCCTTCCCGTTCCGAGCCAACCACGATGGCCGTCTTTTTGGGAAAGTGATAGTCGCAGAGACGGGTGGAGTTTGTGGTCTGTTCCAGTCCCACCAGGGTATAGCCCTCGGTTTTTAATTTTTTAAGAACCGGCGGCAGGCTGTTTTTGGTGGTCAGCTTGACCTGTTCCGCCCCGTCGCGGGCGATCTTGCCGACGAGTTTGGCGTTGCCGGTCGCGATGATTTCCCCAACGCCGCAGCAACCGGCAGTGCGAAAGATGGTTGAAAGGTTGGCGTGGCTTCGCAAGGGACTGCAGGCGACAATCAGCGGGCGCTCTTCCTTGAGTTCGACCGGCGGCTTATGGCGTATGTGTTCAAATTTCAAAACGGGCCCTTCCTTCATCGCGGTATGAATTGGTAGATGAATCTGACGCCTAATCTAAAGCGGGATTCTTTTTTTGTCACGCCTCACATTTCACGCATCACTTCTCACACCGTTCTAACTTGAGCCGATGTTCTGCAAACGTTATACAGGACGCTCATTTTTGTATTGGAGCGGAATTATGAAAGTACCGGTTAGCTGGCTGAAGGAATATGTTGATTTCGAAGACACCATCGAAGGGTTGGCGGACAAGCTGACCTTCTCGGGGCTGGAAGTGGAGGCGATCGAGACGATCGGCTCGGATTTCGCGGGCGTGGTGGCCGGCGAAGTGCTGAAGGTCGAGCCGCATCCCGGCGCCGACAAGTTGCGGCTGTGTACGGTCAACCATGGCGCAGAGGAAACCATGCGCGTGGTCTGCGGTGCGCCGAATGTGGCAGTGGGTGGCAAATATCCGTTCGCGTCGGTCGGCACCACGCTGCCGTGCGGCATCACGCTCAAGAAAGCCAAGATCCGCGGCGAGGAATCGATGGGCATGCTCTGCGCCAAGGATGAGCTCGGTCTGGGCGAAGACCACTCCGGCCTGCTGGTGCTCGATAGCGCGGTTGAACCCGGCACCCCGTTTGTCGAAATCTGGGGCGAACCCGAAACGGTGATCGAACTGGAAGTGACCCCCAACCGTCCGGACTGTCTTTCGATAATCGGCGTTGCCCGCGAAATGGCGGTGCTTTACGGTTCCGAACTCAAAATGCCGGAAACCAATATTGCTGAAACCGAGGAAGATGTGAACGCGGAAGTATCCGTTACGATTGAGGACGAAAAGAAATGTCCGCGCTACACCGCGCGCGTACTCAAAGGCGCCCGGATCGGACCTTCGCCGGAATGGATGCAAAAACGGCTCGAAGCCGCCGGTATCCGTCCGATCAGCAATGTGGTGGACATCACCAACTATGTCATGCTCGAAACCGGCCATCCGCTGCATGCGTTCGACAAGGATCTGGTGGCTGGTGGCCAAATCATTGTCCGCACCGCCAACGCCGGCGAAAAAATGCGCACGCTTGACGACGCCGAACGCGAACTCACCGAAAACATGCTCGTCATCGCCGACGTCGAAAAGCCGTCTGCCATCGGGGGCGTGATGGGTGGCGATGTCAGCGAAATCAGTGACGGCACCACGGCGATTCTGCTCGAAGCCGCCGCTTTCGAAACCTCGTCCATCCGTCATACCGCGAAAGCACTGGGCCTGATCACCGATGCCTCCTACCGCTTTCAGCGCGGGGTCAACACCGACAGCGTCGAGTGGGCCAGTCGTCGCGCCGCCGCGCTGATGTGCGAGCTGGCGGGCGCCAAGCCCTGCAAAGGCGTGGTGGATGTCTATCCGCAACCGAAGGAGCCGGTGAAGGTCGGTTTTGAATGGAGCCGCATCCGATCACTCATTGGCGCCGACATTCCCAATGAACGGATGAAGGAGATTTTCCAGACCTTGGAAATAGCCATCATGGAAGACGACGGCGAAAAGGCCGTTGCCGCCGTACCCTCCTTCCGCCTCGACCTTGAACGCGAAGTCGATCTGATCGAGGAGATCGCGCGCATCCAT
>JAIPIO010000133.1 GCA_021734595.1 Kiritimatiellales bacterium | reverse complement strand
GCCAGCTTGGCCGTGCCGCAGAAATCCTCGCGCAGGGTAACGGGCTGCCTTTTCCAATGGTTGGAAAATACCCGTCTGGCAAAATCAAGATCCGCATCGACATGCTGAACGGATGCTTCGTACAACCAGTGGAGATCGGGACACGTCTTCATATCGCAAAGGAGGTTACATACAGGAACTGATAATGGCATCAAGTGCGCCGTGAATCTTGCCGTTGGTGCAGAGAACACGGACGCCGTGTGCCTCTTCCGGCCGCAGATGGATGGTTGTGGTTGCCCCGGCCTTTTCGGCGATCAGGCTGGCTGCCGCCACATCCCACAGGAAAATGCCCGGCTCAAAATAAGCCTCGGCGTTGCCGCAGGCCACGTTGCATATATCCAGCGCGGCGGAGCCCAGGATGCGCACCTTGAATGTGTTGAGCGCCAGCGCATGGAAGTACTTGAAGGCCAGATCTTCGGAAGTATGGATATCCTTGGTCAGTCCGCTGTAGACCGTGGCCCGTTTGACATCGCTGATGGCGGTAACTTGGATCGGCTTCCCGTTTTTCAGGGCACCGGACTCCATGTGGGCCGTGTACAGCTCGTCCAACTCCGGTGCATACACGCACCCCGCCAGTATTTTTCCGTGGTGGCGCACCGCAACCGACACGCACCAGTAGTGGAAACCATGCGCAAAATTAACGGTGCCGTCGATCGGATCAATAATCCACTCGTACCCGTCCGGGTCGTTCTTGACGATTCCCTCCTCGCCGAGGATCGCGTGGCCGGGAAACTTCCCCAGAATGACGTCTTCCAGAATCGCCTGGCACTCCACGTCAAGCGCCAGTTTCACATCGTGGGCCAGCGCCTCGTTGACTTCCGTGCGGCGCTCCTTGTTGAGCAGGGCATGGCGTCCCGTGGTCTGTGCGGCGAGAACGGCGGTATCGAGCAGGTCGGTTAAGGTTGGATTTTGCATGCGGCGTATTAAGCGCAAATCAGACCTGCTTTGCAATCATTGAAGATTGGATTGTTGAATACTTGAATTTGTGGCGGGTTGCGATTTGTCCCATCCATGGCGATGACGAAGCGTCACCCCCCAGACATTGGAAGGAAACGTCCAAGGATAGGAAAATGCGGAGTTGTCCTTTTCCAATCATTGGAAGCCGTGATGAGATGACAGGCGATCCATGCGCCTGCGCTTTGAGCGGCGGTGGCAGAGTAGGCCGCCCCCTCCGGCCATCAGCAACAACACACTCGACGGCTCGGGGATTGGCGTAAAGTCTGCACTAAGCGAAATTGAATATCCTATGGGCTTGCGTTCCTCAGCATAGTCATGCAGTTCAGCGATCAACCGATAGTCACCCGTTTCCAAAATCGATTCGTAGAAAATATCTACAAACTCGGACTGGTCGACAGGAGGAGAGAAGATCAACTCTCCACCATCTCCACTATACAGGTTAAACCCCCCGAGATAATGCGGGATTTTACCAACCGTACTGCCTGTCAGCGTCATAACCATTGGTTCCTTCAAGCGAAAGGTCATGTCGAACCTCACGCACTCCATGTCGTATGCTACTATCATTTCAGCAAGATGGTGCTCAACATTTGTTGCGGTCATCACTGCTGAAAACGAATTTGAGTTCAATGTTGATGCAAGGGATCGGTTTGTCCAACTAACCAGAGAGACAAGCGGTGTTTCATCGTATGGTGTGGAACGGGAGAAATTAGGTCCGTAGTCACCACTTACGTCCATTGCTTGCCTATTCATCCAAGTCCTGCGTCTATCCTGCACATATTCGATCCCGTCCGCCGCCACCCATTCCGCCGATAGGTAGGATCGCAGCAATAGGCTGGCCACATAAAAACGCGCTGAACATAGCATCATGCTCTTCCCTGTTGAACAATGCACGCAGTGTTTATACACGATATGCTAAGAAGGCAAGGTTGTTCTATTTTGCGGGTGCGAACCCTAAAGTATGAACACACTCTTTATTGCGCAATCGTATTGTCGAACGAGAGGTCGTAGGCACGCGGCGGGCTGAAAACGATGTGGCTGAGCATGGCTCTTTTCAAATTGCCCGGTTCCTTTAGATCAATGCCTGGCTTCCCGGTTTTGGAGGCGATTCGGAACGGATTGCCCGCCGGCATTTTCAGCCCGTGCGAACTGGTGAGCAGCCCACTGGCCTGTTTCAGGCCTTTCAGGGATTGGATTTTTATCGGCTCCGGTTTCCAATCGTTGGAAACATCGTTCCACTGGTTGGAAGCGGCTGGTTGCAAGGGCGGTTGAATCTCCAGGGCAGGCCTGGATACAGCCATGGCTTCCTCTTCGGGTTCCTCCATCTGCAGCCGGTCGAACTCATCCATTTCCCTTAGATAATCCGGGCGCACGAAGGCGGCTGGTTCGGGTTTGGGCGGTTGAACAGGTTCGCCCGACAGCTCCCTGAAAAAATCCTCGAGGGTGGTGGGGGAGCGCCGCGCTGGACGGGGCGGGCGCGCCGGTTGCGTTTTGCCCTCTTTGCCCTTCTGGATAAAGGCAGCCAGCCGGACAACCATGAAAATCACTACCACAATGACTGGGAGGATGTCGTCTGCGCCGGCTTTGGCAAAAACAGGATTCATAATCTATTCAAGCCGCAGATCCCGCTGTGCTCAGCGGAATCTGCGGATAGTCCCTAATTACTTTTTCTTCTTGTCGTCGGATTTTTCATCGCCGCTGGAGAGCGATTCGCGCATGGCGGTGTCGGCCAGGATATTCTGCATTTTGTAGAAATCCATCACGCCGATATTGCCGCTGCGCAGGGCGTCGGCCAGCGCCAGCGGAACTTCCGCCTGCGCTTCGATCACCTTGGCCTGCATCTCCTGGACGCGGGCGAGCATTTCCTGCTCGGTGGCGATGGCCATGGCGCGGCGACCTTCGGCCTCGGCCTGGCGCATGATCTTGTCGGCGTCGGCACGGTCGGTTTCGAGCTTGGCGCCGACGTTGGCGATCTGCCCGATGCCGGCGACCGAGACGTCGGCGATATCGATGGAGACGATTTCGAACGCGGTCTGCGCGTCGAGGCCGCTGCTGAGCACCTTGCGGCTGATGGCGTCGGGGTTTTCCAGCACTTCCTTGTAGGATACCATCGAGCCGATGGCGCTGATGATGCCTTGGCCGACGCGCGCGATGATCGTCTGCTCGGTTGCTCCGCCGACCAGACGCTCGAGATTGGTGCGTACGGTGACGCGCGCCTTGACGAGCAGTCGGATACCGTCCTTGGCCACGGCGTCGAGCATGCCGCCGGTGGTTTTTTCCGGGTCGGGGCAGTCGATCACCTTGGGGTTGACGCTGGTCTGGACGGCATCGACAATGTTGCGGCCGGCCAGGTCGATGGCGGCCGCCTGCTGGAATTTCAGATTAATGTTGGCCTTGTCGGCGGCGATCATGGCGCGTACGACGTTCTGGATGCTTCCGCCGGCGAGGTAGTGGGCCTCAAGCATGTCGGTAGTGAAATCCAGTCCCGCTTTGATGGCGGAAACATACACCAGCACAATCTGTCGCGGGGGAACGCGGCGCAGCTTCATGCCGATCAGGTCGCGGATGCGGACCGGGGCGTCCGCAAACATCGCGCGGACCCACAGGTCGATAACCGAGATGCACAGTCCCAGGAAAATCAGAACAATGATTACTACGGGTATAAGGACAATATATATCATGACAACTCCTCCTCGTTTTCTTTCGCTTCTTCTTGTGCTTTGGATTCTGCCAGATTACGCAGCTGTTGTGGAATCTGAAAAACGAGCTGTTTTTTCTGGAACAGCCCGATCAGCAATGCACCCATGCCGATCCAGGTAACCATCAGGAATACGGATATGTTGATCACGGGTAGCGCCAGCCCGACATAAATCACAAACAGGCCGGCGGACAGCGTCATCAGGATCTGTAAAAACGAGTTGTTTTTCCGGCGCAGCATGATGGCGCCCAGGACGAGGCCGACAATGATCCGGCTCACATAAACCAGCATGCCCCAGAACGCAAGCATCAGGCAGCCGAGCGGCAGGCCAATGATGGAGAAGATGCACATGAATCCAAAGACGGGAAGAACAATGGACGCGAGCGCACCGACCCACAGGCAGCGCCAAGGCGATTTGCGGGCCGTCTGCGATGCCAGGGCGGAGGTCAGCGGAAACAGGGCCAGGAAGGGAAGTCCCGCAAAAACAGCGGCCACATACCATACAAAATGGGAAATCAGGTTGCCCGCCGTCAGGGGAGTCCCCTTTTGTGCGGGTTCGGCTTTGCGCACCAGACTGCCTTCCACAATACCTTCCGGCAGCACCAGCTCCCTGGCGGATGTATAGACGAGGTCGCCATGGATAACCGTGTTCGGTTGCACCACAATCTCGGAGGAGGTGATCCTGACATCGCCGCCGATTTGCGCAGACAGCGTAACGCGCTGCGCCAGGATGGAAACATTGCCGCCCGCGACACCTTCAACAATCACGGTCTGGCCCAGCAAACCGAGACTGCCCTTGATATCTGCGCCGGGATTGATTTTCACGGTGGTGGCGCACGCCAGCACGTTGCCGCCGACTTGCCCGTCGACCTGCACCGTCTGGCCCGCTAGGCGGACATTGCGTCCGGCGTGTCCGCTCAGGATTACACCGGAGCCCAGTCCCCACACATTGCCTTCGAATGTGCCGTTGAACAGCAGGTTGGTACCCGCCATTACAAAGAGGTCGTCTTGGACGGTGCCCCGGATATCGGCCGCGCCCGTCGCCAGCCAAAGTTCATTCGATATGGTTTTGTCTTCAGGCAGCGAGAAGCTGTCGGGCGCCGCAAACTCAAGCGCCATGACCTGGGAAGAGACCAGCAACCACACCGGCAGAATAAATTTAGCGTATCTGGAAAACATGGGACTCACTCGCCGCCGGTTTCATTGAATTGTACAACAGAGATGTGTCCGTTGGCCGTGGATGATATTTTGATCGCCGCACCGGCCCCGATCCATTCGCCGTCCGCCACCACATCCACGCGCCTGCCGTCAAACCGGGCCAGGCCGGACGGGCGGAGATCGGAAAGTGCTTCGCCAACCGTGCCGATCGCCATCGTTTCATCGGAGATGTGCGCCTTGAAGTCGGAGCCGTTTTTAGCGAGCGACAGGCTTTTGCCGATGCTACTTTTCGGGAAATAGCGTATCCAGACCACGAACGTCAACACACCGGTAAACAGAATCGCGACCGCGCTGAGCACATTCCACGGCGGATCAAACTTGCCAAGCCCGATGATTGCCGCGGCAATCCAAGCCACCGCCCCGAAAATGCCAAGAATTCCGCCGGGGATGAATATCTCCACCCCAATCAGGAGGAATCCAGCCAGCAACAACGTTATATAAATGTGTATTGGGCTCATGCAGAAGATAGTAATGGGAAGAGCAGCGGAATGGAAGTGTGGATTGATGGTTTAATGGATTGTTGGCCGGTGCGCCGGATCGTTCCTGAACGGTTCCATCATCATCGGGCCGGGGCCGCCGCCGAGGTGGGCGGGATTTTTCAGGCACTGGTTGAGAAAGGTTTTGGCGGTGATGACGGCGTTGGGAATATCCTGCCCGAGGGCAACGGCGGCGGCTATGGCGGCGGAGAGGATGCAGCCGGTGCCGTGGGTGGCGGCGGTTTCGATGCGCGGGCTGCTCAACCACATTGCGTCTTTCCCGTTGGTCCAGTAGTCGCGGCATTCGCCGCCCGGTGCGTGGCCGCCCTTGATCAGGACCGACCCGACGCCCAGCTCCAGAATCCTCGCCGCCGCGTTTTCCATCCGCCTTCGCAAGGCTACGGCGTGACAAGAGGTCTGGAAATCTTCTCCAATGATTTTTCCAACCTCTGGAAGATTGGGCGTGAGAATTCCAACCGTTGGAAAAATGCCGCCGATGAGGATGTCGAGCGCTTCGGGCTCGAGCAGGTTTTCGCCCGAGGTGGAAGCAAGGACAGGATCGCAGACGATGAAGCTTTCCAATGATTGGAAAAATTCTGCAACGATTTTACAGGCATTGGAACTGCCGAGCATGCCGGTTTTAACGGCGGCGGGCGGCAGGTCGTCCTTGAGTGCGTCGAGCTGGGCGCGCAGCATGGATTCGGAGACGGGTTCCAATGACTGGACACCCTGTGTGTTCTGGGCGGTGAGGGCGGTGATGACGGAGCAGCCGTGGACGCCGAAGGCGTTCATGGTTTTCAGGTCGGCCTGGATGCCCGCGCCGCCGCCGGAGTCGGAGCCCGCAACCGTCCAGACCACGGGGGTTTTATCGGGGCGCGTCATTGGTTCCTGATGATTCTTCGGGCAGCAGGAAGATGACCTCGTCTTTATGCGCGTAGCCGCGCTCATGGGCTATTTTTTCAACAAAAGCGGGGTCTGTTCTGTAACGGCTCCGATTGTCAATGATCTCCTTCTCGCCCGCTTCGTTGGTATCGATCCTCTTCTGCAGATCTTCCTTGATCTGCTGGTAGTCCTTCATCTGCTTTACCTTGGGGGTGAACGCCAAAACAATGCCGACCACCGCCATGAGTAGGACGACGATCAGCACCACGCGATGGATGAGACTCCAGTATTTTTCGGTCTGCTGCATATCAACTGGAATATACCCGTAATTATCCGTTCAACAAGCCTTGCCCGATAAAAAAAAGACGGCCCGGAGACCGTCTTTTTATCAAGCGCTACGCGCTGGATTATGCATCGCCGTAGCGGGCATCCGTGCCGAGCATTTCTTCGATGCGCAGCAGCTGGTTGTACTTGGAGATGCGGTCTGAGCGGCTCAGCGAACCGGTTTTGATCTGACCTGCATTCGTGGCAACCGCGATATCCGCGATGGTGGTGTCGGACGTTTCGCCGGAACGGTGGGAAACAACGGCGGTGAAGCCGGCCTTGTGGGCCATTTCAATCGCGTCGAGTGTTTCGGTCAGCGTACCGATCTGGTTGACCTTGATCAGGATCGAGTTGGCGCTGCCTTCTTCGATGCCGCGGGCAAGGAATTTCACGTTGGTCACGAACAGGTCGTCGCCGACGAGCTGGCACTTGTCGCCGATCTTGTCGGTGAGGATCTTCCAGCCATCCCAGTCCTGCTCATCCATGCCGTCTTCGATGGAGTCGATCGGGTATTTGCCGATGAGTTCCGCAAGGTAGTCGGCCTGTTCGGCGGAAGAGCGCTTTGCGCCGTTTTCGCCTTCGAACTTGGCGTAGTTGTAGACCCCGTCTTCGCAGAATTCGGACGCGGCGCAGTCCAGCGCGATCGTAACGTCAACGCCCGGCTCGTAGCCGGCGTCCTTGACCGCCTGCATGATGGCGTCGAGGGCTTCTTCGGTTCCGCCGGCAAAATTCGGCGCGAATCCGCCTTCGTCACCGACGGCAGTGCTGAGGCCTTTGCCTTTAATGAGTGCTTTGAGCGCATGGAACACTTCCGCGCCGCAACGCAGGCCTTCCTTGAAGGTGTCTGCACCGACCGGGCGGATCATGAATTCCTGGAACGCGATCGGCGCGTCGGAGTGCGAGCCGCCGTTGATGATGTTCATCATCGGAACCGGCAGGGCCTTGGCGTTGGTGCCGCCAATGTAGCGGAAGAGCGGAATGCCGAGGTAGTCGGCGGCCGCGTGGGCCACGGCCAGGGAAACCCCCAGCATGGCATTGGCGCCCAGCTTGGACTTGGTTTCGGTGCCGTCGAGTTCAATCATCAGGTTGTCGATGCCGACCTGATCGATGGCGTCCATGCCGATGACGGCCGGAGCGATAGTATCGTTTACGTTTTCAACGGCTTTTTCGCAGCCTTTGCCCAGGTAGCGGTCCTTGTCGCCGTCGCGCAGTTCAAGCGCTTCGTTCACGCCGGTGGAGGCGCCCGATGGAACAGCCGCGCGGCCCATGGCGCCGGACTCGAGCAAAACATCAACTTCCAGGGTCGGATTCCCGCGGGAATCGAGAATTTCTCTGGCTAAAATATCAATAATTTCTGACATAACTATACTCCTTACTACTGGTTAACTAACAACTTCTGAAATCAAGGCGCCGAATATATCGGCACCCCTAGAGGGGCGCAACCAAATAAGCGATAGAATTGTGTGTGCATGTGCTTTCCCGTCATTGGAAAATCTTGTGTATTGCCGGAGATGGGCATAGCACATGAGCAGTATAGAAACAGCGCCGGCGGTGCCGCTGGTGATTTTCGGGGTGCCGTTCCATAACGTAACGTTTGCCGAAGCAATCGATTGGGTCGTGGAACGCGTCCGCGCGGGCAGATCCGTCAATGTGGCGACCGCCAATCTCGATTTTATTACACAGGCCTGGAACGATCCGGAGCTGCAGCGGATTCTGATCGAGGCGGATTTGGTGATTGCCGACGGTTTCCCGATCGTGAAGCTGGCGCCGTTTTTTGGGCCGCCGCTTAAGGAGCGTGTTACCGGCAGCGATATTACCCCCATGTTGGCGGGGCGTGCGGCGGAAGAGGGGGTCAGCATCTATGGCTTGGGCGGTGAGGAGGGCGTGGCGGAAAAGGCGATGCAGATCCTCAAGGAGCGGCACCCGGATCTGAAGGTGGCGGGAACCTATTCCCCGCCGTATGCGTCGCTGCTGGAAATGGATCATGATGACATCCTTCAGCGGCTCGAACAGGCCCGCCCTGACATTCTGTTTGTGGCCTTTGGTGCGCCGAAACAGGATAAGTTCATCAATATGCATGTGCACCACTGGAAGGTGCCGGTGGCTTTGGGGATCGGCGGGACGCTCGACTTTATTGTCGGGGCCCAGACACGCGCGCCGGTCTGGATGCAGAAAATCCACTTGGAATGGTTTTGGCGGATGCTTTCCAACCCGCGCCGTCTGTTCAAGCGCTACATGCTCAATATCGCTTTCCTGGTTTCGGCCACCCGCCAGATTCTCAGCATCAGGCGCATGCCCGATAAGCCGGTAACCTTCCATTCATTGGAAAAGGATGCGCTGGCGGAAATCCGCAACGCCGGTGCCGAAATTGAAACCTTCAGTGCCTTGGGCACCGAGCAGGCGGCACACAACTTTGCAACCGAGCTGGGTACCGTTGCCGGCCGGGCTTCGATCGTAATGGACATCCACGCCATCCCATGGCTGGACAGCATGGAACTGGGCGCGCTGCTGTCCGTCAATAAGTGTTGCCGGGCAAACGGCCGCCGCCTGATTCTCTATGCACCGCGCCCGAAGGTAAGGCGTCTGCTTGAAACCTGTCGGCTGATCGAATATTTTGATATCGCCTATTCGCCTGAAGAAGTTTCTTTGCTGCTGAAGGCCATTGCCAGCCATGTTGGCGGTAGTGCGGTTTATACGGAGGATGCGTTGACGCTGGAGCTCCCCCTTGAGCTGACCGCCGCGACGCTGCCCGAATTCAGATTGCGGGCCGAGCAACTGCATCATGAACTGAAACAGCAGGGCATGCTGAAGTCCATCCGGATTGACGCTGTCCGGTTGGATTTTATCGACAGTTCCGGGCTCGGTTTCCTGGCCGGACTCAAAAAGCAGGCGCAGGTTGAAGGTACTGCCGTTACCATTGAAAACATGGGTCCCAAACCGCGCCGTGTTCTCGAAATCGCCCGGGTCGACAAGCTTCTGCTGGAACCTGAATCCGCCGCTTAATTTTTATTGGACGCCAGCTTATGTGCCCAGCGGGTGGTTTCGGGCAGGCGGTACTTGGTGATGCAGGACATTACATGCTTGCGTGCGGTTTCAAGACCGACCCTGTGGCCGACGGAAATATAAAGCGGTTTCACATTGGTACGGGTGCGCAGCACGATGCCGATCTGTTGATCCTTGTCCATTAACGGCACAAAAGCACCCTTTTCAGCCGGAAGCGGACCATGCGTTCCAATCAGCCGGGATTTGGCAACGCCAACAGAGGGGATATCAGTCAACAGTCCGAGATGGGCGGCGATACCAAGCCGCCTTGGGTGGGCGATGCCTTGACCGTCACACAGCAGCAGGGTGGGCCGTTGCTTCAATTTTTCCAGCGCATCAAGCACGGCGGGGATTTCACGGAACGAGAGCAGGCCGGGGATGTAGGGGAACGACGTGGGGCGCCGTGCAATGGCGTATTCGCAAAGTTCCAATGTCTGGAAATCGAGCACCACGACGGCGGCACGGGTAATGGTGTTGTTTTCCTCGAACCCGACATCGACTCCTGCCACAAAGGTTACCTCATCAAGCCGGTCCTCAGGGACCAGCTGATCCCGCAGTTGCTTTTGAATCCCAATCGCATCTTTCGGACTGACATTCCACGGATGCATCTTTCATCCCGTCTAAGCATAACTGTGCAGCAGGCTGCCCATTTTGGGCAGCAGGTTGACCACGAAGAAGGTGATCAGCAGTGCAATGAATGCGAGTACCTGCGTCAACGTGGCACTGTCCTTGAACCGCGGACTCATGCGGCAGTGGAAATAGATCAGGTAGGCCGTCCACGTGATCAGCGCCCAGGTTTCCTTGGCGTCCCACGACCAGTAGATGCCCCAGGCTTCTTCGGCCCACAGCGCGCCGGAAAGCATGCCGAAGGTCATGAATGGATAGGCCAGCAGCAGAACCAGATAGCTGGCGTTGGCCTCCTTGCCGGTCTCCTCCGCTTTCTTCCAATGCCTGGAAACGATTCCGCCGATGGTGATCGCAAAGGCCACGGCGGCCAGTGCATACGATACCATGTAGGCGAAGACGTGCGGCACAAACCAGGGCGACTGCAGCGCGGGAACCCGGTTCCAGAAAATGTCGCGGTCCATGAAGAGCGGTCCGGTAATGGAAAAGGCCGCGGCAATGGCAAAGTGCGGTGCGAGCCAGCCGAGCTTGTAGCGTTTCGCCAATATAAAGTAGATGGGCGCCATGCA
>JAIPIO010000132.1 GCA_021734595.1 Kiritimatiellales bacterium | reverse complement strand
GGCTTTGCGACATCATAAACGGTTGGCGTTCATCCAACCCCGCCCGGTCGGGGACCGGGCCTACAACATTTTCTGCCCAAATCAAAACCTATCCTGTCCGTCCCGTAATCCTGTCTAAAAAATACGTGGTGGTTCCGAAGTTTGGAAAATCGGCTCATAGAGCCGACGCTACAATTCCAATGCCTGGAAGATATCCGCGTCTATCTGCGTAATCCGCGGGCAAATTTTCCGGGGTCTGGGAAGCGGTAGCAAGGAAAGTTTCTCCCTGCGAACAGAGATGAATTACTAGATTACGGGACCGACCCTTTCGCTCATTCTGTTAATTCTCTTTCCCAAGGTGTTGGAAAACAGAAAGCTTGCCGACTTTTACCTGTTTGGCATATTGTATTAGTTATATCAGTCTGACGATAGCCGTAAACTGAAGGAGTATGGTCTATGATGACGCTACAGGGAAAACGGGTTTTTTATCGCTTCTTATTGTTTGCCCTGCTGGGGCTGGTTTTTGAGGTGTTCGGCGGAGCGTTTTGGCAGTTGCGCCACGGCAATTGGAATCTGCTCGGAAGTTCGTCGCCCTGGATGATGCTGGATTACGGCTTGCTGGGCGTGCTACTGCTTCCGATGTCGCGCCCCATGATTAAACACGGGGTGGTGCTGCCGTTGCGGGCCGTCGTATACATGCTGGCTATCTTCGCCGTTGAATTTATTTCCGGCTGGATTTTTGACCTCTGCGGGCTGGAGATCTGGGTCTACCGCGACCGCTTTAATCTCTGCGGATACATCACCGCGACCTTCATTCCCTGCTGGTACATTCTGGGGCTCGTTGCAGAGTTCCTGCACCGGCGGGTCGATGCAATGGCGCTGGTTCTGGCCCGGCGCATCCCCGCAGAAGATCTGATGAGAATAAATGTAAAATGATTCGGAAAAGAAAAGATGCCAGCCGATGAACTGAGACCGAAGTTTGGAAAATCGGCTCATAGAGCCGACGCTACAATTCCAATGCCTGGAAGATATCCGCGTCCATCCGCGTAATCCGCGGGCAAAATTCCGAGGTCTGAAAACAAAATCGATCCTGTCCATCCCGTAATCCTGTCTAAAAAATATGTTTGGTTCCGAGGTCTGGAACATATCCGCGTCCATCCGTGTAATCCGTGGTGTATAAAAATTCCATGCGTGGTGAAAAGCGGTACTGGGAGTACCGCACTCCAAAGCGGCGCAGCCGCACCCGCAATCCTGTCTAAAGTGTTCTCCGTGGCTTTGTGGCTTTAGTTCCCGCAGGGAACGGGCGTGAGAATCCGTATTTATCGCCGTCCCAAGTTTCGTGTAGTTCGTGTGTTTCGTGGTTCAAATTTTCCAAAGTCAGGAAACCCCAGCGGGTGGGTTCCCCATCAGGGGCTAGAAGATCCAACCGTCCCGGTAGGCGCGCCGCAGGAATCGGTTTGCTCCCGGGATATTTGTGATTTCCAGTTTCCGGCTGTTCCACTCGAGTCTTTTTCCCGTCTGCAAGGCAATGTTGCCCAGCAACACCGCTTCGGTCAGCGGCCCGGCGAAATCAAAATCGGAACCGCCCGGCTGGCCGCCTTTGCAGGCCTGGATCCACTCCTGGTAGTGACCGGGCGAGCGCGGCAGCGTTTTCGCGGGCTGTTTGTATTTTTTCATCTTTGCTTCGGGAATAATCCGGCCGCCGAATATTTTTCCTTTTTCCCCAACGTAGAGCGTTCCGCCCCCGCCCCATTCCCGGTTCGCTTCGAGCTCTTGAGGCCGCGGTGGCTTGAGCCCTCCATCGTACCAGGTGAGTTGTACGGGAGGCATGCCTTCACGGGCGGGGAATTGATAGGTAACGATCGAGGCGAGCGGATAGGTCTCCGCAAAGAGTTCCGTGGAGGAGGCCTCTACACGGACGGGATGTGTGAGTTTCAGCGCCCGGAAAATCGGTGCGAGCGAATGGCATCCGATATCGCCGAGCGCCCCGGTTCCAAAATCCCACCAGCCGCGCCATTTGAACGGATGGTAGGCGCTGTGGTAGGGCCTTTCGGGGGCCACGCCCAGCCAGAGATCCCAATCGAGGGATTTGGGCACAGTTTGGATTTCGACGGGACGATTGATCCCTTGTGGCCATATCGGCCGGTTGGTCCAGACGTGGACTTCGTGCACGGGGCCGATGGCTCCATCCCAGAGATATTCACAAAGGATGCGAACCGACTCTGAGGCCTGCCCCTGATTTCCCATCTGGGTGGCGACCTTGTGTTTTCGGGCCAGCTCGGCGAGCTGGCGCGCCTCCCATACGGAATGCGTGAGCGGTTTTTGAACGTACACGTGCTTGCCCATCTCGATGGCCATTTTCGCAACGGGATAGTGCATGTGGTCGGGCGTGGTGACGGTTACGGCATCGATCTGGCCGTCCAGCTCGCGCAGCATGGTTCGGTAGTCCTTGAACTTCGGAACATCCGGATGCTTTTTGGAAGTGGCCTTGGCCCGCTCCCAATCGACATCGCATAAAGCCACGATGTTTTGCGATGAGACTTCGTCGACGTCCACCTTTCCTTTTCCTCCGCAACCGACGCAGGCTATGTTTAGTTTTTCATCCGGCGCGATCCGGCGCGGCGTGGAGATGGTGCTTTCCCGTTGCAAATCCGCATACCCGGCGAGACCGGTCAATGTTGCCGCCGAAGCGGTGCTCTTGAGAACAGTCCGGCGCGACAATGATAATTCCTTCATCTTGTTCCTCCCCACATGCAGCCAGGTTCAATTTAAAAAAATCTTCAGGATATGCGTTAACCATACCCGTTTGTCCTCACTCCGCCCAGACAAAGCTTTTGGGAAGTACGGAAAACAGTGCCCGTTGTATCTTTCCAACCATTGGAAAATATCCGCGTTCACCCGAGGTCTGCCGGTTTCCCCGATCCATTGAAGCGGGCACAAGTTCCGAGTGTCCGTCAAACTGGGGTTACTTCAGTCTGACCCATTTGCCATTTGCCATTTGCCCATTTGCTGACCCATTTGCCGTTTCCCCCGACCCGTTTCCCGTTTTCTGACCCGTTTTCCAGACCTCCTACAAAAATCAAGGTTGACTAAAGCTGGTACTCTGCCCCCTTTCCCTTTTCGCCGTCTGGTCGTATTAATTTCAGCGCTTCCAAAACATCCACCACGGAACATGGTCTTCTCTTATCCTACTATTCTCTCTGGCATCATAGGATTTCACCTTTTCAACCATCCTGCTTTCCAGTTTGACAGGTTCCCCCGTTGCGGTTTCGCTGGTTTCCTTTAGCTGGAGTTTGCCACCAGAATCCAGCCACTGCTGAAAAACAATCTTACAGTACGCTCCGGTAGAAAGCCCCATAACGCGTGCCCGACATTCAAGTTCGGTGGCCATTTCCTGTTTCATATTTATGCCAATGGTTTTCGTGTCCTTCCCAATGGGATTAGTTGCCTTTTCTTGATTCCCCGAAAGGTTGTGCACTGGCCTTCCTTTCTGCGTCGGCGCACTTGTCGGGCACGGTTTCGGGGCACTTGCTGGCCGCTGGCGTACTGTTGCAGAGTCGGAGTAGCTTCTCTCACTTTCGATAAACCATTTCGCACATTCATAGTGCCAATTCGTTTTTGTTCGCGTCTCATACTTGATCAATTCACAACCCGTCATCTCCTCTGGCGGAACGGAAGAGTTGTAGAAAACGAACTTTTCCCCGGCATAGTCTTTGGTCAACAGATCGAAGAGGGGCAAATAATTCTTGCTGCCGAAAAAATACAGATCCTCACAACACTCCTTCGGGAGCATGCTGAAATCGTCATACCTGTCAGATGCCTTTCGCTTCTTGTAGGATTCAGCCGATGGAGAGAAGGTGATGTCATATTCCGGCGTTAAAAAATCACCGCGAACCAATCCCCATCCAGCCGATAGGATATATACATTTTCAATACCAAACCTATCCACCAAAGATTTGTAGGCTTTGTGTTTGTAGAGCTGCCACGCTGGATAAAGGTTAAGCGGGTTTGCTTGCTGGGCATTATACTCCTCAAGAAACTGCCGCCAGTTTCCGTTGCCATTTACCATATCATCCGGCCTTGCGTAGATAATCTCATCGTTTGCCGGGGCTCTCTCCGGCTGAGCCACAAACATGACGCGCTTCCCGTTTTGGTCGATCATACACCCAGCGTCTGGTTGCTTAGTTGCGGCACATTGTATAACGACCTTTATTTTTCGAGAGCCGTCAGACAATACTCCTGGGATTGCCCCGGGGGATGAATGCCTACTTCGTTCAAGAGTGTGAACAGGGATGTGCTCCTTGATGCAAAAAGTTCCGTCCACCACATCGCGGTTCGAGAGGCCGTCATGAATGTCCCGTGGCTTATCTCGTTGTTCAATGATCGGTAGCCACTTTTCACTCTCTCCCATTTCTGCCACTAACCGTTCAAACACATCTAGGAAGGCAGGATCATACCCCTCATCAACATGCCGCTGGTTCCAGAGGCTGGAATCCCGCACACGTTTCCGGTCACAGGAATATCCCAGCCATCCGCCGGAAGGCGCATCAGTGCTCTCCCGGTTATAATTGCTAAGCAGCGCAATCGAGTTACGCTCGATATATCCCCGCAAGCTTTCCGACCCGGCGTCATCGTCAACCTTCAGACAAAGGAAAGGCATGCTTCGGATATGCTGACTAACAAGTCGTTCCAGTGGCTCCTCCTGCTGGCGGATTTCCTTGGGAGCCGAACTCCCTTTTGCCCAGTCAGGAAATTCAAGGCCGTCGCGTTCGATTAGCGCCGTCCCAACAAGCAGACGAAATATTGAGCCCCTGTGGTTGCCGCCGCCCGTCTTCTCCGGCCCCTTGTGTTGCGATAGGCGATTCCAGATTGTGGTATTTGAGCCAGCCTTCAGGGCATGCGTCCCAATACGAACAACTCGCAGCCCTGTGCCGGTTTCCGTTCTTTTTTCACCTTCCTCGCTAAAAAAATAGACACCTCGCCTTGGCCACTCCATTCGCCCCGAACATTCCGAAAGGATCTGCGGCCCCTGCGTCCTTCTCGCCAGTTCCTCCATGATCAAATAGAATCGCTTGAGATGCTGTAGACGATCTTCCTGAACAATTCCGTTCATTGCCAACCAGTCCTATCATTTAGGTGCCTCATCATCATTCCTCTGTCCCGAAAACCACGCGCTTTTCAATATATGAAATTTATATACGCTTTTTTCTGTCTCATCCAGCAAATGCTTTGGGAAAGTCTTCCTCCTTAATCCAAGGCTATGGCATGACAAGACGGCGTAGCAAGTGTGAGGGCATCGTTTCACGCAGACGGGTAAACGATCTCTACACCTTCGGGCGGTGCGCTTCGCCCCGAAGTATCGAGGGTCTTCGAACGATCACGCCCTATCTGACTTTGCGGACGGACGGCGCGCTCGGCGATCACGCCCTACCTGACTTTCCAGGGTCTGGAAGAATCGAGGTACCAAAGTTCCAGAGTGCCTGGAAGATATCCGCGTCCATCTGCGTAATCTGAGGCCTTTAGGTTTCCCCGATTTTTCGGGGCGGTTCAAAATTCCGAGGTCTGGACACGAGTCTTCGAGCTGCGCCGCATCCATTCGTTGCTTTACCTACATTATAGATACGGCGGCTAAATATTGTGAGGATAGCCACACAATTGAGAAGCAATTGCGCACTGAAAAAACACAAAGACCCGAACCGCTGAGTTTTCGTGCAGCCACCTTCTTTTCGGCGGCGTCATGTGCCTCTTTGTGGCCATAAATCAGTCACATGGAATTCTCAACATTTAATCGCCGGAGCAATCGTTGCCAGTAAAACATCCGCATCATCGGCGGGTTAGGAAACGTTCCGCCACCAGGGCGACTCCGCGGGATAGGGTGCCTGGATGATGACGGGCTCCTTCAGCGTGGGATGGGTTACTTCCAGCCGATAATGATGCAATGCGATGTCGCCGCTGTCCGATTTTTTCTTTGCCCCGTATTTTTCGTCGCCGGCGATCGGGCAGCCGATGGCGGCGAGCTGGGCGCGGATCTGGTGGTAGCGGCCGGTTTCGAGGTCGACTTCGAGCAGGGTCAGGGTTCCGCTCTGCCTGAGCGTCCGGTAGCGGAGCACGGCGCGCTGCGCCCCTTCGTCCCCCTCCCGGCAAACCTCGGCGCGGTGGTGCGCGTGCGAGAGCCAGTGGATCAGTTCGGCGGCCGGTTTTGCCGGCGCACCTTCAACGAGCGCGTGGTAGATCTTTTTGCAGTCGCGGTTGCGGATGTCTTCGTTGAGGCGGGAGAGCGCCTTGCTCGTACGCGCAAACAGGACCACGCCGCCGACGGCCCGGTCGATCCGGTGCACCGCGTTGAGGAATACGGCCCCGGTCTTGTTTTTGTCGACCCGCACCCACTCGCGCGCCCAGTCCTCCACGTTCGGCAGGCCGGTTCCGCTATCCTGCGTCAGCATGCCGGCCGGTTTGTTGACCGCCAGCAGATGGTTGTCCGCGAAGAGGATCAGCGGTTGCAATTCGGCGGCGTTGTAGTGGTTTGTTGCCATCACCGGTTGATCCAGCGTGCCCAGTTTCCGTTGGGCAGATCCATTACGCCGGGCTTGCCGGACAGCAGCATTTCGCCGCACTCCATCTCCCCTTCGGAATTGAATTGCCGCAGGAGGTTGCTGAGCACGATGGGCGAAAATCCGGGCGTATGGGAGGTGAGCAGCACGAAGCTGGGATCGTCGCCCATAACCTGGTGGACGAGGTCGAGCGTGGTCATCAGGCTCTCTTCGATCTTGTAGAGCTCGCCCTTCTTGCCGCGCCCGAACGAAGGCGGGTCGAGCAGGACGGCGTCGTATTTGTTGCCGCGCCTGACTTCGCGGTTGAGAAACTTGATCACATCGTCGACGATCCAGCGGATCGGCGCATCCTGCAGGTTGTTGAGCGCGGCGTTTTCGCGGGCCCAGTCGACCATGCCCTTGGCGGCATCCAGGTGGCAGCACTCGGCGCCGGCTTGCGCGGCGGCCAGCGTCGCCCCGCCGGAATAGGCGAAGAGGTTGAGGAACTTCAGGTTGCGGCCCTTCTTTTCCTTTTCGGCCCGCAGCGTCGAACGGATCCATTCCCACAGACCGCGCGTTTCGGGGAATACGCCGAGGTGGCCGAAATCGGTGGCCGAGAGCTTCATCACCACGCCGCCGATTTCGACATTGCAATCGTTGGACAGCTTCCCGCGCCCCTGCCAGTTGTGGCCGCCGACGCGGTCGAAACGGGCGGTGACGGTTTTCCAAAGACTGGAATCCCGCGGCGCCCATACCGCCTGCGCGCACGGCCGCTCCAGCACGACGTCGCCAAACCGTTCCAGCTTCATGCCGTTGCCGCTGTCGAGCAGCTCATACCCGTTCTTCATGGAATCCCCTGTTGGAAAGTGTTTTCATGCTGGAATGAGTATTGGAAAGCGGGCGATATGTCAAGGTTGGCACCCGGACCGAAACCGGAATTCCCCGGTTTTACAGACGTTGGAAAACCCGCCTGCCGGACATGCGGGGGGTTAGCGGTTGGGTTTGAAATTTTCTACCGGCAGGTCGCGCAACTGTACCGGACGGCGGTTCAGGCGGCGGTTGCCCAGACGCCGCCGTATTTTTCCCAGCAGGATCAGAAAAACTTCAGCTGTGGTAAAGGCATCTCCTTCCGCCGTGTGGCGGGCAACCACGGGCAGGTCGAGCTGGGCGCAGACCTCTTCCAGCACGGGCGGCCGCTGCCTTCCATATCCCGTACGGTGAAAGGGAATCATCTCGGCCATCGCCATGCGGGCCGTATCCACCACCTGATTGAGAAACCTGGCTTTAAAGTTCCGAACCATGGCCTCGTTCAGCATGGCGGCGTCAAAGAGTATATGATGCCCGACCACGATCGCGCCGGCCAACAGGGGAAGCAACTCCGCCAGCATCTCCTTCTCAGGCGTGCCCGTGCATGTTTCGCAGGGGAGAATGCCGTGGATAGCCGTGGCGGCCGTCGGAGCGGTTACCGGCTGGGAAACCATCCATTTCCTGCTGCGGGTCATATCGATCTGTCCGTCAACCATCTCGAACAGCGCGATGGAGAGAATCCGGTCAACCCCGAGTTTGAGGCCGCTGGTTTCGACATCGATCGCGACGAAGCGGATCTCCTGCACCGGCGTTTTTTTCGGGCGCTTATGCCGGGTCGCCGCCATGTAGCGCTGCAAGACCGGATCCGCTGGTTTTTTGAAAAACCGGATCATTGGATCTTCGTCTCCAGATGGAATTTGTGGCGGATGGCCGTTTGCACCATTCGCTGTACATCGAACACATTCACCATTTGCCCCCGCTGAAGCTGGGTCAGGGCGGATGGATCGATGAAGCGCCCGTCGTCGCCGCGCTGAAGGCCGGTGAGTGTGCGGATACGCAGCAGCATGTCGTATCCTTCGCGGGCCAGGGTGGCCAGCTCCATCAGTTCGGGCTGCGCCGAGGCCAGCTCCAGCCAGCGTCCGCCCGTGGAATAATGCTTTCGGAGGCCGAAGTGCAGCGCAAATAGGCGGGCGGCATCACGCAAGGGGGTCAGCCCGCGTTTTTTAATGTCGAACTCGCCTTCATTGCCGCCTTTTTTCTCCACCACGAATTTTCCGCGAAAGTTCAAGGGCGGCGGCGTAGCCACAATCAGTTCCGCCATATACCGCTGTATGGCCGCACTGCCTCCGACCGCCTGGAAAACGGTTTGACGCACCGCTTCACTGAGGCTTGGATCGCCGGAAACATGGCGCAGGTCATATAGAATCAACGCCCGCAGCAACCGGTTGCCGTCGGACACGGTACCGGCGTCCCGCAATTCGGCGATCCACTCCGCATCGGTCTTGCACCAGTTTGGATTCGAGGCCATCACGCCGCCCTGACAGCGGGCAAATCCGGCATCGACCAGCATGCGGATGACACGGCTTGCCACTTGCAGGAAAAAGCCGCGGTTGACTTCATCCTGCTCCGGATCGCTGGAGGCCTCGAAGATCAGTGCATTATCCATGTCGGTTCGCAGAACCTGCTCCCGCCGCCCGTCGCTTCCGACGGCGATCCACGCCCAGGGAACATCGAGAAGAACCGTTCCTTCATCCGTCATTTCGGCCAGCGATATATCAATCAACTGCCGGACCAGCTCGTTGTAGAGCTCGGCGCAGATCTCTCCGAGCAGCAGACCGGAAATGCCGGCCTCCAGATAGGTGCGGGCCATTTCTTCAATGTCGGCGCAGATTTCCCGGAAGCGCGCCGGGGTCTGGGCCAGACGGATTTCCTGGATGAAGCCGGCCGGGTGGCGTCCGCTCTGCACCAGCAGATCTTTTTGCGTGCAGACATCCAGCGCCTCGGTATCCGCGGTGCCGTCTTCGGTCACGCACACTTGACTGATGCGTTCGCGCAACATAACCAGTGTGGCGGCGGTTGTGCTGGAATTCCGGGCCACCGTGACGACCGGGCCGGACATAATCCTTGAAACCGGCAGAGTGCTGTCTCCTCCTCCGACAATCACCTCTTTCACCAGATCACCGACGGTCACAATCCCGACCGGACGGCGCCGGTCATCGGCCACCAGAATGGACGGAACCATTTTTTTTGTCATCATTTCCGCTGCTTGGCGGATCGGGGTTTCCGGCGTACAGCAAAGCAGACGTCTCGCCGGGCGCGGGGTGATGGTGTGCGCCCCTTTCAGATGAGCTTCCAGCATGCTGGAGGTTCCGCCCGTGGAATCGAGTCCGGCATCAGGGATCGAACGGCCCACGCGGGTACCCCAAAAAAGGTGGCGACGCACATAATAGCGAGCCTGATCGTTCGTGCTCAAAAGTTCCCGGATCATCGGCCACGGCAACGCGTAGAGAATCGAATCTTCCGCCGCCAGCGCCGTAACCCGGTACGGCTCCCCCTCGTGCAACGCCGACAACCCGAGAATGTCGCCGACATCGCGGACATCGATCAGCTCGTTGCGGTCGTTGACCTGGCGGTAGTATTCCACCCGTCCCCGGGCCAGAAACAACACCTCTTCGCCCGGCGGGTCTCCCTGCGTCCATACCATATCGTCTTTGGTCAGCACCTGGACCTTGGCTGCGCGGGCCAGCTCATAAACCGTCGCTTCTTCAAAAATGGAAAAGGGCGGAAATTGTTTCAGCGCTGAAACGATCCGGTCTACGATGAGATTGGTTGCGGGCATGTCATTTTCCCTTGCTGTTTATGCGGCAAGTCCGGCCAGGCCGACTTATGACTTGCCGATTACCTGTGAAGCTACCACACCCCCCGTTACCCCGAAAGCGCAGCGAGGGGTAATTTTGCTGCAACTAAAATAAGCGACCAACGAGATGTGGTTCATCATTGGAAAACATTCGCGGGTTCTGCGGGCAAAACCTCCAGAGGTTGGAAAATCCACCTGCCGGACCTTCCAACCATTGGAAGATAAGGCCATCGGCTATTCCGCTTCGATCTCGTACCAGAGGGTCCGGTATTCCGGACCGATCGACCAGCGCGATACCCCGCCCTTGCAAACAACCGGCACGGCGGCGGCGCGGCCCCCGCTGCCATCGAGGGCGTAAACCGCCGTGACCTTGCCGCGGACGGACATCTCAGCCGGGATGCCGTTGACCTGCGCCGGGCCATGTCCCCAGTGCTCGGAAACAGTGGTCCTTTCCGCGTTCCACTGCATCCCCTTGTTCTCCGCCGATCCAACGGCAACGAGGAGCATCCGCTTCGAGGACTCCAGGGCCTTCCCGTCGCGACTGGTCAGGACGATGGCCGCGTAATCGCGTTCGACGTCGCCAACACGGATATCCCAGCCGCCGAGGTCGCAATGCTGTCCACCGACGAGCCCCCACCACGCGCGGGTCGCCGGGGTATTCACGCGCACCTGCGCGGTCTTCGGATCGGCGGCATCCCAGACCACCCGCCCGTCGGGCGAGGCCAGACGCGCCCCCTCCGGTGCCGGCGGCGC
>JAIPIO010000131.1 GCA_021734595.1 Kiritimatiellales bacterium | reverse complement strand
CCCCGCGCGGGGGCGTGGATTGAAACAGGATCAATTGTGGGTCTGCCGAGCTTGCCTCGCGTCGCCCCCCGCGCGGGGGCGTGGATTGAAACATGGCCTCCGAGATCGCTTGCGATGATGCCACCGTCTGAAACCCGGACATTGGGGACAATGTCCCTCCAGCAGGTTGAGGATTGCTTCGGCCGTTTTTGTGTCTTCTGTGCCTTTTCGCGGCGGTTCTACGGCGGGACGAGTGGGTGCGTGTTGAAACATGCATCCGGTTTGCGCTTGACTATCGGGTCGCTTTTCCAATCATTGGAACCCTTTTAAAGGAGAGCGGGATGTTCAAGGTAACAGGCGGAATAATCAAGGCGGAGATGACCGGGCGCGGGTACAAGCATCGTTCGGTCGAGGACCAGTTTTCGATCCGCGGGCAGTATGCGCGCAACCTCCAGTTTGCCTACTCCAAGGAGATGCCGTCTGCGAGCGGACTGATTGCCGACCTGGTCTACTTTGCGGTCGACATCCATAGTGAAAAGCTGATTATCGGGCTGTTCCGGGAGAATACGGATATTGAGAACGGCGTGATGGTCAACGCGTCGCGTTCACTGTCGCTGGGGGATTTTTCCCAGGAAACGGTTGCGCGCGAGCTTGATAAGCTCATCCCTAGGATATGGCATGAGTTGTAACGATAATTTTAACAGGGAGATTTAAAGATGAACCATGAACTGCTGTTTGCCGACCGGATCGGCGGAACGAAATTTGGCAAGTCCACCGAGATTTACAAGTTCGAGAAGATCAAACGCGCCAAAGCGGCGGCCCGCAAGCGGAACCCCGGTCTGGAAATCATTGATTTCGGGGTGGGGGAGCCTGATCGGATGGCGCCGGAACCCATTCGCGAGGCGCTGAAGGTAGAAGTCGATAAGCCGGGAAACCGGGGCTATTCCGACAACGGCATTCCGGAATTCAAGGCCGCTGCGGCGCGCTACATGCAGGAGTTTTTCGGGGTCGAGCTCGATCCTGCCACCGAAATCAACCACAGCATCGGCACCAAGCCGGCCCTGGCCATGCTGCCGCTGGCATTCGTCAATCCCGGCGACGTCATCTTCCAGACCGTGCCCGGCTATCCGGTGATGGCGACGCACACCAAATATCTCGGCGGCGACGTGGTTGATATTCCGCTGCTGGAGGAAAACGCGTTTCTGCCGGACCTCGGAAAAATCGATCCTGCGCTGGCGGAGCGCTGCAAGCTCTTCTACATCAACTATCCCAACAACCCGACCGGCGCGGTGGCCACGGATGAATTCTATGACGAACTGATCGCCTTCGCGCAGAAGCACAGCATCCTGGTGGTGCAGGACGCGCCGTATGCGACGCTGGTCTACGACGGCGAGCGCAAATCGATTCTGCAGCGCCCCGGCGCGAAGGCGTGCTGTCTGGAACTGCATTCCATGAGCAAAGCCTACAACATGACCGGGTGGCGCCTGGCCTTTTTCTGCGGCGCAAGCTGGGCGGTCGATGCGCTGGCAACCATCAAGGACAATTGCGACAGCGGCCAGTTCAAGGCCATCCAACTGGCCGCCTGCGCCGGGATCGCCGATATGCGCCTCGCCGAGGAGATCTGCGGGCACTACGAAAAACGCCTGCGCCGCATGGTCGAAATCCTGCGGGACGTCGGGTTCGATGCCAAGATGCCCGGCGGAACCTTCTACCTCTATGTCAAGGCGCCGACAGGGGCGGGGGATGTGGAATTTGCCAATGCGGAGGAGGCGTCGCTGCATCTGATTGAAAACTGCGGGATCTCCACCGTGCCGTGGGACAACACCGGGGCGTTTATCCGCTTCGGGGCCGTCTTCGAATCCGCCGGCGATGCCGACGACGAGCGCGTACTCAACGAGCTCGCCGCCCGCCTGAAGAGCGCCGAGTTGAAATTCTGACATTCCAAAGCCTGGAAATCCTTTTCCAGCCATTGGAAACGTGTCCAAAGCGCCCCGCGGGGCGCTTCTTTTCATGCCCCACATTAAATGTGAAATATCCTTTCGTTGGATTGCTGTAACATAGTAGGTTCCGGTGTTTTTTTAGAGGGGTATTTCAGGCAATGAGTAAAGATCCGGGTAAAAGCAAACTGCTTAAGCGCAAGACGCGGCTGTGTTCCACCGAGGCCGCGCTTATCAGCATTATCATCCATGTGGTTTTGATCATAAGCGCCGGGTCGATCGTCGCCGTGCGTTGGCTCACCAAGCCCGACGTCGCCTTTGAAGGCGACAACACCGAGCGCCCCAAGCTGGAGCGCCGCCAGCTGCAGATGCCGGTCACGGTGAAGAAGCTTCAGCGGAAGAGCCGCCGCCCGAACGTCAAGACGCGCATGAGCACCCAGAAAACCAGAGCCTCCTACTTCCTGCCGGACAAGGCAAAGCTGGATGGGCTGGGGAACGACGGGGTGGAGCGCGGGGAACGGGAACTGAAGGGGCTCGGCAGCATGTCCGGACTTGGTTTTACGATGCCGACGGTAAACTTTTTCGGCACCAAGGCCAAAGGCGAAAAGATTGCCTTCGTGGTTCATTTCGGTCCCGCCACAATCGGCAAGAACCCCCTCACCCGCATGACCGGCTACACGATCCGGAAGCGACTCGAAGACATGGTCAACGGCCTGCCGAGAACCACCCTTTTCAATGTCGCCTGTTATTATGCCGGCGATACCGATGCCATCGATCCCAAACTGATGCTGGCCACGCCTGAAAACAAACAGAAGGTGATGGACTGGATGGCGCCGGTCAATCCTTTGGAAGGCGAGTACTCCCACAACTTTGTCTGGAAGGATGCCGGCAAACGAATAAACGCTGCAAAAAAGAACTGGCCTACACGGGTTGATAACCTGCCGTTCTATTCCATTAAATGGGCATATCCCTATGAAGTCCCGAGAGATGTGGAACAAAGATACCTGCCGGAAAACAAGGGTTACAAGCATTGGAATCGCTGCGTGGCATGGGCCATACTGACCCAGAAGGCCGACACCATCTTCCTGTTGACTACCAACTATATCGATGGCTGGGGAAGTGGGAACAAGGGCAACCCTGCTGAACTGGCCGCCAGCTATCAGTATATGTGTACGGAAGTCTACGGCTCCGACCGCAAAACATGGCCATCCATCAATGTCGTGGTGTTGGCCAATGTAAAAGAGAACGGAGCGGACAAAGCGCAGGAAGTGTTGAATAACCAGTTTGCCCCCATCTACAAGGCCTTTAAGGGCCAAGGCTCGGTCATCACCGACATTCGGAGATATATGACCAGCGAAGAAAAACAGAAGATGGACGAATACGCCTTGCAATACGGCCAATAGCAAACCTCGGCAATGCCGGCCAGAACAACCCTAAACGGGACGCTTGAGGGAGGTAAAAGGGTTCCTTGGCCCTTGGCCTGAACGGTTTTTCCGGGTCTGTTAAACCCGCCTTCGTCTTCCCTTCAAAGTTACTTGTAAAAGCGCTTCGTTTGCATCTCTGCAAATAGTACGTTTAGCCGGTTTTTGAAGGTGGGTATTTTTAGCAATGCGTAAAGATCCGGTTAAAAGCAAACTGCTTAAACGCAAGACGCGGTTGTGTTCCACGGAGGCCGCACTCATCAGCATTGTGATCCATTTGGTTCTGCTGATCAGCGCCGGTTCGATCGTCGCCGTCCGCTGGCTCAACAAGCCCGAAGCCGCGTTCGAAGGCGACAACGCGCCGCGTCCCAAACTGGAGCGCCCCAAACTGCAGATGCCGGTCAAGGTGAAGAAGCTCCAGCGTAAAAACCGTCGCCCGAACGTAAAGACCCGCATGAGCACCCAGAAAACCAGAGCCTCCTATTTTCTGCCGGACAGGTCCAAACTGGATGGGTTGGATAATGACGGAGTTGATCGCGAAGATACGGATCTGGAGAGTTTGGGGCGAAATGTCGGGATGGGTTTCAAAATGCCCGAGTTCAACTTTTTCGGCCTTACCGCGTCGGGGGAAAAAGTGGTTTTTATGCTGCATGCCGGGCCGGCCACTACCACAAAAACCAAAGGTCGGGCATTCCAGACCATCAAGAAGGAAATGAGAAAAATGGTGGGCCTCATGCCCCGGTCGGTGCTGATGTATCCGATTGTCTACTGGGGCGGCAATACCACGCCGATGGAAACAAAGATGTTTCTGGCAACGAAGGAAAACAAGCAGCGTTTCAACGAATGGATTGGACCGCTTAACACGGGTTCCAAAACCGGGGGGCAGACATATGGTTCCGGTTTCAGCAAGAAGTTTTCACAAAAGCTTAAGGATTTGAAACGCGATGAGAAACTCTCGGCCGGGCAACCCGCTTATGCACCGGCATGGATGTACGATTACCGATGTAACAAGGAAGTACGGGCCTTTTTCCCCGCAGGTGCCAGTAGCAAGCGCAAGGAATTCATCAACTGGGCGAGAGCGATGACCTGCGCCATCAAGCAGACACCTGATACCATCTTTCTGCTCTGTACCGATTATATTATCCACGATGTCGACGAAAATGCTTTGGCACGAAGCTTCCAGGCCATGGTTAACCATTATTATGAAGGCCGACGGCCACCCACGATTAATGTGGTCCTGATGACTAACAAGAAGGATAATAAATCAATCGATAAATTCAAAACGATCACACGCGCTTTCGACGGGAAATTCCGGGTGATTAATGAGTTTATCAGGATAGAGGACGGGCAATAAGCCCATCGCAACTGAATTGCCAGACAGCGCTGGTCCGTAAGGCAAAATAAAAAAAGGACCGCCCTGACGGACGGTCCTTTTTGTATAACCGAAGCAGCAACCGGTTAGCCATTGACTTCTTTTTCAGCCTGCAGCCAATAGGACGAGGGATCTTTCTGGAACCCATCGTTCACGGCCGCAAAATAGGCTGCGGTTTCCACCATGGTGTAAAGCTGCTCGGCCGTGTACTGCGACCTGGCGGCTTTTTTCGCCGGTTTCTTCGCGGCGGGTTTCTTGGCCGGAGCCTTTTTGGCAACCGCTTTCTTGGCGGGTGCTTTCGTGGCTTCCGGTTTTTTGGCCGGGGCCTTTTTGGCCGCGGTTTTCTTGGCTGTCGTCTTCGTTGCTTTTTTTTCTGCCATAGTAATTCTCCTTGGTTAAATGCATCATTTGGCCATGCGCCGCCGTTGATACCCACTTGCCGCAGGGTTGTAAACACAAAGTTTATGTTTTTTTTGTTAGGCGGTCGGCGGAATCATTTTGTTTGTTTTGTCTCCAAACCCTGTTCTGCCTGTGGTACGAATTACGACAGTCTTCACCGGAGGAAATCATGGCGTTTCATGGGGATAAAAAAGAGGGCACCTGGCTGCTGGCCGATGCTGAAAACAGGCTCAAGCACTGGCTGGTGCCGAAGGTGCCGTTGCGTGTCGAAACCTACCACCTGACGCTGACCTCGCTGCTTTGGTGCGCGCTGATCATCGGGTTCAGTTTCCTGGCCCGCTACAACATCCATTACCTGTGGGTGGTCTCGTTTTCCATCTTCGGGCAGTACATCACCGACCTGCTCGACGGCGAAATCGGACGGCAGCGCAACACGGGGCTGATCAAGTGGGGGTACTACATGGATCATTTCCTCGACTACCTGTTCCTCTGTTCCATTCTGATCGGCTACGGCCTGCTGGTGGAGGACTACAACAAATACATGCTCTTCTACATCCTCGCGCTCTTTGGCGCATTCATGGTCAACTCCTTCCTCTCCTTCGCCGCTACGGGCGCATTCAAAATCAGCTACATGAAAATCGGGCCGACGGAGGTGCGGTTGATTTTCATCATCGCCAACACGCTGATTATTTTTCTGGCGCACAGGTTCCAGATTGCGCGCGTGCTGCCGATGGTGCTGGCCGGCGCGGTATTTGCCCTGTTTGTGACGGTCTATCAAACGCAGAAGGCGCTTTGGAAAATCGACATGGAGAACAAACGCGATGCTGAAGAATAAGCGCCTGCTGCTCGTTACGCCCCTGCTGGTTGTGCTCGCCGGGGCGGTGCTTGGCCTGAAGGTCGGCTATCCGCATCACCGTCTCTGGGCGTTCATCCTGCTTGCGGCGGGCTGGATTCCGATCATGGTCTCATACCGCATCAACCGCCGCCTGCTGCGGGTGCGGAAAATCATCATCAAGAAGAAGACGCGGCCCTTCCTGCCGCACACTGTGGTCGCGTTGCTTCTGCTGATCGCGTTCTACGTCACCTGGGCGCTGTTCCCCGTCGAAACCAGTCCGCTGGCAAAAATGGCCGCCGGCGAGCTGCGCTCCGAAATCGCCACCGATCTTGGCACCTACCACATGCTCCGCAAAACCGGTGACGACCTTGTTGCGGCCTTTGAAAAAAACGGACTGCTTGCAAAAAACATCGACACACTCACAGGCGAAGAGCGCGCGGAAATCCGCCGCCGATGGCGCGACGGCGTAATGGCCTTCCTCGAGTTCGACATGCTCAAGGGCAAATACCGCGGCTTCCATCAGATCGACTATGTTGCCGAGCCGCAGTTGCATTCCGACGCCTTTTTCATCGCCTATGCCTCCTACATCACCCAGTACAACGCCTGCTTGCAAATTGTCGGAATGGTCGGCGAAAACGAATTCATGAAAACCCTGCTCAACGAAGAGGGGGAGGGCATACCCGCCGACAGTTTCTTCAATATGAAACAGCGGATCACCCATCCCCAGGTCATGCTCCGCATAAACGCCGGAACCGCCTACTACGAGCTGGTCAAGAAAGACATTTCCATCGAACCCGCCACCATCGCCGACTTCGAGGCGCGCCGGAAGGAATTCTACAAACGGCTTGGCGACAATCCCGAAGTGTTTGTCGATAACCCGCTCGAATTCCTCGAACGCGCCGCCTTCGAAACATTCCTTCCCGTGCAGAAAAAAGTGGCGATCCAGATGAGCTACATCCGCACCGCCAAGCGCGACTACCTCATCACGCCCGAAATCATCGCCCAGTACAAAGATCGTTTCCGCCCCGGCGACATCCTCGTGCAGCGCCGCAACTGGCACATGACCAACATCGGCATTCCCGGCTTCTGGCCGCACGTGGCGCTGTATGTCGGAACCCCCGCCGAAATCGACGACTATTTCTCCGAGCTCGGTTTCCAACCATTGGAAACCATCAAGGCGCTCTATCCCGAGGTTTTCCAGACTCTGGAAAAATCCGAAGACGGATTTCCAATGACTGTAATTGAAGCCATCCGTCCCGGTGTTGTTTTCCAATCATTGGAAACCAGCGCCAGGTGCGACTATCTCGCGGTCGTCCGCCCCAAGGTCTCCAAGGCGGATAAATTCAAGGCGCTGCTTGCCGCCTTCTCGCACTACGGCAAGCCCTACGACCTCAACTTCGATTTTTCAACCGACAACGAACTGGTCTGCTCCGAACTCGTCTACAAGGCCTACCGCCCGGGCCACAAGCTTCCTTTCGAGCCTGAAATCATCAACGGACGTCTGCTGCTCCCGCCCAACCAGTTGGTCGAACAGTGCATCGTAAACTTTGACGACCGGTTTGAATTTGTCCTGTTCCTCGACGCCGTCGAAAAAACCGGCCGAGTCGAGGAGCGCGGACTGGAAGCCTTTAGGCAAAGCTGGGCGCGCCCTAAGTGGGATTTGCTGCAGAAGTAGAGGATTCCAACCGTGGGAGGAATTATTCCAGACCTTGGAGGCCTTTTTCCAATGATTGGAAAATTTCCGTCAGCTCCACATTCGCTTTTTCCAGCCTTTGGAAAAGGCGCTCCACGGAAACCTGTTCGAGGTCAGTGGGGTTGCGGATTTCGGTGAGGTGGATGTCGCCGAGGGCGTTCCGCCCAATGTCGTCGATGAGCAGCCCGGCGCGGCGCATGGTTTCGCGGAAGTGATCATCGGGCATGGCTTCGATCAGCTCGTCGCAGAAATATTCGTAGCAGACGGGCGGTCGGCCGTATTCGAGCCGGCAGCCTGCGGTTTCGAGCCAGCCGTAATGGTCGTCGAAATCGAATTCTGTGAATCCCTGGCGTTTGAGCAGCAGCTGCAGGAAGGCGCTGTCGCACGCCTCCTCGCAGATATCGGCGCGGCAGCAGCAGGCCGTGCACATACCGCACATGTTGCCGCAGACCGCAACCATCATCTCGCGCAGGCGGATTTCGAATTTGGCGTAGGCTTTTATGAAATCGTTCATAGTGCATATTTCGTACTGCGTATTATTCTGAATTTCCGTGTGTTGGGTGTATGGCGTGGTTTCTAAAAAATCAAGTTAAACAACCAGCCAACAAGCAGGATGCCGATGGCGGCGGTGCCGACAAAGATGGCGATGAGACGCGGCTTCATGACCTTGCGCAGCAACACCATTTCCGGAAACGACAGCGCGGTGACCGCCATCATGAAGGCCAGTGCCGTGCCGATGCCGACGCCTTTGCCGATGAGCGCCTCGGCAATCGGAATGGTGCCGAGCGCGTTGGAGTAGAGCGGGATGCCGCACAGCACGGCGATGACGACGCTGAGCGGGTTGTCGCTTCCGGCATATTTCGCGAGAATGTCGGCGGGTGCCCAGCCATGGATGGCGCCGCCAATAGCGATGCCGATGAGCAGGTAGAGCCAGATGCGCTTGAGGATGTCGGTGGTGTGTTCGGCGGCGTAGGCGAGCCGCTCCTTCTGCGTCATGTCCGGGCGGAGCTTGTTGAACGCCTCGCCTTCGAAGACTTCCTGCTCCAAATATTTTTCGGGGCTGAAGCGGCCGATGATCATTCCGCTGACCACGCCGATGATTACGCCCATGGCGGCATAGGTGACGGCCACCTTCCACCCGAAGGAGGCCAGCAGGATCGCAAAGGCCGCTTCGTTGACAATGGGGGAGGTGACGAGGAACGAGAAGGTGACGCCGAGCGGGATTCCCGCTTCGACGAAACCGATGAAGATCGGGACGGACGAGCACGAGCAGAACGGGGTGATGATGCCGAGCAGCGAGGCCGCGATGTGCGCCTTCGGCCCGTGGATGCGTTCGAGCATCGCCTTGGTTTTCTGCGGCTGGAAAAAGCTGCGCAGGTACGAAATGGTGAAGATCATCAGCGACAACAGGATCAGGATCTTGACCACGTCGTAGAAAAAGAAATGCACGCTGCTGCCGAGCTGCGTTTCGACGGATAGGCCGAACACGCCCTCCACCAGTTTCGTAACCAGATTATCCAACCATTGGAACATTCTATATTTCCTGTTTTTTGAAATAGTCCTGATGTTTCAGGCAAAACTGAACGAGCTTAAGCATAAGAGGCACTTCGATCAGCACGCCGACCACGGTGGCGAGTGCCGCGCCGGAGGAGATGCCGAAGAGCATGCAGGCGGTGGCGATGGCCACTTCGAAATGGTTGGATGCGCCGATCATCGCCGAGGGTGCGGCGTCTTCGTAGGAGAGGCCGATGGCTTTCGACAGCACAAAACCGATGGCGAAGATCAGGACGGTCTGGATGAAGAGCGGAATGGCGATCCATACAATGGTGAGCGGATTGGCCAGGATCACGTCGCCTTTGAAGGAGAAGAGCAGCACCAGGGTCGCCAGCAGGGCGATGATCGTGACGGGGGTGAGCACATGCAGGAATTTTTCCGTGAACCATTCCTTGCCCTTGGATCCGATGATCCACTTGCGGGAAACATAGCCGGCCGCGAGGGGCAGGGCGACGTATACCGAAATGGAAAGCAGCAGCGCCTGCCATGGAACGGGAAGCCGTCCGACGCCCAGCAGGAAGCCGCCGAGCGGGCCGTAGAGCAGGAGCATCATCAGCGAGTTGATGGCTACCATGACCAGCGTGTGGCCGGCACTGCCCTTTGCGAGATGGCCCCATACCAGTACCATGGCGGTACAGGGCGCAATGCCCAGCAGGATGCAGCCCGCGAGATAGCTGCGCCACAGCGGGACGGTCAGCATTTTGACTCCGCTCTCAAGCACAACGGTACCCGCGCCATGGGTTGCTCCAACGTCCAGATTCAGGCCGAAGGGCATTCGAATGGTGTCGATCGCGTCCGCACCGATGAACCCTTTGAAAAGCACGCCGAGAAAAAGGTAGGCGATGGCATACATGGTGAACGGCTTGATAAGCCAGTTGATCAGCAGGGTCAGCCCGACGGGTTTCGCGCTCTTCCCGGCTTTGACCACCTCGCCGAAATCGATTTTCACCATGATGGGATACATCATGAAAAAGAGGCAGATGGCGATGGGAATTGATACGACGGGCGCGCCGTTAACCGTCAGCGACATCCCGTCAAGTTTTGCGGCGATGCCCGGCGCAATTTTTCCGAGCAGAATCCCGCCCGCAATGCACAGTCCAACCCAGAGAGTCAGATAGCGTTCAAAGATGCTCATCGATTCCTTGGTTTCCATTTTCATTGCAGTGTGTTCCTTGCACTAAAGCGTTTTATACAGAAAGTAGAGTCCTGCCAGAATCAGCAGGACTCCAAAGACCGACTTGACCCGCGCGGCAGTCTTGGTTTCGCGGTTCCAATTGGCAAAGTGCTGGGCGCGCTCCACCGAGGTTCCGGCGATAATGAGCACCGCGCAGTGGCCAAGCCCGTAGAGCGCCAGCAACGCCGCACCGAACAGCGTGTTGTCTGCCGCCGTATTGAAAACCACCGCCAGCACCGGCGCGAGAAAAGCGAAAGTGCATGGGCCGGAGGCAAAGCCGAAAATCACCCCGAGCATCAGCGCCCCCCACGCGCCCTTGCGGTGAACCTTTTCCTTCCGGGTTCCAAACCATGGAATCGAGATGACATCCATCAGATGCAATCCGATCAGGATGAACACCGCGCTCATCATATAGCCACCCACCGATCCGGCGTCGCCGGTCATGCGCCCGGCCAGCGCGGTGATGACGCCGATAACCGCCATCATAATTAGAATGCCGACGGAAAAGAGTGTCGAAAGCCCGGCGGCGTGGCGGGTGGACTTTACATCCTGGCCGTTCACATAGGCGACAATCAGCGGGATGCTCGCCAGGTGGCAGGG
>JAIPIO010000130.1 GCA_021734595.1 Kiritimatiellales bacterium | reverse complement strand
ATGCGCGGTGGGGTCGTTGGTGGACGTGACCCGGTTCCAGCCGCGGCCGATAATTTCTCCGTCCTTCACAATCACCGCACCGAACGGACCGCCCTCGCCGGACTCCATCTTCACGATGGAGAGCCGGATGGCCTCGTGCAGAAACTGTTCGTGCAGGGTCATTGTTTCGTAGGCGCGGCTTCCTGTAGAATTTTAACGATGTCGGTACGTCCCTTTTTCGCCGCAAACGATTCGGCGGTGTCGTCGTCGACATCCTTGAGCGTCTTGTCGGCCTTGTGCTTGAGCAGGAGTTGCACCGTGTCGGCCCGCCCCTCGGTCGCGGCCCACATCAGCGCCGTGAAGTGCTCTCCACGGTCGGTGGTGTCAATCTTTGCTCCGTGGTCAAGCAGCAGCTGCACGGTATCAACGAAACGGGGTTCGCTGCCGCTGGCAGCGAACATGAGTGCGGTGGAGCCGCCTCCGTCCTGCGTGTTGGCATCGGCTCCGGCATCGAGCAGCAACCGCACGGTTTCGGTATGCCCGTTGAACGACGCAAACATCAACGCCGTCCGGCCTTCGGGATCCATCATGTTCACGTTGGTTCCGTTATCGATGGCTTCCTTGACCTTTTCCACCTGACCCTCCAGGGCCGCCGGCATGAACTCCGCCATCGGCATCGGGTTTGCGGCGGGCTTGGGTTCGGGGACCGGCTCCGGCTCGGTCTTCGGTTTGCATCCGGTGAATGCGGCGGCCGTAGTCAGAAGAGCGATGGCCAGGGTATATTTAATCAGGTTCATGCGTTTACCTTTCATGGTTATTTGATTGCATAAGAAAGTCTACTCCCCGCGGGATGGGGGACAATCCGAAAAAAGAACTTATCGACTGGGCGACATCATAAAATCCGTTGCGGATACCGAGGCATTCGCCGGATTCGCCGGGGCGGTACGACAGCAGCGGGACAAACTCGCGGGTGTGGTCCGTCCCCTTGAAGGTTGGGTCGTTGCCGTGGTCGGCCGTGAGGATCAGCAGATCGTCGTTTCCAAGCATGGGAATAAATTTCCCCAGCCATTGGTCGACCTGTTTCAAGGCGGCAGCATAGCCCTGCGGGTCGCGGCGGTGGCCGTAGAGCATGTCGAAGTCGATAAAGTTGGCGAAGATGAATCCGTCGCCCTCCGTCTGCATGAATTGTTCGACCACCTTTTCCGACTCCTCCGTGTTGCCGGAATGAATGCTCTTTGTAATGCCGCGGTGCGCGAGGATGTCTTCGATCTTGCCGACTCCGTAAACCGGAATCCCAGTTTTCACTAGCCGTTCGGTAATGAGTGGTTCCTCCGGCGTGTAGGCATAATCGCGGCGGTCTTCAGTGCGTTCGAAGCTGCCGGTTTTGCCCTTGAAGGGGCGGGCGATGACGCGTCCGACCTTCAGCGGGTCGCACAGATCGCGGGCGATCCCGCAGGCGCGGTACAGCTCTTCGAGCGGGATAGCATCCACATTGGCGGCAATCTGGAAAACCGAGTCGGCGCTGGTATAGCAGATCCATGCACCGGTTCTTATCTGCTCTTCGCCCAGCTCCTCGATGATGGCGATCCCGCTGGCTTGCCTGTTGCCAATCAGTTTCCGGCCGGTTTGGCTCTCGAATTCCTGAATAAGTTCAGGCGGGAACGAATCCGTCTTTTTCGTGAACAAGTGGAAGCCGGGGTTGATCTCGAGCCCGGCGATCTCCCAGTGCCCGGTGACGGTATCCTTGCCTTCGGAGACTTCCTGCATGGCGCCGAACGAAGCCAGCGGCTTCTCAACCGCAGGGCAGCCTTTGATCGGACGGCCGTTCGGTAGCAGGTGCGGAATGTTGCCAAGACCCAGCTTCTGCAGCGTCGGCAGCTCCAGCCCGCCGACCGCGTTTCCAATGTTTGGAAGTGTCGCCGAACCCGCATCGCCGTAGTCCGCCGCATCCGGCGCTTCGCCGATGCCCACCGAGTCGAGAATGATAAGAACTGCCTTCATAGTGTCTAATCGTTGGAAAACTATTTCCAATGCATGGAAGGCAGAGTGGATTTTTTTCCATTGGTTGGAAAGATTTTTCCAGTACCCGTGGAAAGACATACGGCAGCAATTCATGAAGGTTGTATTCAATGGCTTGGAAATATCACCAGATTGCGGTGACGGTTTTCCCGTCCTTGGAAAGGGTTGGTTTCAGTACCTGCTGCCGACCGTCGTGTTCGACGGTGATTTCGTAATCTCCGAGGAAGCCGCGGGTGCGATAGGTGCCGTTGTCGGAGGTGGTGCCGTCGGCTTTCGTCCACCACTGGCGGTAGACCAGGTCCTTCCAGACCAGCCCCGCCGGTTTGGGCGTCCAGTCCTTGCGGAGCAGGGGGGCGTTGTAGAGCCAGTGATGGTTATCGGTAAATCCCCACATGATAAAGGCGGTCATGGCGGGCTGGCTGAAGCAGGCGGTCAGGTAGTCGCGCAGGTAGTCCGCTTCGAGCTGTTCCATTTCGGGCGGGATTGGCGGTCCCGGCGTGCGCCAGTTTTTTTCATAGCCGGCCTTTGGATTGTTCGTGGACGGGAGCAGCCGGATGTCGTATTCGGTGACCTGCAGCTCCAGCCCCAGTTTCGCAAAACGGTCGAGGGTTTTAACCACTTCGGGAATCGGCGCCAGTGAACCAGTATGGTGCGACTGCAGTCCCAACCCGTGGATCGGCGCGCCCGAATCCTTTATCTCCTTGGCGAGGTGGTAGGTGAATTCCACTCTTTCCTGCCACCGCTTATCGTCCATCCGGCTGCAGAGTCCGGCCTCGTTGAGAAAGAGGGTGGCGCTCGGTTCGTGCGCATGGGAACGCCGGAACCATTCGGCGATGGAGTCGCGGCCCAGCTTGTTGAAAATATCGCTGTTTTGAAACGGTTCATTCTGAACATCCCAATGCTGGACGCGGCTTCCAATGTCTGGAAACCCGATGGTTTCGTCGATGTGCTGCACCACGAGGTCGTGGACCTCCTGTTTGTTCTTTTTTATGTTTTCATCCTTGTACCACCACACCAGCACATGGCCATGCACGGGGATGTCCTGCTGCTCCAGCCACTTCAGCGCGTTCACCGCCAGACGGCGGCTTTCAGTGGACATGCGCGGATTTTTCCATTGGAACGAATAAAACTGATTCACGGTGGCATAGTTGAACAGTTCCAAAAAATGCCGACGGTACTGTTCGCCCAGTTCGGTCTGGTCATCCAGCAGTTTGGCCGATAGCTGGGTGCCGAAACCGAAGGCGTGCCGTTGCTGGCGGACGCTGACGTTAGCGCCGGGAACCGGTTTACCGTCCTTGTCGACCACACGGATTTCCAGCTCGGCCTTGCGATGCTTTTCAATCCGTTCATTCGCCGCCTTGCGCCACGCGGCGTCCGCCGAACGCCCAATATAATCATTCTTGAGAACGGTTGGTTTTGTATTTTCGGTTAGTGCAATTTGGGAAAGTGCCAATATACAAACAAGCAGTACAACGTGTTTTTTCTGGGTCATGATCTATCCTCAGTATTCCGCAACGATAACAGCGAGGTAGTCGAAGGCGGGAACCTTGATGCCGTTGGCTGTCCACTTTAGTTCCTTGCCGGTATTGGCGTCGAAGACGCGCTTGGGTTTGCGGGCAAGCTTGAGTACGACGCCAGAACAGGCGGGCGGTTTTTCGTTGAGGCTTTCCTTGGTGTCGCCTTCCACATGGCCCTCTTCGCCCTTGCCGCCGACCTGCACCCACGAAAAATCGTTGGCGAGGCAGACCGTCAGCTTTTTCCCATCCCTGGAAACATAGGCCTGCAGGTGCATTTTCTCATCGCCGCCAATGGCCTGCGCAAGTGCCTGTAGCGGCGCAATTTTTTTGCGGAACTGCGCGCCGGCATCCGGCCAGCCCTCTTCGGTGTGCCATTGCCAGGAGGGATTGTTTTCAATAACGGTTCCACCGCCTTTCCTGAAGTCGGCCAGTGCGGCCTTCAGTTCATCGGACAGGTTTCCCATATTTGGAACAAAAAGGAATTTAATGCCGTCGAATTTTCGCTGCGCCAGCTGGCTGTCGAAGATGAAGCCGCAGGGGATGCGGTCGCGCAGCAGGACGTGATAGGCGCCGTAAATCGGATAGAGCGTGTCTTGCCAGACCTTGGTGTAATCCAGCCCGTCGCGGTCGCGCGCCTGTTCGGAATGGAGGATGGCGACCTGGCGCAGCGGCTGTGTGCCGGCCAGATACGGCGAAACGCGGTCACCCATGGCGAACGACGAGTTAAAGTTGGGGTCGGGGATATGTTTTTCGTCTACATCGAGGTTGGCGATGCAGCCGTGGGCGACCACGCCGGCTGCGGCGCCGAGCATGTGCGATTCATACCGGATGTTATGCGCCCAGATGTGGGCGGGGCGTCCATCAGAAGCGTCGCGTGCAACATCGAATCCGTATCCAAGCCGGACATCCTTGTCCATCGGCCGGAAATGTGTGGGGAACGGCCAGAGCGCCTTGGGGCTGCGGTAGACGGTGCCCTTGTTGAATTCCGTTTTGTGGGAATCCATGATGCGGAAGACGCGGTGATCCAGGTGCTTGTCCGACAGGCACGGCCACAGGTTGCTGCCCACCACCATCACCACATCCGGTCGGCGGGCGTGCAGCGCCTTGCGCCATTTGGCAAAGGTCTGGGCGATGGTGTAGTTGTTGAACTCCTTGAGCTTGTGCCAGAGCGGATCTTCGGGGTCGATCCGTTCCGGGTGCTTCAGACCGGTCATGGCCGTGAATTTTGCGCGGCAATACTTGCACCAGCAACCTTCGCGCGGCATGTGGACGTGGTCGTAAAAGAAACCGTCTGCGCCTAGATCGACCAGTTCGAGCTGGCGGGTTAGGATGTAGTCGGCGAAGGGCGAGTTCATGCACATGTTGATGCCGCGGCTGGCCATCAACGGTTCGCCGTCGGGGCCGACGCAGCGCCATTCGGGGTGGGTTTCCGCCGCCCAGTCATCCTCGATGTGGCGGTTATAGGCGATGAGTTTCAGCCCATGTTTGTGGGCATCGTCGATAATCTCCTTGGCAATATTGCGGTCTTGCGCCATTTCGTGGATCGCGCCGACCTTGCTGGGCCACCACGCACCTTCGCCGCCGCTAACCATGTGGCGCGAGAAAACCGTTGCGCCCATTTCCTCGAAATCCTTTGCCCTATTGAAGAACACTTCCGGATACCGGTTCATGCGGTTAATCCCCAGTCGTGTGTGCAGCTGAACACGGTGGCCGTCGAACCATTCCGGCAGTTGATAGTCCGGCATGTCGTTGATAAAGCCCGGCACCAGCGGAATAACACTCCGATCCATCAGCGCCCGCTCCTGCTCCGTGAGCTTCCGTTCCTTATATGCGAGTTCCACTTCGTCGGTCGGGACATAATCCGCATCCGTGGCAATGAGCATGCAGTCGATTTTCCAGGCGGAGGGTAGCATCACCAGTTCGTTCTGCCCGGCGGGCAGGCGGGTCTTGAACAACCGCAGCCAGCCCCACACATCCTTCTTGTCCGTCTTGGCGTTGCTGGCCGCCGAATCCACTTGGAACGCCTTGCCGTTCACCTCGCACTGGACAGCCCTGTCCATCCGGCGGGTGTAGCGAATCCAGCCCGTGTAGGTGCCGGGCTTTTCGATGGTGAAGTTGTAGTGGATCGTTCCTTCATTGAAAATCCGCAGCAGGGTCGCCTTGCCGCTGGCGGCGGGATCCGTGCGCACCTTCGCGAAATCGTCCGACTCCGTCCGCGCCTCGGCAAACTTTTCGGCTTCGATCAGAATATTCTCCGCCCATGCCCCGGCGCAGACCAGCAGTGCTATCAGGATCAGTTTTTTCATGCCGGACAGTTTTTCCAATCATTGGAAAAATTGCGAGACGTTTTTCCAAAGGCTGGAAGAATATTTCCAGCCTTTGGAACGTTCCGTGCGGCTGTTTTTTAATATTCCGCGACGACGACGGCGAGGTATTCGAAGGCGGGAATCTTGATGCCGTTGGCGGTCCATTTCAGTTCCTTGCCGGTATTGGCTTCGAAGACACATTTAGGTTTGCGGGCGAGTTTAAGAATCACGCCGGAGCAGGCGGGCGGTTTTTCCTTAACGCTTGCCTGGGTGTCGCCTTCCACATAGCCCTCTTCGCCTTTGCCGCCGACCTGCGCCCACGAAAAATCGTTGGCGAGGCATACGGTCAGCTTCTTCCCGTCTTTGGAAGTGAAGGCCTGCAACTGCATTTTTTCGTTTCCGCCGACGGCCTGCGCGGGAACCTTGGCCGGTGCAATCGCCTGGCGGAATGCTGCCTGGGCGGCCGGCCAGCCTTCTTCGGTATGCCATTGCCAGTCGGGATTGTTTTCAATGACGGTCCCGCCGGATTTTTTGAATTCGGCCAGTGCGGTTTTGAGTTCGTCGGACAGGGTCCCGATTTCTGGCACAAAAAGGATATTGATGTTGTCGAACTTTTGCATTGCCAATTGGCTGTCGAAGATAAATCCACAGGGGATGTGGTCGCGGACCAAGGTGTGGTAGGCGCCGTAGAGGGGATAGAGAAGGTTTTCCCAAACCTTGTAGCTGTCGGGTCCCATGCGGTCGCGGGTCTGTTCGGAATGGAGGATGGCGACGTGGCGCAGTGGCTTGGTTCCGGCCAGGTAGGGCGAGACGCGGTCGCCCATTTCGAACGACGACTTAAAGTTGGCATCGGGAATGTTTTTTTCCTGCACGTCGAGGTTGGCGATGCAGCCATGGGCCACCATGCCGGCCGTGGCGGCGAGCATGTGGGACTCGTAGCGGATGCGGTGGGCCCAGACGTGGGCGGGGCGCCCGTCGGCGGCGTCGCGGGCAACATCGTAGCCCAAGCCGAGCCGGACGTCGTCGGCCATGGGCCGGAAACTGTCGGGGAACTGCCAGAGCATTTGGGGGCCTTTGTAAACCAGGCCCTTGTTGAACTCGGTCTTGTGGCAGTCGGCAATGGGGAACACATAGCTGTTCATGTGCTTGTCCGACAGGCTGGGCCAGAGATTGCTGCTGATCACCATTACCAGATCCGGTCTCTTGGCATGGAGCACCCCGCGCCAATGGGCGAAGGTTTTGGCGATGGTATAGTTGTTGAACTCCTTGAGCTTGTGCCACAGCGGGTCGTCGGCGTTCTTCTCTTCGGGGTGGTTGAGACCGGTAAGTTCCTTGAAGGCCTTCCTGCAATACGGGCACCAGCAGGCGTCGCGCGGCATGTGCACCTCGTCGTAGTAGAATCCATCCACGCCCAGCTCGACAAGTTCAAGCTGCCGGTTGACAAACCAGTCGGCGTAGGGCGAGTTCATGCACATGATGATGCCGCGCTTGGTGTGCAGCGGCTCGCCCTCGGAATCGACACAGCGCCAGTCGGGATGCAGCTCGGCCATGTAGTCGTCTTCCATGTGGCGGTTGTAGGCGATGATTTTCAGGCCGTGCTTATGGGCATCGTCGATAATCTCCTTGGCGATGTTCCGGTTCTTGGCCAGTTCATGTACGGCTCCGGTCTTGCTCGGCCACCATGCGCCTTCGCCCGCGGTTTTGATGTGGCGGGTATAGACCTTCACGCCCATCTCCTTGAAATGCTTTGCAGGAGAGAAAAACAGCTCCGGTTGTCTTCTATGCATGTTAAGGCTCAGCCGGGTATGCAGATGGACGCGGTGTCCGTCGAACCATTCCGGCAGCTCGTAGTCTGGTGCGTCCCGGAGAAAGTCCGGCACGACCGGCACGATCTGGCGGCGCATCAGTTCCCACTGCTCTGCGCTGAGCTTCAGCGATTGATTTTCACGAATAAACCGGTCATCCGGCACAAAATCAGGATCCGGGGAAATAACGATGCAGTCGATCCGCCACGCCGAAGGCTGGAGCACCAGCTCGTTGCCAGCCTTTGGAAGTTTGGCGGAGAAAAGCTTCATCCAGCCCCAGGCCTCCTTGCCAGACGGGGTCGTTCCGGTTCCCGGCGAATCGGACTTGAAATTTTTTCCGTTGACTTCGCATTGAACCGGCTTGCCCTGCTTCCGTGTGTAGCGGATCCAGCCCGTATATTCCCCGGACGCTTCAGCATTAAAGCTATAATGAACCGTGCCGCCGGTAAATATCCGGTAAAGAATCTTTCCGCTACTTGCGCCGGATTCCCGCCGTGGTGTGGCAAACTCCTTCAACTTCGTCTGTGTGCCTGTAAAGTTTTCGGCTTCAATCAGGATATTCTCCGCCTGTGCTACGGCAGAGACCAGCAGTACAACAAGGGTCAGTTTTTTCATGGCGGTTATCTTTTCCAATCATTGGAAAAAACGCGAGCGATTTTCCCAAGCATTGGAAGATTTTTTCCAGCCTTTGGATGTTCTTGTATCGACGAACGGGAAGTGGTATCAGAGGTATATAGTTTTATGGTTGGGAATAAGAGGAGGGTACGAATGCAGCCACAGATCAAGCGACGCCAACTCATTGCGGCCACCGCCGCGACAAGCCTGTTTAACATTGTGCCCCGCCACGTGCTCGGCGGCCCCGGACATACGCCCCCTAGCGAGAAGCTGAACATAGCGGGGATCGGGATTGGCGGCCAAGGGACACGCAACATAAAGAATTGTGCCGAGGAGAATATCGTTGCGCTGTGTGATGTGGATCACGCCTACGCGGCCAAGACCTTCGCCAATTACCCACAGGCCAAACTTTACACGGACTACCGTACGATGCTTGAAAAGCAGCCGGAGATCGACGCGGTGGTCATTGCCACTCCCGACCACACCCATGCAGTAATCAGCATGGCGGCCATGCAGGCGGGCAAGCATGTCTACTGCCAAAAACCGCTGACACACGACATCTACGAATCGCGCATGCTGGCCAAGACGGCCCGGGAAACCGGCGTGGTTACACAGATGGGGATACAGGGCCATTCGAAGGAAGGCCACCGCCTGATCTGCGAATGGATTTGGGACGGCGCCATCGGCACCATCCGCGAAGTCGATGCGTGGTGCAGTCTTGCCTATTCGCCGCCCGGCCATGCGCCGTGGAGCTCCCCGCTGAGCGACCGGCCGGGTGCGGGCGAACCGCTTCCCGCCGGATTGGACTGGGACCGGTGGATCGGCCCGGCTCCCATGCGTCCCTACCACAGCTGCTACCATCCCATGGTATGGCGCTGCTGGTGGGATTTCGGATGCGGCATGATGGGCGACCGCGGTGCGCATACGCTGGACGCGGTCTATGCCGCGCTGAAACTCACATTCCCGGGTTCGGTTGAAGGGGCCGGTATCGTGGGCGGCAACGCCGAGGTTCATCCGGACCAGGCGATTGTGACCTACCGGTTCCCCGAGCGGAAAGGGTTGCCGCCACTCAAGCTTACCTGGTACGAAGGCCAGGAACCGCCCCGTCCCAAGGAACTGGAAGCAGGGCGGAAACTCCCCAAGCAGGGCGGCGTGCTGTTCAAGGGCGACAAAGGGACCATCATGTGCGGCGTGTACGGCGACAGTCCCCGCCTGATCCCGGAATCGGCCATGCAGGCCTACCAGCGTCCGGCCAAAACGCTCCCGAGAATCGACGGCACACACGAGCAGGAATGGATCCAGGCCATCAAGCAAGGCCGGAAAGCCTGCGCCGACTTCAGTTATTCCGGCCCCTTAACCGAAATGGCGCTGCTGGGCAATTTGGCCAAACGATTCCCCGGGCGCGAATTAAAATGGGATGGCCCGAACATGCGCGTCACCAACCATGAGGCTGCCAATGCGTGGGTAAAACGGCCGCGCCGGGCAGGCTGGTCGCTGTAGCAGACGCAGGTTCTGGCCATTGGAAGTTCGGTGGCGGAATATTTCGGGAGACATCTTTTACAGGCAGACTTGAAAAATAGGCTGGAAAAACCGGAAGTGGTTGTTATTATCCGGTTGTGGATGCGGAGCATTTCAGTCTGAATCGTCCGGTGCACCTGGCCCGGCGGGATGTGTATTATGAACAGGCGGTAGACCTGCTCTATGAACCGGAAACGGAGCGGGGGGCCGATGAGCTGGTTCGGCGTTATGAACATATCCTGTTCCTGCTGAATACCGCCCGGCGGCATGCAAAGGCCGCAGTCCGCGTGAATGGCACTGATGAAACCGATCAGGAATTCTGCGGATTCGTCAAACTGCTGATCGGCAATGTGAGAGCCATTACGGCCATGCTCCGTCAGCAGCGGTATCTTCAGCGTGCCAGTGGCTTTATCGGTTCATCTCCAAAAATAGAGGAGCAGGCAGAGGCTTTTGAACGGCGCGCCAAAGATGTTCTGGAAGGGGTGCACAACATACTGAGCCTAGCCAGGGATACGTTCACGCAACTTAAGAAAGCCAATCTTAAATCCATGCAAAAAGCCGACCGCGCGCGCTACATCAAAGCCCGCAAACAGTTCGCCGCAGGGGTGGAAAAGGATCGGGGCGTTTCGCTCTACGATGACGGTTTGGGGATTGCGGTTGAAGACATGTAATCAATCGCGGCTGAACTTGCGGTTGAGTTCGGTGAAACTGGTATAGATCAACGTCGGTCGTCCGCGCGGCGAGGTGTAGGGCATTTCCGTTTTGGCCAGATCGGCCACGAGCTTTTCGATCTCTTTGTCGGTTAACCGATCCTTGATGCGTACCGCGGTCTGGCAGGCGGCCTGGGCAATCTTTTCCTGCACCAGCTCGCGTGCGCCGCGTTTTTTCCCGGCCTTTTCAAGTTCGCGGGCGATATCCGTCAGCAGCGACTCCGCCGGGCCGTCCTGCACATAGACCGGTAGGGCATCGACGATGAAGGTGTCGCCGCCGAATTCAGAAACGCCGAAGCCGAGTTCCTGCAGGACGTCGATGTTCTCGCGCACAATCTGCGCGTCCGAGGGCAGCAGATCGACGGTTTCCGGAACGAGCAACCCCTGCTTCTGGACGGCATGTTTGTGGGCGGCGGCCATGAATCTTTCGAACAGCACCCGCTCGTGCGCCGCGCGCGGCTCCATCAGCACGAAGCCGTCCTCCGTTTCCAGCACCACATAGTTTTCGCCAATCTGCCCGACAATCCGGCACCAGCCCCACGGGCTCTGCGGAGCAGAACCCGGTGAAACTTGAGACTTGAGACT
>JAIPIO010000129.1 GCA_021734595.1 Kiritimatiellales bacterium | reverse complement strand
TTGTGGATGACGATGGTGTTCTCGGCCAGCCCGGTGTCTTCCAATGCTTGGAGCGACGCGCCGATTTCCGAGTCCATTTTTTTCATGGCGTCGTGGTAGTGGGCGTAGTTTTCGCGCATGCCCGGCACGTCGGGATGGTATTTGCGCAGCTTGGTCTTGGCCGGGTCGTGTTCGGTGTTGTAGACATCGCCGAAGGCCTTGCTTTCATGGGAGGCGGTAGAGTTAATGACCTGGAAGAAGGGTTGGTTTTGCTTAAGTGCATTCCAATCGACCTTGCCGGGATTGTCCCAGCATTCCTTGTCGGAGCGTCCGCCAAGGTTGTAGTCGGTCTTGGTGCAGTTGCCGCAGTAGTAGCCGTTGGCCTTGAGGTGGTCGGGATAGTATTTGATCAGGTCGTTCGGGATATTGTAGCGGCTGCGCATGGGGTGGGTGCCCATGGAGACGGCATTGATGCCGGTGATCCAGGTCGAGCGCGACGGCGCGCAGACCGGGGCGCTGGCGTAGGCGTGCATGTACTGGAACCCTTCGGTGGCCAGCTGGTCGATGTTCGGCGTTTCCGCGTACGGATTGCCGTAGCAACCGACCCAGGTGATATTGTTGTCTTCGCAGGTGAGCCACAGGATGTTGGGTTTCTTAACGGTCTGGGCGCTGGCGGTCTGGGCGATTCCTTCCGCGGCGGCGGCAACTGCGGTGTTCTTTACAAAGTCACGTCTTTTCATAACTCTCCCTCGGTTTGTATTGATGATACACAAGAAACGAAGCGTACCACCCCGGGAGGGACACAAAAAGAGGAATTTCCAATGGTTGGAAAAATCTTTCCAACCATTGGAACATGACGGGCGAGCTACGCTTCCTGCACAACGGTCAGTAACAGGTCTTCGATGAATTCCCCGGCCTCCGCCTTGAATTCCGCCATGTGGGGGGACGCCAGATGGGTGTTGAGCGCATCGGGCGATTCCCATTTTTCGATCACCGTCACGGCGTTTTCATCCTTTATCTGCCGGGCCAGCCCGGTGTCGAAATCCACTGCCGGGGTGTATTCGATGCAGCCGTCCTCCGCCCGCACCGCCGGCACATATTTTTTCATGATTTCCGCAAACTGCGCGGTTGTTCCCGGCTTCACCTTGATGGTCGCGATTACATTGATCATTTTACATCTCCCGTTGGTTTGAGCCGCAACCTTATCGGGCTTTTCCAGGGATTGGAAATCCAATGTGCGGTTAACTCAGGCGATAAGAAGCCTCCTTGCAGTCAGGGGGGAGGGCATGTAATATGCATCACCGAATTTATCGGGGATATCTCGTGGACGACCGCACACAACAGGTTTATTTGAAAAAAACCGGTGACTATGTTCAGCGGTACGATGCTGTTGTAGGCGGCATCAGTGAACATTTTACAGAGGCATTTCCCAAAGGCGCGAAGGTGCTGGACATCGGTTGCGGATCTGGCCGGGATTTGCGCGTCCTTCACGAAATGGGGTATCAGGCCGATGGTGTCGATCCCTGCCCGGAATTTGTCGAACATGCAAAGACTCGCTGCTCCCAGTACGGTTCGACAATCGAAGTGGATTCCCTGCCCGGGTTATCGACACTTGGAGACGCAGCATACGATGGCATCCTATGTTCGGCGGTATTAATGCACCTGCCGGAGGAGGAGCTTTTTGATTCCGTATTCACCTTGCGCCGTATTCTTCGGGAGAAGGGACGATTGCTCATTTCTATCCCCTTGCCCGATGACTCGATTGATCCATGCACATTGCGTGATGACCAAGGCCGACTGTTTAATGGAATCTCGCCGGGGCAACTTGAGCTTCTGTTAGAGCGGATCGGTTTCAAACTGATTAACCGAAATGAGTCAGAAGACGGTTTGCAGCGCGCGCATCGTCGTTGGGCCACTTTGCTCTTTAGGCTTGAGAGACAAACGGGTTCCCGTCCGATCGATACGATTGAATCCGTGTTGAACAAAGACAATAAAGTAGCAACGTACAAACTGGCGTTGTTCAGAACGTTGGCGGAGATCGCGGTCACCAATTATAAGGTTGTGGAATGGGAGCAGGATGGTCGCGTTAAGGTTCCAATCTCTTCCTTGGCGGAAAAGTGGATCGAATATTATTGGCCGATTATTGAATCGGAAAAATACATTCCACAAACTAGGGGCAAGGCAATTGCTTTTAGAAAGCAGATGAAAGCGTTGGTAGATTTCTACAGGGGCAGGGGAGGGTTGTCCGCATATACGCTGGATTATCGAAATCGGGCGTTGAGTGTTGATGCAAAAAAGCTTTCAAGTCAGTTGCTTAGTAAGCTGAAGAATACGATTAAGGTTGGGCCGGTAAAACACGCTGGCGGAAGCAGCAATCCTGTTTTCGAATACAGCACCGTTGATAAAGCGGTTTTGATCGGTAGCGATATCTGGAAAGAGCTGTCGCTGATGGGTACTTGGATTCAGGATGCAACGGTTTTGCGATGGGCAGAGCTTACCGCCAAAATTTCAAAAGGGGAAATCAAACCGAGTATGGTCATTGAATGTCTCCTGACCAGCCCAGTTGCCGAACGTGATGTCGGTGCGGCGCGAACGTTTTATGACAATCTGAAAAACAAAGTTTGCGTCTGGTCAGATAAGCCGATTGAGAACAGTTTTGATTTGGATCATGCCATTCCATTTTCGCTCTGGAAAAACAATGACCTTTGGAATTTGCTGCCGACTGACTCAGCAGTTAACGGACAGAAGAAGGATCGCCTGCCGTCACGCGAATTGGTGAGACGCAGAAAAACGTGCGTTGTTGATTACTGGACTAAAATTAGTGAAGAGTTTCCTGCCCGGTTTGAATACGAGGCTCAAAAATTCATGGGTGCCAGCGTTGACCGATCTAACTGGGAGAACCGTCTTTTCTCCACCTTTGCCGAAGCGGTCGAAGTAACCGCCGTTCAACGCGGTGTTGCCCGCTGGGATTTGCCGTCTGATTTTGCAGTTGGTACTTCTACTGTTTGTGAAATCGATGTTCGGATGGGCGCGAAGCAAGACCGTCAAGATGATGGCGATACGTACCGCAGGCATCCTGCCTGCCCTGCGGAAAAGACGGATCCAAAAATCATTGAATTTCCTGCTCTGGAAGAACGCTTTATAACCTGTATTCCATTTTATCCCTATGCAGCAACCGCCGGCAAATTCGACTTAGACCAATACATCGAAGATGAACATGCGGAATGGATAGCTGTTGACGATATACGCATTACTCAGGACTTCTTTGCTATGCGGATAACGGGTTGCTCCATGGAACCCAAAATATCTGATGGTGACATTTGTATTTTTCGTCGAGGCTCTGCTTTGGCTGGATCCCGCAATGGTCGCATTATGCTCGTGAAGCATCGTGACATCAATGGTGCTGATAGCAATGGACAGTTTACCGTGAAACGCTACCAAAGCGAGAGGGTTTATGGTGAGGACGGCGTTCCGTTGCATGTTAACATTACTCTCTGTCCAATAAATCCAGATTATGAACCAATTGTCATTGAACACGTTGAGGATGAGAATGAGTTTCGCGTTATTGCTGAGTTTGTTTGCACGCTTTAAATATATATTTCCTGTTGCAGATACAGGAACTTTTTCCAGCCTTTGAAGTAGCAGACCGGCTTCCTCCTGCGCCAAGGTTGCGGCGGACAAGAAACCGTGCGGTATGGATCCGATTTCGTGTGACTTGTCGAGTTGGTGGTTCGGTCCTTAATCCGCGGCCAGGCTGACTTCGGGGTTTTCGCGGATGGGGCTATGGAATGAAGATCTTTCCGATGGCGTGCCAAGGGATAAGGGTTACATCGTTCCGTTTGGTTTTCCGGTCTCCGCAGTAGATGATGGATTTTGAACCCAGGGCGGGAATATTTTTTGCCAGTACGGTCAGCCCTTTGAAGAAATCAGAGGAAACGGTCATGGCGGATTTTATTTCCCATGCGGAAAGCGCCGCTTCGTTGCCGGCAAGCAGATCCACCTCGTTGCCGTTGCTGTCGCGGTAAAACCAGAGGCGTTCGTCAAGTCCCGCATGGACGCGTTGCTTGATGGCTTCCGCCACGGCAAAGGTCTCAAACAGCTCGCCGCGCAGCGGATGTCCTGTCAGGTGTTCGGGTTTGTGGATGCCGAGGAGGAAGCAGGCCAGACCGGTATCCAGAAAATAGAGTTTGGGACTTTTTACCAGCCGTTTGCCGATGTTGGCGTGCCAGGGCCGCAGAAGCCTGATGATACCGCTGGCCTGCAGGACCGAAAGCCAGCTTTTTATCGTGTTGTGGGAGACGCCGCACTCCCCGCCCAGCGAGTGCATATTCAGCAGCTGGCCGGTGCGGCCGGCGCACAGCTGCAGGAAGGTTTCAAAGCGGTCCAGATCGCTGACGGCCAGGAGCTGGCGCACGTCGCGCTCGACATAGGTGGAGGTGTAGAAGGAGAGCGCCTCCGTGGGGTTGAGCTGTTGGTCGTGGATGCGCGGGTAGAAACCCGCATACAGCATGTGGTTAACGGATGCCGGTTTTTCTTTTCCGTAAAGTTCGGCATACGAAAACGGCAGCAGCCGTGCGACAGCCGTACGGCCCGCCAGCGACTGGGCAACCGGTTCCATCATTTCAAACTGCCGCGAGCCGGTGAGGATAAACATACCCGGCTGGTTCTGTTCATCAACCAGGGTTTGAATGTATGAAAGCAGCTGTGGCGCATATTGGATTTCGTCCAGTACCGCGCCGTCTGGGATTTCGCTGAGAAAGCCGCGCGGGTCTTGGCTGGCGAAACTGCGGTTGTCCAGATCCTCCAGCGAAAGGTACGGTTTGTCGGCAAACACCGCCTTGCAAAGCGTGGTTTTGCCGGATTGCCGCGGGCCGGTCACCGTGACCACCGGATACTGCCCGGCCCACTGCCGGAGCTTTTTTTCTAAGTGCCGTTTAATCATGGGGCCACCCTGCCAGAATTATGCAATTTGTCAATCGGATTTACAAATTGCATAAAATGTGAGTCCTAGACGTGATGCGGAATGCTTCTACATTCCGCAAACGTGACCGGCCCCGTTTGTTCGCGAAAAATCACGGCTTTCGCCTGTGGCGAAAGTGAATTTTCATGCATCGCATGAATATTTCAGGCTAGGCGTAATAATCCGTGATGGCCTTCCAGGCATCTTCGACCGTGTCGCAGAAGGTGAGCAGGTCAAGGTCGCCGGGGCTGATGAGACCGCATTCGGCGAGATAGTCCCAGTCGATCAGCCGTTTCCAATGTTCGGTTCCAAAGAGAATGACCGGCATCGGATCGATTTTGCCGGTCTGGATCAGGGTGAGCGCCTCGAAGAGTTCGTCGAAGGTGCCGAAGCCGCCGGGGAAAATAACGACCGCTTTGGCTCGCGAGAGGAAGTGCATCTTGCGCATGTGGAAGTAGCGGAACTCGAAACACAGCCCTTCGGTGACGTAGGGGTTGGGTTCCTGCTCGTGCGGCAGGGTAATGTTGAGCGAGATGGATTTGCAGCCGACCTCGTGCGCGCCGCGGTTGCCCGCCTCCATGATGCCGCCGCCGCCGCCGGTGATGATGACATATTCGCATTCGTGGTTGGTCTGGCAGCTGGTGCTGACCATGGCCGCCAGTTTGCGGGCCTCTTCGTAGTATGGCACCAATGCGGCGAGCTTGGGGTTCTTGCACGCGGCAGCGTGTTCGGGTCCCGGAATCCGCGCGCTGCCGAAAAGCACGATGGTGGATTTCACCCCCTGCTCCTCCATCGTCACTTCCGGATGGAGGTATTCCAACTGGAGGCGCACAGGACGGCAGGCATCGCTATTTAGAAACGGAATGTTTTCATAGGCTTTCGGCGGACTTTTCATCGGTGTTCTCCTAATGGTTGAAAGTGTCTTTCATGGTTGGTACCTCGCGGACGGCGGAATCGACGTTAAAGAAGTCGTGGACTTCGAATCCGAACATGCCGGCGATCAGGTTGCTCGGGAATACTTCGCACTTGTTTTTATAGTCGCGCACGTTGCCGTTGTAAAAGCGCCGCGCCGCTTGGATGCGGTCTTCGGTGTTGACCAGCTCCTTCTGCAATTCCAGATAGTGCTTGTCGGCCTTCAGGTCGGGGTAGGCTTCCGCCACCGCCAGCAGCTTCTGCATTGCGCCGACGAGCTGCTTTTCGGTGCCTTCCTGGTGGCCGACGCTGCCGTGGTCGTCCGCGCACTGATTACGTAGCTCGATCACCCGCTCCAGCGTTTCGCGCTCGTGTGCCGCGTAGCCCTTGACTGTTGCCACCAGGTTGGGAATCAGGTCGTAGCGCCGCTTGAGTTCCGTATCGATGTTGCCCCACGCCTCGCGGATATGGTTTTTCAGCGCCACTAGCGTATTGTAGGTGGCAATCACAAAGATGACCGGAATCAGGATGATGGCAACAGCGATAATCAATATCATTTCAGCACCTCGGTTTTCGACAGGATAAGATAAATCAAACCACTAATCCGCACTAATTTTCACTAATAAATATCAAATGCAGTTATGGTTTTGACCGGATAACAGGATCAACCAGATTGATTATAATCCTGTTCATCACAAATCCAGATTTATTTTCATTGCTTCCTCTCCAATTAGGGCGATTCATTTAATGTCTTGGGAAAAAGGGAATTGAGCAACATGATAAACTCTTTGGTTTCTGCATCATGATCATCCTGTTATCCGGTCTAAAGTTTGGTTGTGGCTCTGCCTCGCTAGGTGTATCTGTGGTTCAGGAATCAAACAGGTAGTCCGGCATCAGGGAGCGAATCTTCAGCAACCGCTTAAGGTTAAACTCCACTGTTTCCAAGTCGAGTGGTTTATTAAAGCTGACACATAGAATGTTCCGATCTATCTCTATGCTCAGATCGGTATTCTCAAGCAGATAATCAATCATCAGGGCATTGCAGAAATCGTAGGCAAACTTGGGATCATCTGAACGCACCCGGAACTTGCGCGAGAACTCATGGGATTCAAAATCGATGTCATTTTTACCAGCCAGTTGAACCATCTTTGAGACCAAACCTTCTTTGTAGATAGTCACCTCGGGAAAAGATCGCGGCAAACTCAAGGTAAAGAAACAGAATTGATCGTGTATGTTGTCTTTAGGCGTTGCCAGATCGGAAAGATAGCAGAAGTCAAAGATAACCACGTTCTCTTGCTGATACCTTCCTCGGAAGACCTTCTGAGCCTGATGGTTTTTGCCGTACTGTAGGCGGTTGATAAATTTAAGTTTCGGCTGAATTTTTTTCGTGATATCGGGAGAGAAGCTTAGCCCGAGTTTTACTGCCACCTCCTCGCCTGTAAGCTTATGTTTGCGCTTGTGATATGTTCCATAGACGTAAAGCAATATAATAAAAAATGCTACAAAGACGAAAGAGGTGATATTGGGGTCTGTCACTCAGCTTCTCCGTACTTAGGAATCAAACAGGTAGTCCGGCATCAGGGAGCGGACATGGATCATCCGTTTCAGGTTGTACTCAATCTGTTCCGCTTTCAGGCGGGACGGAAATCCGATCGCCAGCGCGCTTTGGTCGACTTCAATGCCGAGATCGGGGTTGGCGAGCAGGTATTCAATCATCCGCGCGTTGCAGAAATCGTAGGCAAATTTTTTATCCTTCGACCGCACCGTGAATTTCCGTGAAAACTCGTGCGACTCAAAGTCGATGTCGTCAAACCCGATGGCCTGGGCGATTTTGGAAAAGAAATGCTCTTTCCCGATAGTCAGCTCGGGGAAGGATTTTGGCAGGGTCAGGATAAAGAAGGAAAAATGGTGGTGGTGCGTCTGCCGCCGTCCCTTGGAGTCGGTGGAGTGGGTTTCATAGTGATAGTCGAACACCATGACCGTATGGCCTTCGTAGCTGCCGCTGATCATGTTGTAGGCGTAGCGGTTGCTGCCTTGCCGCAGCTTGTCGAGAAAGGAATAGCGGTTGTCCAGTTGGTAGTCCTTTTCCGCAGTGTAGTGCAGGTCCAGTTTCGCCGCCAGTACGGCCATCGCCTCCCGCCGTTTCTTGGCGGCCTGCGCGCCCAGCACGGCCACCACGATGAAAACCACCACAAACAATACAATGATCAATGGCATGGCCAATCCTCCCGTTTTCCAGACCTTGGAAAAACTCTAGCGGCTTTTTCCAGCCATTGGAAGTTTCGACCAATGTTTTTCCAATGGCTGGAAAATCCTGCTATGTTTCCCGCCGATCAGTTCCAACCATTGGAAAATGGCATGAATGTAAAACCGTTGAAATTTGGAAATGTGGAGATCGCCTTCCCGGTGATGCTCGCGCCGATGGCGGGGTACACCGACGCGGCGATGCGCACGCTCTGCCTGGAGCAGGGCGCCGGGGCGGTCTATTCGGAGCTGACCAGCGCCGAGGGTATCCGCCGCGATTCGGAGAAGACCTTCCAGGTATTGGAAACGGGGCAGGGGGAGCATCCGATTGCCGGGCATATCTTCGGGCGCGATCCACAGGCGATGGCCGAAGCCGCAAAATATGTCGAGCAGACCGGGCTGTTCGACTGGGTCGACATCAACTGCGGCTGCCCGGTGAAGAAGGTGGTGTCGCGCGGGGCGGGGGCGGCGCTGATGAAGGAGCTGCCGTTGATGGGGGAGATTGTCGAAAAGGTGAAGCAGGCGGTGTTGCTGCCGGTTTCGGTGAAGACCCGCATCGGATTTAACAGCCAAACACCGGGCCATCTCGAAATCGCCAAGGTGGTCGAGGAGAGCGGGGCGGATATGCTTGCCGTGCATGCGCGCTATGCGAAAAACTTCCACGGCGGCGACGCCGACTGGGAAAAGCTGGCGGAGATGAAACGGGCGTTGAAGATTCCAATCATTGGAAACGGCGGGGTCAACTCCCCGGAGGATGCGGGCCGGATGATGGAGCAGGCCGGCGTGGACGGGGTAATGATTGCCCGCGGCGCCATTGGCAACCCGTGGATCTTTAAACGGATTTACGACAACTGGAGGGGCGCACGCTGTGCGCCCGGGCAGACAGCGTCTGCCCCTTCATCCCTGCAGGAGCGGCGCGACATGATGGCGGAGCACCTCCGGCGGCTGGTGAAACTGAACGAACTGAAGCACAGGGGTTCGAGCCGCCCGAATAAATACACGCCGGAAGAGTTGGCGTGCATCCAGTTCCGCACCCATATTCCCTATTATGTGAAGGGGATGTTTGATAAAAAGCGGTTGTTGATGCAACTTGCGCACCTGAACTCGGTGGACGCGATTATGGAAGAAGTGGATATTCTAGTGGAGAAAAACAGATGAGCGACATGGATGTAGGTGTCCAGCCTTTGGACGCGATAATGACGGAAAAGGAAATCAAGAACCATGATCTGGTGGCGGCGACGAAACCGGGATTCATTAATCACAAACAGGTACAGAAGGCGCGCAAAGGCCGCCGCCTTACGATCCATATGCAGGAAAAGGTCCTTGAGGCGCTGAACACCGTCTCCGCGCCGGAGTCGTATGAGTTCAAAGACCTATTCAACTATCGCGGCAAGAAAGCGCTTTGAACCGGCAATAATCGCAATTGACAATCACATACAAGATTTGTATATGGATTTGCAATATAGGAGGCGCCAATGAATGTAACAGTAAATATTTCCTTTCAGGATGTGTTGCTTGCCGAGATTGATGCGGAAGCAAAGCGCGAGTCTCGCAGCCGATCAGAACTCTTGCGCGAAGCTGTGCGCATGTACATAAAGCGGCAGCAGCGTTTGGAAGCCGTATTTGCGATGGGGGATGCGGCGCGTGAAAAACAGGGCTTTACGGAAAAGGATATCGAGGCTGAGATCGCTGCCGTGCGGAACGGGCAATGAAAATTGTTTGCGATACAAATGTGCTGGTTTCCGCCATGCTTTCCAATGGGACCCCCCGGAAGCTCCTGCGTTCGATTGCGTGCGGCCAAGTTGAAAACGCCGTCAGTCTGGAAATACTGGCTGAAGCGAAAAATGTTTTGGTTCGCCCCAAGTTTGGTTTATCCCCGGAACAAGTAACCCAAGCCATCGATGTTTTTTCAGAGATGTCCCTGCTGGTTGCACCCGTGCAGCATGTGGACGTGATCAAGGACGATCCGTCCGACAACCGGATCCTGGAAGCGGCGGATGCCGCCATGGCCGATTGCATTGTATCCGGCGACAAGCATCTGTTGAATCTCCAGTCCTGGAATGGAATCGATATCCTCTCTCCCGTGGATTTTTTGGAGTGCCTTGCTGGAGGCTCCGGGAAATGACACTTTCTTTACGGTTGATCTGGGAGGACTTGCGCAAAGAGTTTGGGGAGCGGATCGAGCCCTTCGAGTCATGGCGCAATGCCGACGATCTAAGGAAATATTGGCGACCCGAGAATGTAAAGGTTGTTCTATTTGCCGAATCCCATGTGTTTACCAAGCTGGACGAGATGAGCATTCGGGTTCAACACTCGCGTTTCACCGACGACCCCATTCCGGACTCGTTCGTGAAATTGGTCTACTGCTTGGGGTATGGCGAAAACGAATTGTTGTCGCAGTGTCTTGAATCGAATTTCGGGACGCGGCAGTTCTGGGAAATCTTCTACAGTGGCCTGCATCGCGTTGAAAGCACCTCGGATTTTGTGTCGATACGTAAAACAAAAACGCGAAACTTGGATGACCGTATCCAGAACAAGCTGGAGATTTTGCGGGAAATGAAAGCCCTGGGGATCTGGTTGCTGGATGCAAGCTTGGCGGCACTTTACCCCAAAACCCATTTGCCGGGCGGCATGTATCAAGCATGTATGCAAAAGAGTTGGCCCTATGTTTCGGCACTAATTGCTGAAGCCAACCCGGAAAGGATCGTTGTTATTGGGAAAACCATGTGGCGTACTTTTCTTTGCCATCAGCTCCCCTCGCTGGGAATCCCTTGCTTTCTACAATCTCAACCTCAGGCTCGCATGACCACGCAAGAGCGGATGGAGATGTTCGGCAACTACTATGATTTGTTTCATGGAAACGGTTGTTTCGAACAGACCTCGTGTAAAAAAGAATCGAAGCAACCCGCAAACAAAACTAAAAGGCAAGCGAGCAAGGACAAGGGTGCGTCTTGCGAGTGGACACTTAACGGGCGACATGGC
>JAIPIO010000128.1 GCA_021734595.1 Kiritimatiellales bacterium | reverse complement strand
CAGCGTTTCCGCCACCTTTACATCCGCGTCCGTCGCAAACTCGCCCGGCGCGATGCCCGCCGCACCCTCGCCCACCAGCGACGGCGTATTCGGCATCACCCGCACCACGCGGATCGGTTTGCCACCGGCAATCTTCGCGGAAGGAATCCCCGCCATAATGCTGATCACCAAGGCATCGGGCTTCAGCGCGCCGGAAATCTCCGGCCAGACCACCGGAAAAACCTGAGGCTTTACCGACAGAACCACCACGTCGGCCTGCGCCACCACTGCGGCATTCTCCGCCGACGTGCCGACCCCGAACTTTCCCGAAAAATATTCCAGCCGCTCCACCGAAATATCCGTGACCGTCAGCTTGTCCGACGAGCTGACCTTCTTACCGATAATCCCGGAAACCAGCGCCTCCGCCATATTTCCCGCTCCAATAAATGTAATTTTCATGGCATTCTTCCTCCACGACCTTGCATCTAACTCCCACGATCGTGGGAGTTAGATGCAAGGTTGTCAGTTTCGTGATCCAAACAAATCCGTGCCGATCCGCACCCAGGTGCTGCCCTCTTCAATCGCCACCTCCAGGTCGTGCGACATCCCCATGGAAAGCTCCGGCAGCGGCGTGCCGGTTTCGTCCTGCAGGCGGTCGCGCAGTTTCCGAAGGTTGGAAAAATGCTCCCGTGTTTTTTCCGGGTCTGGAGAAAACGGCGGGATGGTCATCAGCCCATGCACTTCGACATGCCGCATCTGGTTGGCGGCATCGATCACTCCGGCAACCTCTTCGGGCTTCATCCCAAACTTGGCGGCCTCGCCGGAAACGTTTACCTGCAACAGGATCGGCAGGGTCGTCGCCGCGTGGCTCTCGACCGCTTCGAGCAGGTGCAGCGAATCGATGGAATGAATCATTTTAAAGAACTTCACCGCCACTTTGGCCTTGTTGCTCTGTAGGTGGCCGATCAGATGCCATTCGAGATGGTCGGGGCAGAGTGGAATCTTGTTCTGCGCCTCCTGCACCCGGTTTTCGCCGAACAGGGTCAGTCCGCATTCCACGGCTTCGCGCACGGCTTCCGGCGGACGGGTCTTCGACACCGCTAGCAGTTTGACGCTGTCCGCCGGACGTCCGGCCTGTTCGCAGGCGTCGGTAATCCGTCGCCGCACTTTTTCGAGTCTGTCTGCAAATGTTTCGTTCATATCATTTTTCCAATGGTTGGAAATTTTATCTCAAATTCTTCCAATGGTTGGAAACAATATTCCAACCATTGGAAAATCAGGCGCGGCGCCGTTTCGGGGCGCAGAGCCGGGCCAACAGGGTTTCAAACATCAATTCATGGGGAATCGTTCCCTCGGAAAGCATGCGTTCGTGCGTTTCAACCGCCAGGCGCTTGCGGGCCGCCAGCGCTTTCGCGGAATAGGGCTGCGCCTGCTTGGCCAGCTTGGAGGCGCGGTACCAGTGCATCTTGCGCGGGTCGTTGGGCATTTCGGAAAAGTAGAGTTCCGCTTCGGGGTCGCTGGTCCATGAAACGCGGTTGCCGTCCATCCGCAGCCAGCCGGCATCCATGTATTCGCGGAACTGGAGCAGGTTCTGGAACAGGCTTTCCACCGAGATGATCAGCCGCACGGGGCTTTCCTTCTGGAAAAGAAGCTGGCGGAAGAGCCGAATGGCGCTGCCAAGCTGCCGTCCGGCCACGGCGTCGGCAAAATCCCACGAGATGGCCTCGCCGGCGGCGGAGGTGATCGCATGAATGTCCTCAATCACAATCTGCTTCTCAGCGCCTTTGTAGAGAATGAGTTTTTCGACTTCATTGACGATCATCCGCGTGTCGTAACCGACCTGGCCGATGAAGGCGTCCAAGGCATCGTTGGTGATGGCGAATCCTTCGCGCTTCAGAAGCTTTGCGGTACGCTCGATGGCGAGGGGCCGCGCTTCATAGTCGCGCTCGGGGATGTTGTATTCAGCGATCTCGCCGCTTTCTTTGATCGCCTTGTAGAAGGCGGAGCGTTTATCGATGCCGCTGGCGCTGATAACCAGGAACTGGTCGGGTGCCAGCCCTTTTTTTATGTCGTCCGTCAGGTAGCCAACCAACCGCTTCACCTGCTCGTTTTTCATGATCACTTGACTGGAGAAAAAATTGACCGCACGTAGCCAGACGACCTTTTGCCCGCCGAAAAGCCCGACCGTGCGGAACGCCTCAATACAGCCGTTGAGCACCTCCACGGCCTCGTCGATTTTGGACGCACTGCCGTCGAGCACTTCCAGCGAGAGCGACTGCTCCTGCGCCGGGCAGATGGCATCGACTTTCTGCTTTGCATTGTGCCCGACGACATATTCGTCGGATCCGCAATAAAGATAAACGTTCTTCTGTTCCGCCATTTGATTCTTCCTCTTCCAATCGCTGGAGAATATGATTTAATGCGGACGTTTAAAACAGAAAACGTGGTGAAGCATGAAAAAGACAATCTGGGCACCCTGGCGCATTGAATACATCCTGGGCGACAAGGACGGCGGCTGTTTTCTCTGCAAGATGTTCGGCGAGGACAACGACCGCGACAATTTGGTCCTCCGGCGCGGCAAAACCTGCGCCGTGGTGATGAACCGCTATCCCTACACCAGCGGCCACCTGATGGTGACCCCCTACCGCCACCTGGAGCACCTGAAGGACATGACCCCCGAGGAGCGGCTGGAAATGGCGGACCTGACCATCGAAGCCGTGGAAATCCTAAAGGCGGAGCTCAAGCCGGATGGGCTGAACCTCGGCTACAACCTCGGCGAGGCCGCGGGTGCGGGACTGAAGGACCACGTCCATCAGCACATTGTCCCGCGCTGGACGGGCGACACCAACTTTATGCCGGTCCTCTCCGGCACCCGCGTCATGCCCCAGGCACTGCTGGAGCAGTACGACGTTCTCTTCCCGCTGTTTAATCCGTGAATGAGAGGGCCGACTTCCACGTCGGCTGCGGACGGGGTGGAACCCGTCCCTCCAGGAAAGCGTTAAAACACATCCTTTCTGCGGCGCAACTCGACCAGTTCCTCAACCGTATCGACGCGCAGGAAGGGATTGCTTTGCTTTTCCTCGGCGAGGATGGCGAAGATCGCGGCGGCGAGATCGGCACGGTAGAAGTCAAGGCGCGCCTAGACCTCGGCATTGTCGGGATCGACCGTAAGCGCGAACTCTTAAGGCAAGTGCCCGTATTGCCTAAAAAGCGCCACCCAATCAATTGACAAGTTCATATATAACAACTATCATATGTAGTTATGAAATATATTACGTATTTGATGTTACCCTTGATTGGTATCCTTTGCGTGGCACTGCCGCTATCAGGACACGGCCAAATCAATCGAAATCACGCTTTGGTGCTCGACGGAGTGGACGATTTCGTAACAGTGCCCGACACTGTCCCTCTCCGTCTTTCCACCAACAACTTCTCATTCTGCGCATGGATCTACCTGGAATCTTATGCCCAGTATAATTCTCCCATTGTCTTTAAACGAACAGGGACTCCGACCGATGTCGAGGGTTATGTGCTAAGCGTCGGCGGCACGGCATGGCCATGGGTGTCAAAAAAGTTTTATTACCAAGTTAAAGGCGGACTCAACCCGGCCGTCGTGTCCACCAGCGACATCCCCCTTCATCGATGGACGCATGTCGCTATGGTGCACGACGTGGAGGCTCAAGTCGCGGTAATCTACATAAATGGGAAGTACGATGCGGAAGTCCCCAATATCCTCACGCCGGGTCTAGCCAATACGGTCGACTTGCATATCGGAAATGATAGCATGACCGATCCAACTCCCGGGTATGAATATTACTTCCACGGGATGCTCGACGAAATTCAATTCTGGTCGCGAAAACTCACGCCGGAGGAAATCAATGCCTTCAAACGACGGCCGCTCTCCGGCGACGAAGAGGGACTGATAGGCTATTGGCGATTCAAACACGGGACCACTGAAGACCTGAGTGGAAACGAATACGATGGTATTCCCGGGCCGGATACCGAAACCATTATTGAATCCACCCCCCATGTGACCATCGCCCCAGCGGTATCTATCGTTGCGAATAATTGCATGCCGACGACAGTTCTCGAGCTTCAGTACACCACTGATCTCATCGAAGGCTCTTGGGTGCCGATTACCCGCGAATACCGCACCTTAACCGATGGCGGCCGGATCTATTCGGATCCCGTGATCGATGCCACGCGCCTCTACCGACTATTTGAGGTCGGCGAAGATTGAGAATCGCAGGAGAAAGGGGACATGGTATCCGCTTTAATCAACCCTGATTTTGGGGATTTGTTTCAGGTATGGCGGGGTGATGTCCGCAGGGAAGCAGTCTTAGCATTTGGGTATTTTTGGTGATTCAAGATTCGTCCCAATGGTTTTGAGGTCGTTCAACCTTAGTGGATAGAAAAGGTGTCAAAGAAAAGAAAAAGACTGCTCTAATATCTCGAGCGATTCCAGCATGCTAAGGAGCAATCTATACCCAGAGTCATCTTTCCCAGAGATCAGAAGGAATCCTTCCTGCGGCGCAGCTCGGCCAGTTCCTCAACCGTATCTACGCACAAGAACGGGTTGGTTTTCTTTTCCTCGGCCAACGTGGCGAAGATGGCGGCGGCGGGATCGGTTCGGTAGAGTTCGAGGCGTGCTTTCACATGCGCGTTGTCCGGCGCGACCGACAGCGCGAAATTCATGTTTTCTTCAAGGTAGTCGTGCCCGCCGAAAATACGGGTTTCATCTGGCAGTTCCCTGATTTTCCAAAGGCTGGAAAAAAGCTGTTCGGCGGTTCCGTCGAGAATCCGTCCGCAGGCGCCGTTGATGAGCGTGTCGCCCGCAAACAGCACCGCCTGCTCCGGGAAGTGGTAAACCTTGTGAATCCGGGTATGCCCGGGGGTCGAGATGATGCTGCACGTCGTCCCCAGCACCTGAATCGCTTTAGCATCGATTCCCGGATTCATGACGGGTACGTTCAGCCGGTCCTGGATTCGGCGGCAGCAGCCGGTGTGGTCGTGGTGGTTGTGGGTAATCAGCACCTGGTCCAAGGGCTGGGGAAAAGTTTCCAATGTTCGGAAAACCGCCTCCGCCTCCCCGGCGTCGATCAGCACCGCGCGACCGTCCCGGCATACCAGATAAACAAAATTATCGTGCAGCACCGGGATCGCCAGGATTTCCAACTCGTTGATTTTATACCGGGCTGTTTTCATGGGGCACATCGTACTCAAAAATGCACCGCAAGCCAGACGGTTTTTTCGGTGGCGGCGGTGGATTCGACGCGGTGGCGCCGATGGGCGGGAATGAGGAGATGATCGCCGGGCGCGAGGTCAACCCGCGACACCTCCCCTTCCTGCTCGACTGACAACACCGCGGACCCGCTGACGAGCAATACCCATTCGTTCCGCGGCTGGTCGTACCAGAATCCTTCCGGCGATGCATGCCCGTCGGAAACAATACGTTCAATCTTCACACTTTCGCTCTGCTCCAGCACGCTGGATAGTTCCCCGGGGAGCTCTTCCGGAATCCCCTCGTATAGATTTTGCTTCATGGCATTTCTCCTGATTGGCCTCGACGTTCAGAGGTTACCCGGTAAGCTATAGCGCATGGTTTCTCTGCTGACAATTTTTGCGGGCGCGTTTGTGGTCGGACTTTCCGGCGCGATGGCACCAGGCCCGGTGCTGACGGTAACCATCAGCGAAACATTGAAGCGCGGTTTCAAGGCCGGGCCGCTGATTGTGCTGGGGCACGCCATCCTGGAAATCATTCTGCTGATCCTGATCGTTGCCGGACTGGGTCCCTTCTTTGAACAGCCCATAGTCGCTCGGTTTTTTTCGGTCGTTGGTGGCATCGTCCTGCTGGGCATGGGCGGGCACATGGTGGCCACCAACCGCAAAACCACCGATGAGGCCATGCGGGCGGAGGGCAACACTTCCAGCGCACTGCGCAATCCCGTTACAGCCGGCATCCTGCTGAGCATCTCGAATCCCTACTGGATCATCTGGTGGGCCACGATCGGACTGGGGTTTGTGACCCAGTCGCTCCAGTACGGACTAATCGGCCTGCTCAGCTTCTATCTGGGGCACATTATGGCCGATTTGGTGTGGTACTGCTTCGTCTCCTTCAGCGTCACCGCCGGGCGGCGGTTCTGCGCGCCGGTCATCTACCGGGTGGTTTTTATTGTTTGCGGAGCGGCCATGGTCGGCCTCGGCGTTTTCTTCCTCTCATCCGCGTTCTAGTTTCCAACCATTGGAACTGGTTTTCCAGTGTCTGGAAATCTATTCCTCGCCCAGCAGAATGCGCAGCACTGTGTTGGCCTGCATGTGGGCGGCCACGCCGACGCGCGGGGCCATCAGCCCGCATCCGGGCGCGGCGGCGGTTTCGTGGTCGCCGACAATAAACACGTTTTTGCCGGGCCGATGAACGCCGATCGTTTCGGCGGGGCCGTAGCCGGCCATGCCGGAAGCGGCAACGATGGGCGTATCGGGGAAAACGGAACCAAACGTCTGTATCAGCATGGCCTTCTGGTCGGCGCGGTCGAAAGCTTCGACCATGACATCCACACCGGCATAGGTTGAGGGAATGTTTTCGGGAGTCAGCATGATGGTGTGCGTTTCACAGCGGACATAGGGATTGATCCGTTCGAGGTTGGCCCGGAGCGCATCGGTTTTCGGCAGACCGAGCTGGTCGATGAAATATTGCTGGCGGTTGAGGTTGCTCGGTTCGACGACGTCAAAGTCGGCCAGTATGAGCCGACCGATCCCGATGCGCGCCAACGCGACCGCAATGGCCGATCCCAGCCCGCCTAATCCCGCGATGCCGACCACCGCGGTCTTTATTTTTTCATGAACGCCCGGCGTGTGGCGCGCGGCCATCAGCGCTTCGAGCTCATCCGCGGCCGGCACTTCGCCACGACGGATCAGCGTCACGCGGTCCCCTTCGGCCAACGGCACATCATCACCGACGGCGGCCCCGTTATAGATGGTCACGTCGGCCTCCGGCTTCACGCTTTCCCGCAATTGCCACAGGCAGGTTCCGTATTCGATTTCCAGCGGCCGTTCATTCAGTAGAATTTTCATGGCTTTTCTCTACTTTTTTATGCGCCGCGCGTCGATGGTATTTTCAGCTTTCCAGCGATTGGAAACCTGCCTACTATCCGTTTCGCAGTATACGCAGGCGACGGTGCGCGTTGCCTGCGGCGAATAGCGTTGTATTTATCGAATAGGGAAAGAGCCTGACCATGAAGCGTATCCGGCAATTTATCAGAACCACCATTATCGGCGGACTGGTCGTAATCCTCCCGCTGACCATTTTCCTGCTGGCACTAAAATGGCTGTTCGGCTTCGTTACCAGCGCCATCAAGCCACTGACCGACCTGGTGGTGACCAACACCCCGCTCCCCGGTCTGGTCGCGGACCTGATCGTAATCGCAGTGATCGTTGGAGCCTGCTTCCTGGTCGGGCTGTTTGTGCGCACCAAATTGGGACGGATACTATATGAGAAAACAGAGTCCAGCCTGTTGGTGAAAGCGCCCGGCTACAAACTGATCAAAGAGACGGTAAACCAGTTTGTCGGCAGAAAGCAGTCGCCCTTTTCCTCGGTGGCACTGGTGCGGATGTTTGAGAACGACACCAAAGCCACCGCGTTCATCACCGATAAACATGAGGACGGCAGTTTCACCGTGTTCATCCCGACCGGCCCCAACCCGACCACGGGCCAGATCTTCCATCTGGATGCTGAGTACGTCCATCCCGTGGAGGTATCCATCGAAGACGCCATGCGCTCGATCATCTCCTGCGGCGCGGGATCGGAAGTGCTGGTCAAGGCCTTTAAGAAAAAAGCAGCAGATAGCCGCTTATAAAGATCGCGGCATCCACCAGCGCGTGGGAAAGCCAGCCGGGCCAGATGGTGCCGTATCGCGTAAACATCCACGACCAGAGCGCGCCGCCGATAAATATGCCCACCGTGCAAATGGCCGTCAGCGCCGGGTTGAAATAAACCTGCATGGCCAGGATGTGATGCAGCGTGAAAAACAGTGCGGAAACGACAACGGCTCGGGAAGGTTTCATCAGCTTCATGCACTGGCGCACCACAAACCAGCGCCAGACATATTCCTCCAGCACCGAGTTCACGCAAGTCCAGTAGACCGCGCCGCCGATGTACACAGCCTTGCGGTTGAGCCCGATCTGCCCCATCATTTCCTTGAAAAAATCCGCATCAATCAGATAGCTGCTCGTTAAAAAAGACGCCGCCAGAACAAATGCGCTGATCGCCAGACCGGTCAGCAGTCCCACCCGGAACCCATCCTTTCCGGTTTTCCCAAACCGCGGCTTGTCCTTTTCCACCAGCAGCAGCCAGAGTGCCGGCAGCAGAAGTATCCAGACCTTGGAAAACATGAAGATGCCTTGCCCCGCCGCGCTACCTGGATACAGGATCATGCCGAACAGCACGCCGATGGAGGGTGCCGGAACCAGCAATGCAAGAGATAGCCATGCGGAACGTTTCATAAAATTTTTTCCGTTCAGCTACGTGTGATCTGCAGCCCCGTTTCAGAGAGGCTAAAATCGACAAACCGCGCGCCACTGTTGGGCGGATTTTTTCCCAGGCTGTGTCTGATCCGACCGGCCGCATCCGCATCGCGGGCCATCATAAACAGGTATCCGCCGCCACCGGCCCCCAGAAGCTTGGCCGCCGACAGATCGTCGCCGGCCGCATCAAGAATGCGCTGCACTTCGGGCGTGTTCGTCCCGGAATCAAGTTCGTTGTTCAGTTGCCAGCTCCGGCGGATCGCCTCGGCGAATCCGTCGCGGTCGTTGCGCTGGATCACGTCGTAGCAGAATGCCGCGTTGTCGCCAATCGCCTTCAGCGTGGCGAGCCGGCGGCTGGAATTGAGGAAAATGCCGCGCACAATCTCACCCAGGATGTCGTTCGCAACACGGGTAATGCCGGTGTAGTAGAGCAGCATGCCCGATCCCGCAGCGCTGGCGGAGAAGAACGAGCCGGGCAGCCAGCGGACCACCGGCACCTGCTCCAGACCGGGCGTGGTTTCCACCAGCTTCACGCCGTGAAACAGTCCGCCCACCTGATCCTGCCATCCACCGCCGCTGGTGAGCATCTGCTCCAGCGCCAGCGTGCGTTGCGCCAACTCAACCTTATCCCAGTTCAGGCCGCCGAAATCCGACAACACGCCAAGGATGGTGGCGGCCAGAATACTGCTGGTCCCCAGACCCGATCCTTTCGGAATGGCCGCCAGCATGGTGATCTCGACGCCGCCTCCCAATGCCTGGAGCTGTTCTTCCAATGATTGGAAAGCGCCGCCGTTGAAATCCGGATGGAACCCGACCAGTGCAAAGGCCGCGCGCGCCACCGTGAAGCCGCTGCCGAGCTTGTCGTAGGCCCGCACGTCTTCGTAGGTTTTCAGCCGTTCTTCCAACCCCAAGTCGATCGAGCGGATCACCAGTTCATGTTCGGCTGTGCGGCGCGCATACACTTGGATCGGCGGCTGTCCGTTCAGGTCGATGGCGATATTCAGCACCTGGCCGCCATGCTCCAGGCAGTAGGGCGGCGTATCGGTCCATCCGCCGGCAAAGTCGAGCCGGATCGGACTGCGACCCCAGACAATCTGGTCATCGAGCAGAGTACAGGCCGGCACCGATGGCTGCCCGATGAAGCGCCGTACAATCAGGTCGCGCAGAATGCCGAAGGTCTCCTTTTCAAGATCCCGCCAGCTTTCATCGCCACGGCGGCGCAGCACGGCGGCGCGGAACATGCGGTCGTGCACCGCGATCATCGGGTTCCGAAGGCTGGAAATATCCAGCTCAGCGGGCAGGTCAAACGGGCTGGCCGCATAACGCTTGGCGGTATTTTCCAGGTCGAGCTTATAGAATATGCTCTGTTCGCAGTTGCGCGCCATCAGCGGCAGCGCGGTTTCCCGCAGGGCGTTGCGCTGCGCGTAGAGCCGTCCCAGATTGACCTGCCGTCCCAGCTCGCGCGCCGACAGCCGCCGAGATTCCAGCCACAGGCTGCGCCAAACATCGCTCTCTTCCGGCTCCGCCGCAAACATCCATTGGATAAAGGCCGGATCGATTGTTTCCGGCACCGGGAAAAGCGGCGCCGTCTGGATATCCGTCGCCGGATCGATGCCTGCGTCGGCGAGACTGATCTTGCGGGCGGCCAGCCAATCCCCCAGCGGGCGGTTGATCCACTGCGTGCCGGAATCGCCGACCGCGCCGCGGAACGCATCGGCATATCCGTACGGGCGGATGCAGAGCTCGGTTTCCTCCACCGGCACCAAATCGAGGCAGACCCCGTCTTCGAGCTCCAGCGTCCAGTCGTTTTCAGGAATGCCGGTCAGGACATTCCGGCTGGCGATCTTCCAAGAGGCCGGAATAAAACTATTTTCCACCCACAGGGAATGGTTCTCCTCCCGGCGCAACGGCGCCTGGAACACGGCATTCTGGATAAACTGGCGCGGCTGCGCCAGCGTCGAAACCGCACCAAGCTTGGTTTGGTCCGTCACCAGATTCTGCAGTTCGTACAGCGACTGGGTCATGTCGCTACTGGTGCCGAAATGATAGAACCCGCCCTGCGGCAGCGTCACCACCGCCGTGGGCAGCCCGCCGACCTCACAATCCTCCTCTACCGGCTCCGAGCCCAGGTGCAGCGCCCATTTTCCGTAGAGGTCGTAGACATTCGGCGTATCTTCGGGAAAAGTCTGGTTCTTCTTCGTCCACCCGCATTTGTTCATCAGACAATCCACCGCCCGTTCACTGAGCAGCCACACGCCGATATCGATCATGAACAGTTGCTTTTTCGATCGCTCGCGGATTACGTCCGGCGATGGTTTCTGTAGAAAGGTCACCAGTTTTTCCGGCGCCTCGCGGTCGCAGAACATGACACCGAAATCGCGGGCGCTTTCGGGCTTGGCCCACAGGCCGAAAAATACGATGTCGGCATCCGGCAGTTGCGGCAGCTCGGCATCGGAGCGGATAATCATATCGCCGCTGGCAATCATGACGCGGCTTGACGTACTGGCCGCAGCAACGATTTTATTAAAAACCGGCAGGTTCAGGTCGAGCAGGGTCTGGTCCAGCTTCTGCCCGAGCGCC
>JAIPIO010000127.1 GCA_021734595.1 Kiritimatiellales bacterium | reverse complement strand
GACGGCGCGTCGATCTACAACATTGTCTGGGGCTATACCATCGATGGCGCGCTGGATGTGGACCTGTTCCGTTCGTGTGTGGACACCATTGTGCGGCGGCATGATGTGCTGCGCAGCACCTATAAGTTTGAAAACGATGAGCCGATGCGCGTGGTTGCGCCATTCACGCCGGTCGAAGTGCCGCTGATCGATACCCGCGGGCGCGAGGCCGAAATCAAGCGGCAGCAGCGTGAAGAGGCTGCTGCGCCGATTGACATCAGGAAAGGGCCGCTGTGGAACGTCAAGCTCTACCAGACCGCCGAAGCGCAGTTCGATATGATCTGGAAAATCCATCATATCATCGCCGACGGCTGGTCCGGCGGCAATTTCATGTCCGAACTGCAGGAACTCTACAGCGCGGCGGTGGAGGGCCGGCCAGCGGAGCTGCCGGAATTGAAAATCCGCTATGGCGACTACGCGGTCTGGCAGCGGAGTTCGTTCGAAGCCGGGCAGTCGAAGGAACTTTCCAACTATTGGAAAAACAAACTGGAGAATTTCCAGACCCTGGAACTTCCGCACGACCGCCCGCGCACGGTGGCACGCACGACGAAGGGGGAGGTGGTGCTGTTTGATTTCCCGAAACCGCTGCAGCACCTGGTTCGAAAACGCAGCCATGCCGAGGATGTGACTCCGTTCATGACGCTGCTGGCCGCTTTCAAGGTGATGATGGCACGCTACAGCGGCCAGGAGGATATTATTATCGGGACGCCGGTGGCCAACCGTTCGCCGACGGAGACGGAACCGGTGATCGGGCTGTTTCTGAACAATGTGGTGCTGCGCACGGATGTGGCACGCGATATTTCTTTCCGCGAACTGCTCCAGCGGGTGAAACAGACCGCACTCGACGCGTTTGCACACCAGGAGCTTTCGTTCGAGCGGGTGGTGGAACTGCTCAATGTTACCCGCGATACCAGCCTGCCGCCGCTTTACCAGGTGATGCTCAGCCTGAACAACTATCCCTATCCGCAGTTGAAACTCGGCGAGTTGCCCACGCGTGAAGCGGAGGTGGACAACGGGCTGGCCCAGACCGATATGTGGTTCGCCGTCGATGATGACGAGCTGGGCATGCGCGGCTCGGTTTCGTACAACAGCGATTTGTTTGACCGTGCGACGATCAAGCGCATGGCGGATCATTTCGAGAATGTCCTGCAAAACGCTTGCGCCGACCCGTCGCTGACCGTTTCGCGGATACCGCTGTTTTCAAAGACCGAGCGCGAGCGGATACTGGTGGAGTGGAATGCGACACAGACCGACCATCAGCGGGATAAATGCACACATCAGCTGATCGAGGAGCAGGTTGAAAAGAGTCCGGATGCACCGGCTATTCTGTTTGAAGGTACGTCCATTACCTATGCGGAAATGAATGCACGCGCCAACCGGCTGGCGCATCTGTTGATTGAAAGGGGCGTTAAGGCGGAAAGCAAAGTCTGCGTGTGCCTCGAGCGCGGCCCGGAACTGGTGATTACGGAACTGGCGATCTGGAAAGCCGGCGGCGCCTACGTGCCGCTTGATCCGATCTACCCGCCGGACCGCATTGCCTACATGATCGGGGATTCCGATTCGGTTTTACTTGTCACCGAAATTTCGGTAGCTGGAATTGTAAATTGCGGATCATGCATTACGCTTGACGGACTGGATCTTTCCGCCTACCCCGATAAAAATCCATCAGTCGGGGTGTCCTCCGGGAACCTCGCCTACATGATTTACACGTCGGGCTCGACCGGGAACCCCAAGGGGGTGCAGATTGCGCACCGGCCGTTTGTCAACTTTCTGCTGTCGATGCAGCGGCAGCCGGGGCTGACGCCGGATGATACGCTGCTGGCGATCACTACGCCGTGTTTCGACATCGCGGGGTTGGAGCTCTACCTGCCGCTGATCACCGGTGCGCGGGTGGCCATTTTGCCGCAAGAGACGGTGATGAACGGCCGCTTGTTGGCGGAGCAGATTGATAAAACCGGTACGGTGCTGCAGGCCACCCCCGCCACATGGCGCATGCTGCTGAACAGCGGCTGGCAGGGGGCCCCACACCTGAAAATGTTGTGTGGCGGCGAGGGCTGGCCGCGTGAGCTGGCGGATGCGCTGCTCGCAGGTGGCGGCGAACTGTGGAACATGTACGGACCGACGGAAACCACGGTCTGGTCAAGCATCGAAGAGGTGCGGCGCGGCGATCAAGGGTCGGTTTCCATCGGGCGGCCGATTGCCAATACCTCGCTTTACATCCTCGATGATGAGTTGCAGGCCGTTCCGATCGGCGTGACCGGGGAGCTGTGGATCGGCGGTGAAGGGTTGTCGTGCGGATACTATAAACGCGAGGGATTGACCCAGTCGGCATTTGTGCCCGATCCGTTCCGCCCGGGGGAGCGGATGTACAAGACCGGCGACCTGGCAAGCCGGCTGCCGGACGGGCGGGTGGAATGTCTCGGGCGGGTGGACTTCCAGGTGAAGGTGCGCGGCTTCCGTATTGAGCTGGAAGAGATTGAAAAGGTCATGGAGCGGCATGCGGGAGTGAAACAGGCCGTGGCGAATGCCTACCAGGGACCGGACGGCAACAACCAGCTTGCAGGATATTTCCAATGCCTGGAAAACAGCGAGGTCGATATTTCCAGTCTGCGGAACCTGCTCAAGGAGAGCCTGCCTGACTATATGGTTCCGCTGACGTTTGTCGAGCTGGATGAAATTCCGCTGACACCCAACGGCAAGGTAAACCGCAAGGCGCTGCCGGATCCGGACGCATCCGCGTTGGCGGCGTCGGAACAGTTTGTGGCGCCGCGTACGCCCGATGAGCGGGCGCTGGCGCAGATATGGAAGGAAGTGCTGAATCTTGATCGGGTTGGCGTGCGGGACAACTTTTTTGAACTGGGCGGGCATTCGCTGCTGGCGATCCGTCTGATCGACCGGTTGGCTGAATCGGGCTACACGCTGCGGGTGGAACAGCTCTTCCAGTATCCGGTCATCGAAGAGATGATCCCGGCGATGCACTCCAATTTCGCGGTGGAGTCGGATGACCTGAAATGGTCGTCGCTGGTCACCTTGAAGCGCGGGAATGAAAACAATGTTCCGTTGTTCTTCCTGCATACCGCGCCCGGCGATGTGCTGATGTACGCCAATCTGGTTCATCATTTGAAGAGCGATCAGCCCTGTTACGGTTTCCAATCGCTGGGACTTCATGATCTTGACCACATGCACAACTCGATTGAAGCGATGGCCGCGCACTATGTGGGGTTGCTGACGGAGTTCTACCCGACCGGGCCGTATCTGCTGGCGGGGTGGTGTTACGGCGGAACAATTGCGGCGGAGATGGCGGTGCAGTTGAAGGAACAGGGCCTCGAGGTTTCCCTGCTGGCGCTGTTTGACGCATGGGCGCATGTTCCGATCGATAAGAGACTGCGGAAGCAGTACAACCGCGAGCGCTGGAAAGCCTTCATGACATTGAGTTTTGATGCCAAGAAACGGTTGGTCATGAACCGGATTGTCAACCGGTTTTTTGTCACGCAAAAGGCAGAGGTGGCACGGGAATTGGAGATCAAGGTGGCGCATGGTGTCCTGAAGAACCGCGATGAGGTTTACAAGCGGAACATGGACGCGGACTGGAATTATTATGCCCGGTATTATCCAGGCAAAGTAAACCTGTTCCGCCCGGACCTGCTGAATTCGCGGTTCCTGCCGGATCTTTCGATGGGTTGGCATTCGCTGGTGGATGATTATGAGCTTTTCCTGATTCCCGGCGACCACCGCGGGTTGATGCATGAACCCAATGCGCAGATCCTGGCCAGACATTTGCAGAATTGCATGGATGAGGTTTTAGCGGACTGAGTTTGTGTCCGGGGTTTCCCGGTTGATGGTTGAAAGCAACCGGGTGTTGGGGTATAGTGGTTCCGAATGGCAAGCACGTGCGGGATAATAAACCAATGCACGATGAAACACAGACATGGGTGAATCCAACCCCTGCGAATCGGGAGCTGTTGGGTGCGTTGCTGGAAAAAACAGCGTTTCTAACAGAATCCGCCATACCCCGTATTGAACGAACGGACGGCGAAAACAGGTTTCCTCTCTCCCCCGTCCAGCAAGGTCTGTGGTTTCTGGTGCGGGCGGATGAAAGCGGAGTGGTTTACAATCTGCCGTTGCAGGTGCAGGTCAACGGGGAACTGAATCCCGGGACATTGCAACAGGCGCTTGAAGCGCTGGTGGCGCGGCATGAATTACTGCGGGTGTCGATCAGGGAAGCGGACGGGGAACCGGGTCAGGTGGTGACCGATCAGGTTGACCTGCCGTATGAATTCGTTAGTCTGGTGGATCTTTCTGCCCGGCAACGCGCGGTGAAGGCGCAGGAACTGGCACTGCAGACCGGTCGCACCGTGTTCGATCTTTCCCGTGCCCCGCTTTTCCGAGTGATGCTGATTCAGTTGGAACCGGAGGATTTCCTGCTCCTGCTGACGTTCCACCACATCATATTTGACGGTTGGTCTATGAGGATCTTTTTCCGCGATCTGCTTAGGCTGTACCGGGAATATTCGCAGGGAGAACCGCCCGGGCTGCGGCCGCTGCCGGTGCAGTATCCCGACTTCGCCATTTGGCTGGGGCAATGGCTGGAGCAAGGCGGATGTGCCGCGCAGCTTTCGTATTGGAAGGAAAAACTGGCACCACCGCTGCCCTGTACAGAGTTTCCGACGAAAGGATCGCGTCCAGTTTTGCAGACACGCAACAACGGTGCATGCCACAAATGGATCATCCCCGCAGAGCTTGCGGAGCAGATTGCCGGTGTCAGCAAAGCCTGCGAGACAACGGCATACATTTTTCTGCTGGCCACGTTCAAGACGGTGCTGCACCGTTACAGCGGCTTGGAGGATATGGTGGTCGGTTCGCCGGTGGCCAACCGGGATAGACCTGAACTGCGCGATGTCATCGGCTGTTTTATCAACATGTTGGCGTTGCGGACCACGATAAACAGTCAGGGTACGTTCAGCGAGCTACTGTCCGCGGTGAGCGAAACCTGCCTCGAAGCATTCGCATGCGCCTATGTTCCGTTTGAACAGGTGGTAGCGGAACTCCCGCTTGAGCGCGATCCAAGCCGACATCCGGTTTACCAGATAATTTTCCAGTTCAGGGATGATTCCGTCCCGCCCAGGATAGTGGACGGGGTCACGTTTTGTGCCGATCGGGTGGATATCGGGGTTTCCCAGGTCGATCTTACCTTTGATATCGAACAGGCGGATGGCGGTTGGCCATGCCGGTTTGAATATAACAAGGATCTGTTTGATACGGCGACCATCGAATTCCTGGCCGGGCATTTTATGACGGCGCTCGAAGCCGTCTGCTCCAATCCAATGCGGAAATTGTGCGAGATCCCTTTGCTAACGACCGGGGAGCGTGACCGGATACTTTTGGAGTGGAATGCGACGCAAGCAGACTTTCCACGGGACAAATGCACGCATCAACTGATCGAGGAACAGGCGGCTGATTGGCCGGATCGCGTGGCAGTGCTGTTTGAAGGTGAAGAGATCACGTATGCCGAGCTGAACGACCGGGCAAACCGGCTGGCGCATCTGCTGCTGAAGCGGGGCGTGCAGGCCGATGTGAAGGTGGGGGTCTGCCTAGCGCGCGGCCCGGAACTGGTGATTGCCGCGCTGGCGATCTGGAAAGCGGGTGGCGCGTATGTCCCGCTGGATCCCGTCTATCCGCCGGAGCGGATTGCCTACATGCTGGAAGATGCCGACGCCGCTCTGCTCTTAACTGAAAAGTCTGTAATGGGCGTTACGTACCGCGTATCGCACGCCAAAACAGAAACGGTCGTCATCGACGCGGTCGATATATCCGGAGCTCCGGCGAAAAACCCGCAGGTGGAAACCGATCCCCGGAATCCGGCCTACGTCGTCTATACCTCCGGTTCGACCGGGCATCCGAAAGGCACGCAGATAGAACACCATTCGTTTGTGAACTTTCTGCGATCGATGCAGCAGGCACCGGGACTGACCCGGATGGACACGGTACTGGCGATTACAACGCCCTGTCTCGATATTGCCGGGCTGGAACTCTTCCTTCCGCTCATTACGGGTGCGAAAACCGCCATTCTGCCGCGGGAGACCGCAATGAACGGTCATCTGTTGGCGGAGCAGATTGAAAAAACCGGTACGGTGCTGCAAGCCACCCCTTCTACATGGCGCATGTTGCTGGATAGCGGATGGAGAGGTTCCAGACATCTCAAAATGCTGTGCGGCGGCGAGATCTGGCCGCGCGAACTGGCCGCCGAACTACTACAGGGCGGCGGTGAACTCTGGAATATGCACGGTTCACCGGAAACCACCGTCTGGTCCGGCGTGGAGCAGGTGAAGATTGGTGATACCGGCCCCATTCTGTTGGGTCGTCCCATTGACAACACCTCCTTCTATATCATGGACAGGAACCTTCAGATGCTGCCCGCCGGCATGACGGGCGAACTGTGTATCGGCGGCGAAGGCGTGTCGCGCGGTTACTACAAAATGGATGGACTGACCGCGGAGCAGTTCGTGCCCGATCCGTTCAGTTCGGTTCCTGGCGCGAGGTTGTATAAAACAGGCAACCTTGCCCGGCGGAAGCCCGACGGACGGATTGAATTCCTGCGAAGGAAAGACCTACAGGTGAATATCCGCGGTTTCCGCATCGAGCTCGAGGAAGTGGAATCAGTAATGATGCGGTTTCCCGGCATACAACAGGCAATGGCGCAGGCGTGCCAGAGCGCGGACGGGAATAACCAACTGACCGGTTGCTACACCATCGAGGCCGAACAGGAGGTGGAAGGGGCCAAGCTGCGGAAGTGGATGGAGAAGAACCTGCCGGATGAAATGATTCCCCAGTTCTTTATTCAACTGGATGAGATTCCGATGACCGCCGAAGGTAAGGTGGATCGCCAGATGCTGCCGAAACCAGGTGCGGAAGCGCTGGCGGTTTCGGCGGAATTTATCGAACCGCAAACGGCGGGTGAAAAGGCACTGGCTGAAATCTGGTGCGAGGTGCTTGAACTGGAACAGGTCGGCATCCGGGATAACTTTTTCGAGCTGGGCGGCCATTCGCTGCTGGCGATCAAGCTGATCGACCGGTTGGGGGAGGCGGGTTACAACCTGCGGGTGGAGCAGCTCTTCCTGCATCCGACCATTGATGGAATGGCCCGGGTTGTGCGGCAGTCCTTTGCGGTGGAATCAGCCGATCTGGGGTGGTCGTCGCTCGTGGCGCTTAAACGCGGCGACGGGAATAAAGTGCCGCTGTTTTTTATCCACACGGCCCCTGGGGATGTGCTGATCTATGCCAACCTGATTCATCGGTTGAAAGCCGATCAACCGTGTTACGGCTTTCAATCATTGGGGTTGCATGACACTGGCCACCTGCATGGGGAGATCGAGGCGATGGCGGCACACTATGTGGAGCTGCTGATCAAATTCTATCCGTCGGGACCGTATATGCTTGTCGGCTGGGCCTATGGCGGAATGGTGGCCGCGGAAATGGCGGTACAGCTCAAGGAGCAGGGGCATGAGGTGGCTTTGCTTGCGTTGTGCGACACCTGGGCGCATGCGCCTGCCAAACGCGCCCTGCGGGTGAAATACAACCGTGAACGGCTGCAGAAATTCCGCACATTGAGTTTCAAGGCAAAAAAGGATTTTGTGCTGAAACGGATCAGAAACCGGCTGCGGGCCGGAAAAAAGAGCGAGGTTGAACGGCAACTGGAAGTGAAGGTGACCCGCGGGATCCTGAAGAACCGCGCCGCGGTATACCGGCACAATATCGAAGCCGAGCGAAAATTCGCTACCCGCTACTATCCCGGCGAAGTCTGTCTCTTCCGCCCCGATCTGCTCAACCCGGAGTTCCTGCCCGACCTGTCGATGGGTTGGCACTCGCTGGTGGACGACTATGAGGTGTTTCTAATACCGGGCGACCATCGCAGCATGATCCACGAACCGAATGTCCAGCTACTTGCCCGGCACCTGCAACACTGTATCGATGGGTGCTGACCGCCACGCCTGCCTTTTCCATCCCTCGGAAACTTGCTGAAAACATTTTCCAGACCCTGGAAAAAGCGCTATGTTGTGCCGCTGATTTAAGGAGAATTCAATGGCAGATCTAAGTACGGTTAATGAAGAGTGGTTTTTGGGGCAGCTGGAAGCGGTGGAAATTGATGCGCCGGGATTGGTCGATGTCTTTACTGAGATGGCCGAAGCCGACCGCGGCGCGGAGGCCGATGAGTGGGCGGCGCTGCTGCGGGATACGCTGATGGCCCGCGATGATATCAGTCAGGCTTTGCACGTATTGCGGTGGCAGGCGCTTGCGCGTGGCACGGTGGATGACCTCAAAGGCACCCTTGAAAAAATGCTGTCGAAACACCGTAACGAACGGAAACTCATTGAGCCGGCGGGCTTTGGAACAACTACACCGGTCAAGGAGTGCTTTGAGCGCCTTCGTCACCTGCGTTCGCTCAAGAAGAAGATGCTCTGCTACAATAAAACCTGGGGTTTCGGCATTATTACGCGCGTGGATCACTTCTATCAGAGGGTAGAGATTGATTTTGAACTCAAGGGGGACCACGAACTGGCTTTCAATTATGCCGCCGAAGCGCTTGATGTGCTGACGAATGACCACATTCTTGCCATCAAGCACAAAACTCCCGAAGTTCTGCAGCAGATGGTTTCTGAAAATCCGGCCGAGGTGGTGCGCATTACGCTGCGTAGCTATGGGCCGCTCTCTGTGCCCCAGTTGCAGGAAATGCTGGTGCCTTCAGTCCTGGCCGAAGCCGACTGGAAGAAGTTCTGGGACAGTGCGCGCAAGGTACTCAAGAACGACGCCTCGGTGGAAATCCCCAGAAAACGCTCTGAATCCATAGTCCTGCACAAGAAGGCGCTCGCCTATGATGATGAATGGTTTGCAGTGATCCGCGCCGATTGCGATATCCCCGGATTGTTCGTCCGTTTTAAAGAGATCCTTGAGAAGAAAATCGATGTAGCATCCGAAGCCGCCCAGGAGGCGCTGGCCAACCGTTTGGCATTCATTATCAATGGCGCGCCCTTGGCACATCCGGAATGGAAGGCGGAAGGGATCATCTACGCCCGTACGTTCGGCGTTGAACCCGCCGGGCTGGATTTGGCCGACCTCATCCGCAAGTTGATTGCCGGAGATCTGGTCACCGCGCTCGAACGGCTGCCGGCCCGGCAGCTGCAGACCCTGCTCAAGATTCTGATTGAAACCGATAAGGAAGCCGTAACCGGAATCCTCGAAGAGGTGATCCCCGTTGTCAGCTACCCGGTGCTGAACGAAATCATGAGTGTGCTGGTCGCGAGTGGCGGCGAGGAAGCGGTCAGGAGTATCATGAGTGCAGCGGTGGCAAAGCGCACGGCGGGATCGCCGATGCTGCTGTGGTGCCAGCGCACGCCGGAACTGATCGAAAAATGGAATCTGATTTCCAAAGGCGATCTGGCCTTCCGTATCCAGGAAGTGCTGGAAGTTCACAATGCCGGCCTGATGTTGCGCGCGCAAAACCAGCTGCGTGAACGCTTCCAGCAGGAAGAGTGGTTGCAGGACGTGATGGCGGCGATGACCGAGCAGCAGCGTCGCGATTTTCTGCGCCGCGCCAACGAAGGGCTTGGGTGGGACACGCTGGACCGCAAGTCCGTCGTTGCGAAAATCCTGCGGCAATATCCGAAAATGCAGGATGTCATTCTGGCCCCGAAGGGCAGCGAAGCTCCGAAAAAGGAGATCAGCTTCACTTCCAAACGCAGCTATGCGGCCAGGCAGAGCCAGCTTGAACGCATAATGATGGTCGAAATCCCCGAAAACTCCAAGGAGATCGAACTGGCCCGCAGCTACGGTGACCTGCGCGAAAACGCCGAGTTCAAGTATGCCAAAGAGCGCCAGGGGTTGCTGATGGCCCAGAGCGCGCAAATCGCCGAAGAGCTCGCAAAAGTCAAGCCGACCGATTTCGCAAATGTGTCTACCGACGCCGTTGCCATGGGAACCGGTGTTGAACTCGTCTTTGAAGACGGAACAGTCGAAACCTGGTATGTTCTCGGTGCCTGGGACCAGAATGAAGCGCTTTCCACCGTTTCCAGCGAGACACGTCTGGCCAAAGCGCTCATCGGCCACACGGTCGGCGAGACCCTAACCGTGCCGGCCGGCCAGTGCCTGCTCAAAGCCATCCTGCCGCTCTCCGACGAGATCAAGGCGTGGGTCAACGGGTAGGTTCCAAGCATTGGAATCCGCCTGCGCACTGGATGGGAAAAACTTCCAACCATTGGAAAGGGCGGGAACTGTCTGCGGCAACCGCTGTAATCATCGGCAACCTTACCAACGCCTGAAGGGGACGGACCGCCGAACCGTCCGGTGCAGGACGCGCTTCCAGTAGAATCTAAAACCAAAACCTCTTTTTTGATTTCTCGTCCTCATATTTAGAGCCTGTCCCAACGGAGCAAGTGCCCTGTTCTTGGGGCGGATCTGAATGAAGATTCCGAACAAAGGAGGCATTTTTGCCTCCTTTGCCGGAAAGAGGTGCTTTATATTTCCTGTCACCACAACAAAGAAAGGTAAGCACGTGGATATAATCGCCTTCCAACCTGAACTTCGTCCAGCACTTCCTTGTGTTTTCGCTTCGAAAGATTATCGCGAATTCCGCGCCACCCTGGTTGAAATGGATCGTATTCTTTCCGTTTCCGGGATGGAGCATGGCTTCGTTGCGCAACAGATCGGGAGGCTGGAGCAAGGGGAGGGCCGCCGCCTATCCCCCCGGCGCGCACAACGCCATGGCCGCACGTTCCGGCTTGCGCTTCGCTACGGCATCCTGCTTGGAATCACCGGGGTTTCTTTCCGGAAGCTTTCCCGGCAGGTGGCCGACAGCCTGCTCTTCCAGTGGTTCACCCATACCTCCTTCGTCGATGGCGTGCGTCCGGTATCCAAAAGCACGTTGGAACGGTTTGAAAAGATCTTCCCGGCCGATGAACTCGCAACGCTTATCCACGGACTCACCGGAGCCGCCGCCGACCAGACGCTCGCCAACCAACTGCTCTACCGCGAAACCGCCCTGCGTTTCGATCAGATCTTTGCCGACACCACCTGCGTGAAAGCCAACATCCACTTTCCCGTCGACTGGGT
>JAIPIO010000126.1 GCA_021734595.1 Kiritimatiellales bacterium | reverse complement strand
GTGCGCAGTGGAACATTTTCCGTTTCGGCGACTGCTGGGGCGGCCGCTTTGCGCAGTTGATCGGCGTATTGGCGATTGTGCTGACGACCATCGGCATGTTGGCCTACCTAACCAAGGGTGTCGGTCTTTTCCTTTCCGCCTTCCTGCCGTTCTCCCCTGAAATGTGCGCGTACGGGCTCATATTCCTTGCGGCCCTTTACACCATGATGTCCGGCTTCTACGGGGTTATCTACACCGACCTGTTCCAAGGCGGCATTATTCTGGTGGCCGTTGTCTATGTGACTATCAAGGCGTTCATACTGGTAACCGGTTCGGCGGAGGTGGCCGAGGTGGCGCTGCAGGTGACGAACAATCCCGACTGGATGAGCAGCGTTCCGAAATGGAGCGCATCGATGCCGAAGGGATACGAAGCCTACAAGCCGCTTATTCCGCTGATGCTCTTCTATGTTTTCCGCAACGTCTTCCACGGCATCGGCAATATTGGCGACCCGAAGTTCTTCGGCGCGAAGAACGACCGCGAATGCGGCAAGCTGACCGCGCTCTGGACGATGATGATGACCTTCCGCTGGCCGATGATGATGGGTATTGCCGTGCTCGGCCTCTTCCTGGTGCGCGACCTCTTCCCGGACATGTCCGTGTTGACGCAGGCCGGTACACTGATCCACTCGCACTTCCCGGATGTAACGGCACAGGGATGGGGTGCGCTGGTTTCCGGCCTGTCCAACAATCCCGACGCCTATGCGCCGGAACTGATCGACGGTCTCAAGTCGCTGTTCGGTTCGGAGCAGTATGTTGAAAAGCTCGGACTACTCAGTTTTAACGGAACCGTGAACCCCGAAAAAATCCTGCCGTCGGTTTTGTTGCTGACGGTTGGGCAGGGGTTGCGCGGCATCCTCGTGCTGGCGTTGATCGCAGCCTCGATGTCCACCTTCGACAGCACGGTCAACATGGCGACGGGCATGGTGGTGAACGACCTCTACCGGAAATATTTTCGCCCCAAGGCTGAGACCAAGGAACTGATCCGCGCGAGCTGGGCGACCGTCATCCTGCTGGTGGTCGGCGGCGTGGTCTTTGCCAACTCGGTGAGCAGTATCCATGAAATATGGGGTTGGCTAATGATGGGGCTGGGCGGCGCGTTTCTCGTTCCCAATCTGCTGCGTCTCTACTGGTGGCGGTTCAATGGGACCGGATCGGCCGTCGGTTCGCTCGTCGGCATGACCGCCGCCGTTATCCAGCGTCTGATCTGGCCGGAAATGAACGAATTCCTTCAGCTTGGGTTTGCGCTGGTCGCCGGCATGATCGGCGGGATCATCGGAACCTATTGCGACAAGCCGACCGAGCCGGAAGTGCTCAAGGAATTCTACATGAAGACCCGCCCGTTCGGCGTGTGGGGTCATCTCAAGCGGCAGATGCCGCCAGAGGAGCAGAAAAAGATGAACAAGGAGCATTTTAACGACCTCATCTCCATTCCGTTCGCGCTGCTGTGGCAGGTCAGCATGTTCCTCGCGCCGATGCTGTTTGTGATCCACAACTGGAAAGGCTTTGCCGGAACCATGGCGTTGTTTTTCATCGGCGGTGGCGGGCTCTACTGGTTCTGGTACCGTAACCAGCCCGAAACCAACTTCTATGATTAACCATGGAATACACTGAACACACGGGCATTCAATAGGCAGGTGGTGGAGATGATGAAGAGAACGATTCTAGTTTGTTTGATGTTGGCCATGGCGAATGCGGGGTTTGCCGCGAAGAAAACCAAGGCCAAGAAGGACAGTTCCGCAAAGAACGCGGAGATGCTGAAGCAGTTCAACTGCAAGGAGAACATCGTCTACAAGACCGTCAACGGCGAGTCGCTGGACATGATCCTGTTTCTTCCAAAGGGTGGAACGACCGGCAAGGTTCCGGTGATGCTCTATACGCACGGCGGCGGTTGGGGCGGCGGCGACAAGTTCAAGGTGTTCCGCACGGCCTTCCTCGATACACTCAGGATACTGCTGGATAACGGGATTGCCTGCGCATCGATCGAATACCGCCTGACGCGCGAGAACATATCCACTGCGGTTGACTGCGTGGTGGACTGCAAGGATGCCGCGCGCTTTCTCGTGAAGAACGCGGCAAGGTACGGCCTCGATCCCGACCGCATGGGCGTGTGGGGCGGCTCGGCTGGAGGACACCTCTGCCTGATGACCGGCCTTGCGGACAACGCCTTGTTTCCAGACAACGAAGGGCTGAAGGGGATCGATCCGGTATTCCGTTGTGTGGCGTCCTACTATCCGGTCACCACGTTTGCAAAACCGGAACTGCTCAAGGGTAGCAATTTTGAAAAACCAAACCGCTTCGTGACGTTGATCGGCGGATTGCCGGACGAGAAGCCCGAACTCTTGAGACTGCTCAGCCCGGCGGTGCACCTGAAAAAGGAGAGCCCGCCGGTTTTGCTGCTGCACGGCGACAACGATACGGTACTGCCGATTTGCCAGTCCACCTACATGCTGGAGCTGTCGAAGCAGCTGGGCGCGGATGTTGAGCTGCTCACCGTCAAAGGCGGTGGGCACGGCTTCGGTGGGGCAAGCATTTCGCCGACCATGCCGGAGATCAATCGCATTGCGGCGGAATTCATGATTTCAAAGTTAAAATGACCGAAAAATTGATGCGGATTTTCCCTTGTCCTGCAGGTTTTTATCTGCAACTGTCCCCGTAAACGGCGCGAAAGTATTTGTGCTGGTCGGTTTTGAAGAGGGTGCCGACGTATGTGCGAAGATGAGTTCCCCACGTTGCAATCGGGGGAGGTTCAGGAAACATAAGGAGGCCATGATGACGCTAGACCATCACGTCAAGCCATCAGTGTTAATCACTATTTTACTATTGTTGATGTTCACATCAACCTTTGCAATTGGTGCGGATGGAGCCGCTCCAGCGAAGGCCCCGAAGGTTGCGGCTCCCGCTCCAGCCCAGAAGGCTGCCGTACCGGCCAAGAAGACTGCCGTACCTGCGCCAACCGTGAAAGCCGCCGTCCCTGCACCGGCCCAGAAGGTTGTCGAACCCTTGCTGCAACCCGATACAAATCTGGATATATCGTTTTTCATCGTGGAGCATACGGATGAAACGGGAAACAGCCATCGCTTTTCCGCGGACAAGGTTCAGGCCAGCTCCGGCAACAACGTGCAGGATTTTTCCATGCTGTTTTCCACCATTCTTCCTGAACGGGAGATTGGCCAGGTCAGCGGTGTGTTCAGAATAGGCGAGGAACTCTGGGAGTTCGGTGTCGATAGTGTTGTCAAGATCGGTACCGGCAGGCTGATTGTGAACACGAAGCTATCCGTGAAGGATAAGCAAAAAGGATCCACGGAACTGATATCGAAAGAACCGTACAGGACCACTAAAGTGATCGGAAACAAGGAACAGAATGTTACCGAATTCATTGATGTGGGCGTGAAAATCGAAGCCCAGCCTACGATCCAGAAAAATGGTCTGGTGTATTCCATTATGAAGATGAGCATTTCCGAGGTTCTGCGGGAGAACGACCGGAGCAGGGAAACCCGCGTTCCGATCGTCTCGTTCAGAACGGTGAACACATCAATGGATTTTGAGCCGGGCAAGCTTGAAGTACTGAGCGAACTCACGATTCAGAAAACGGTGAAACAGGATGCCGGACTGCCTTATCTGCGAAATATTCCCTATTTGGGAAAGTTGCTGTTTACCCATTCCAGCGAGGAACTGGTTGATACAAAACTCTATATTGTCGGCGGTGTTTCGGCACCCCAGGGAGAGATGATCAAGAAATACGAAGCCTTGAAGAAAAAGGTGGAGGCCGATCAGGGCCAACTGCCGAAATTCAAATAAACGATCTTCACGCATGTCGGTGGTCTCGGTGTAGCCAAGAGACCATCCTGTCGGTGAGTTGCAATTGCCACCCGTTCTAAACGAAAAACCATCTTATCATTTGACACCGGTGGTTATGATAGGTAAAACGTTCTTTCAAACGTAAATATATAGAAGGCATACGCTATGGAAATCTATAAAAGCACATTTGCGCGGGCGCTGGTCTTTGTCCTGACGTTAACCTGTGGCGGCTTTGGGGCGGCAGTTAAAGTTAACCCGGGAGCGGATTTGCAGGCGGTGCTGGACAAGGGCGACGATCTGGTGCTGGCGCGCGGGCGCGTCTATGAAATCGCATCCACGCTGAAATACACGAAGCCGGGGCAGAAGATCTATACGAAGGATGCGAAGATTCCGTCGGACTACGCGACGTTGCGGATTGCGGACAAAAAGCTGATGCAATTGCTTTTCGGCGGCGGTGTGAAGGATGTGGTGCTGGAGCATGTGGTGTGCGACGGCAACCGCTATGAGCTTTCAACGATTCTAAAGCCGAAGGATGGCGGGGGCGGCCAGCCGCCGATGGTGCAGTTTGGCGGGATCGGCGGTGACAACGCGACGGTTCGCGAATGCGTATTCATGAACACCCGTACCTGGTCGACGCTCAAGTTCCACGAGGGCGCAGCCAACTGCTTGGTGGAGAACAATCTGTTCTTTGGCGCGGGTGTCGGTCCGCGAGGCAACGGACGCGAAGCCGCCGAGGTGCCGTTCAACTGGGGCGACGCGATCTCCTGTGCCGCGCGCGATTCGCTCATCCGCAACAACCTGATCATCGACCCGACGGATGTGGGGGTTGTGCTGTATAGCGCGCCGGGCACCGTCGTCGAGGATAATGTAATTTCATGCATCTCGCGCGAGTCGCTTGGCGGGATCAACATGGTGGACGCCATCGAACACTACAAACTGAACGAGGAAAACACGCTTTCGGATTACCGCGGCGTAAAGATTCGCAACAACCTGGTCGACGCATTCGGCGCGCGCATCCATCTGGGCATTCCGGCGGGTGCGGTTCCGTGGGCACCGAAAAACGAGGGCAAGATTCTGGTGGGCGGGGAAGTGACCGGCAATACCATGGCCGGCGGCGCGGCGGCTTATGGTTTCATTGCGTCCGGCCTTAAGGATTGGAAGATCACGGGCAATATAAGCACGGCCTCCTATTCGGGGCTGGGCGACGGCCTGACCCCGAAAAAGCGTCCGCACGAGCCGGTGGCATTTGTCTACGACCCCGAAACGGTGGAGGGTACCGAACTCCAGAAGGAGTTCGTGAAGTGCGACCCGCACATCTACCACCTGTTGCGCTGCAACCATGGCCCCGAGGACGAAATGGGCTACCGCGTCTATCCCTACGGCGATGCCGAGGCCAAGGCCGTGGCAAGTGCGGCCTATCTCGAAATGCTCGGCCGCCCGATCGACGCCAGCGGGCTGGAGCAGAGCGTGAAGGAGTTGCAGGCGAATGCCGTCAACGCCGACGGGCTGCGCCGCCGCCTGATGGCCAGCACGGAATTCAAGAACAAGTTTGGCTATGTGCCGCCGGAGCAGCTGCATCCGTACCGCAACAAGCTGTGGTTCGGCATCTGCAACGAAATCATTCGTAATCAGGGCGGGAAATTCGCTGCCATTGCGCTCTACAAAGAAGCGCTGGAATCACTCGGGGAAGGAAAGCGCAAGATGCTGAAGATCGATCGCGTCGACGAGTCGACGCTGGTCGGAAAGGCAATGTGCGGCTACCAGGGCTGGTATCGGGCTCCGGGGGACGGTTCCGGGCTGGCGTGGGTGCACTACCGCAGCCAAGCGCTGCCCAACGAGGCAGGGGACTTTTGGCCGGGCAGGTGTGGCATCGAATATTGGCCGGACATGTCCGAGCTGGGTGAACATGAAAAATTCAAAACCCAGTTCAGGTATGCCGACGGCAGCGGCGCCTATCCCTACAGCCCGCATGTGCGCGATACCACCGTCCGCCATTTCAAATGGATGAAGGACTACGGTATCGACGGCGTTTTCGTTCAGCGCTTCATCATGGAAACCACCATCGACGGCGACCAGGAAGCCATTCTGAGCGGGAAGGGCTATAACAAGGTGCTGGAACACTGTCGCGACGGCGCCAACCGGCATGGACGCACCTACGCCGTCATGTATGACTTCACCGGCATGCCCGCGAACTATGTTGAAAATTTCAAGGCTGACTGGCGCTATCTCGTCGATGAAATGAAGATCTCGCGGGATCCCTACGATACGGCCTACCAGAAACACAATGGCAGACCGGTCGTCGGTCTCTGGGGTGTGGGCTTTAAGCGTCCCTACACCTCCGTCGAGATCGCGGAGATCATCGAATTCCTCAAGAATGATCCAGTGTATGGCGGTTGCGCGGTGCTGCTCGGTACGCCGACCGGATGGCGTACCGGCACACGCGACGGGGCATCCATTAAGGAATGGGCACCGGTTTACAAAGCCGCCGACATTGTTTCGCCCTGGACGGTCGGGCGGTTCGGCGGACAGGCCGGGGCACGCGACTATGCCGCGGGTACCGCGAAAGCCGACAAGCAGTGGTGCGATGCAAACGGTATCGATTTCATGCCGGTCGTGTTTCCCGGTTTTTGCTGGTCGAACCTGAAAAAAGAGTTTCCGCACGAGAATCCGGGCGCATTCACCGACCGCGAGGACGGGGCGTTCCTGTGGTCGCAGTACGCGGCGCTCCTCAAGGAGTGCGGTGCGACGATGGTCTACCAAGCCATGTTCGACGAGTTGGACGAAGGCACGCAGATCTTCAAGGTCGACAACAACCCGCCCGTCGGCAAAAGCACCTTCAAGACCTACGGCGACCTGCCGTCCGACCACTACCTGTGGCTCGTGGGCGAGGCCACCAAAATGGTCCGTGGCGAAAAGCCCGTCTCGGCGGAGATGCCGAAACGCACGGAATAATGGCTTCCAATGGTTGGAAGATTTATTCCAACCGCAGGAAATGCATTTTTGGTGTAGCACCGTTTCACCCGACCAGCGGGGGGGGGGGGGGCGGTTTGCGGCGGAGCGGTACGGAACGAACCCTACTGTTCCCGTACGAGGAACAATCCATCCTTTGCGCCGAGGGTGACCGTCTTGCCAACGGGCTGGCCGTTGTTGGCGACGGTGTCCTGCTTCGACGTGGCTTTGAACCGCCGGTATTTTTTGCCGGCGGCAATCTTCTCCAGATCGAAGGTAAAGGATTCGAGCCCGGGATTGGCGAGGACGAGTCCCTTTTCGAATTCGCGGTAGACGGCGTCGGGCGCGGCGTGGCCGGAAATGCTTTCGATCACGACCGGCTCGGTGCCTTCGATGGTTACGCGGATATCGGCAAACCGTCGGTTGACCTTCGGGAAAAAGAAGCGGGAGGTGAACGGGTTGTTGTTTACATACGACATGTAGAGTGTCTGCTCAACGCCCTCCTTGCCGATGCCGTAGTCTTCGTTGCCCATGAGCTGGACGCTGCCCCAGTAGCTGTGGTCGGTGGTGGAGTTGTCTTTGGGGCCGCAGTCGGAAATAAATTTGAGTGCGATCTTTTTGCCGGAATAGTCCGACAGCGAAACATGATGTTCAATCCACTCGTTGGATTTCTGGGTGTGTTCAAAGAGCTGTTTGAACGCTCCGGTTTTATCGCCGGCGATTTCGGCGACCTGAACGCGGAACCACACGCCGTCGCTGCGGGATGGGCTCTTTTCACCCATGGCGGTGTAGAAGCTGAGTTTGCCGTCTGCGGGCACGGTGACTTCCTTCTGGAACCAAGTGTAGCCCTTGCCGCCTTTGCCGGGCGGGTGCATGAAGAAGGCGGGTTTGGCGCCGTTGATTGTCTTCTGGAGCTTAAAGCGTATGCCGGCTCCGGTGCCGGCGGGAATACCTTCCTCTTCGCTTTGGCCATGGAAGCAGATGCCGCGTTCCGGCAGTTTTCTGGTGATGAGCGATTCGCCGTTGCCGAGCAACTCCACTTCCATCAGGCGGGCGACCTCTTTTGGATAATCCTTCATGGGGGCACCCGCCGCGCGGATACGGACGGTGAGGTTGTCGCCCGTGACCGGAATCTTTTTCAGCACAAACGAAATCTTTTCCTTTTGCCCGGTGCAGCGCAACGCGTCGTTTTTGACAGTGATGCCATCGGTTCGGGGGACAAAACTTGTGAACGAGCCCTTCAGCAAGTCGGGCGACTGGTCGGCCAGATGCACGGCTTTGCCGACAGGGCGTCCGAGCCAGCCCAGTTCCTTTTCTTCGCCCTTGCGGAATTCATCCCAGACCGGATACAGGCCGGAATCGTCTTCCGGCGGGCGGAAGGCGTAGGTGAGGGCGGCGTCGGTAAACATGGCGGCGGCGAAAACGAGGCGGTGGCGGCTGAAGGGGAGGGTTTCGCCTTCGGGTACCTTTTCGAATTTGTGGGTGATATAGTTGAACTGCGGCTTGTGCGCATTGGCCTGCCAGAAATAGTGGCGGTTCATGCCGCCCGACCAGTCGCGCACCTCGTGGTCGGACAGGCTCGGCCAGCCTTCGCTCTCGATTCCGTTATTGAGGAAGAAGGCGCGGTTGTGTTTACCCGAATGGCCGTCGCCCATGATCAGTTTGCCGTCGCCGAGTGCGGCGCGGAGCATCCGCATGTATTCGCAGGTGCCGATGCCGTAGACCTGCCGCCCGTCCACCATGCCGCCGTCGGCGATACCGTCCGCATTGCAGTCGGGGCCGCGTCCCGTCTGTATATTTCCCGGATGGTGCAGCAGCACATCGAATTCCAGCCCGTCGAAGCCGTGCAACCGACCGCCGGGGCTGAACTGCCGCTTGATTTCCGCCACACGCACATCGATGCAACGCTGGCCGTTCTTATCGCGCGGGCAGGTGATGGAATAGTTGTACCGCCAGAGCAGGTTTGCATCCTTTCCCCATGGTCCGGTGAACATGTGGGCGGCGGCGTAGGCTTTCCCGGCAGGAAAGGCCAGCGGTTGGGTATCAAACTGTGCGCGCTTCACGGTGAGCGTTTTCTTTTTCAGATCCACCGATACCAGTTTAACCTGCTCCGTCCGGTGCCAGTCCGGTTTGCCGTTTTCATCCAGCATGCACAGGCCGATGTCCTCGTTCGCGTTGCCGTAGCGGCCAATGTGGGTTTTGAACAGCCCGGGATTATCCACGTGGATTTCCATCTCGCCCGTCTGCGCCGGAATCGCCTGGGTGGTTTTCGTCCCGTTGTAGTACATCCAGTGGCCGTCGAAATAGAACTGCCGCTGATTGCGCGGGTCGCGCGCGTTGCCGTTGTAGTGGCAAAGGACGATCTGGTGCGGATGCTCCTGCTTGAAGCGTTTGAACGACTCGCTGCCGCGCTCGGTAATGTTCAGCAACTCATTGTTGAGCACCTTACCCATGATCCCCATCAGCTGGCTGAAGTCCCGGTCCCACGCGTTGTACTTGACGTTCTTGGCCCTCCCGATCTTTTCCGAAGCCCGGAAAAAGAAAACCTTCGGATATTGGTCTTCCTGCATGATCTGGAGTTCCGAAAACGGTTCCTCCGCCACTGCGCCAAACAATGTTGTTCCCACCAAAAGTAAAGCCGCTGCAAATCGAATCATGTCCCTCTCTCCTTTTCCAGTTATCCAATAGACGAAACCAAATCCCTGTTTTTTCCAATGATTGGAAGTTTTCCGCACTATTTTTCCAAGGTTTGGAAAACGGCATCCTGCGCGGGGACGGTGAGTTTCCAACCTTTGGAAAAGCGCGTGTCGACCGCGCGGTCGAGCTGGATCGGCTGGTTCGAAAGATTGGCGACGACTAGCCCCCTTTCAAACTGGCGGCAGACGACTTCCGGGGCGTCGTGGATGGTGATGTATTCGATCTCCGTCGCCGCGCCCGGCCCCCAAATGCGGAACTCGATGTCGATATGCTTCTGTCCCTCGGGATTGTAGGCGATGGACTCGTTGGTCAGCAGGTCGCGGGTATTGTGGAAATAGTAGCGGTGGGTCGTCCATTCCGGCCCGCAGTAGCCATACTGGATCTTGTAGCGCTTCGGCTGGTCGCTGCCATTGGCCTGCATCCAGCGCATGTAGCCTTCCGGGTAGCCTTTGGGGGTGGCGACCGACCGCAGGCGCAGCTCGATGAAGACCTCGTTGGTGCCGTAGGGGACATTCTTGATGGTGAAGGCCGCGACCTCTTCGCCTTCTCCCGGCGAAACCAGCAGATGCTTCTCCTTGTTGCTGGTAAATTGCCCGCCGAAGCTTTTGACTCCCGCCTCGATCCAGGGGTCGTCCTTGCCCCGCTTCCTGAAGGCGGACGGAGAGAAGGGTTTTCCGCGCCCCTTGAACTCGTCGCGGGACTGGGCGGCCAGGTGTACGGCCTCGCCCAGCGGCCTGCCGAGCCAGCCGACGGGGCGGCCTTCGAGTCCGCTGAAGATTTCGTTCAGTCTGGGCGGAATCTCCCGGCTCGTCCAGCTGTTGGCCATCAGGAAGCTGTCGGTAAAGCAGGTTCCGGCAACGCCGAGGCGGTAGTAGCGGAAAAGGTCTGCTTGCTTGAATTTTTCACATCCATTGTAGCGCAGGGCGGCATAGTTGAACCTCGGCTCGCGCGTGGCGGGTTTCCATTGGTTTAGCAGGTTGTACGCCCCCGACCACGCCACAAACCCGTAGGGATCCTGTTCCGGGAACCCCTCCAGCTCGATGCCGTTGAGCGAGAGGTCGCCCGATTTCTGGCTATCGGACCGCCGACCGTCGGCGGCGAGGATCTTTTCCGGCCCCACTACGGTGCGCAGCCGCTTTATAAAATCGAAGCAGCCCAGGCCGTAGGTCTGCATGCCGCCGATCATGCCGCCGTCCGCTTTCCCGTCGCCGTTGCAGTCGGGCGGCCACTCTTTGTTGATGCGCGAGGGATGGTAGCCGGTGTGGGGTTCGCCGGTCATCGCATCAAACTGCACCCCGTCAAAGGTTTCCCATCGGCCGCCGGACGCAAAGTTTTCCGCTAACTCGTCCACCAGAACATCGACGCAGTTGCGCCCCTTGGGATCGCGCGGGCATTCGGTGGATAGGTTGTAGTACCAGACCATGTTGCGGGTTGCCCCCCAAGGGCCGCTCATGACGTGCGGCGCGGCGTAGGTCTGTCCGGCCTTGAATGCGAGTGCCTTGCAGCCGAACATCGCACGGCGCACGAGGATGGAGTCGTCCTTGATCTCCAGCACGCGGCCATATTCGGCATGATTCCAGTCCAGCGAGCCGTCGCGGTTGCGTTTCACCATTGTGATATCGTCCGAACTCTTTTTTTGCCTGCCGTTGTCGACCCTGAAACGGGTCGCATTCTTCG
>JAIPIO010000125.1 GCA_021734595.1 Kiritimatiellales bacterium | reverse complement strand
GTCTGATGGGTGAGCAGGTGCGTTATGACGGGCACCACAAGCATGACACCTATATTACCGGCACGCTGTCGCAGTGGTTTGACTTTGTCCCGGTCTGTCCCGAGTTCGAACTGGGGCTAGGCGTCCCGCGGGAAGCCATGCGACTGGAGGGCGATCCCGAACATCCGCGGCTGGTTACGGTAAAAACAAAGAAAGACCTTACCCAACCGATGCTGGACTGGAGCCGGCAGCGCGTCCGGGCGTTGGAGAAAGAGAAGCTCTGCGGTTTCATTTTCAAAAGCAAGTCGCCCAGCAGCGGGATGGAACGGGTGAAGGTCTATCCTGTTTCCGGCGGCATGGCGGTCAAAAAAGGCAGCGGACTGTTTGCCAAAGCCTTTATGGAGCATTATCCGCTGCTGCCGGTGGAGGAGGAGGGGCGCCTGCACGATCCCGGGTTGCGCGTAAACTTTATTGAACGGGTGTTTACACTGGACCGATGGCGGGAAATGATAGCGAGCGGTTGCACGCGGGGCAGTCTGGTCAAGTTCCATGAGCAGCATAAATATCTGTTTATGGCGCACAGTATCCCGCACTACCGCGCGTTGGGGCGTATTGTTGCCGATTTGAAGGGGCGCAGGATTGGAAGCGTGCAGGATGAATACCTGATTAAAATGACGGAAACCCTGCGCTTGTGCGCCACAACAGCAAAACATGTAAACGTTCTGCAGCACATGGCGGGTTATTTCAAGAAGCAGCTGCTATCCGGCGAGAAGCAGGAACTGCAGGAACTGATTGGCCAGTACCATGCCGGCAGTGTGCCATTAATTGTGCCGGTTACCATTATCAACCACTATGTCCGCAAATACGGAGTAGACTATCTAGCTGGCCAGTTCTATCTCCATCCGCATCCGATCGAACTTCAACTGCGGAATCACGTCTAGGCTAGGCTGCAATTTTGCGGGCAGCGATTGCCCGGCGCAGTTTGTAGTGTGATCCACCACGAAGCTTCATTACCAGCCGTTTGCTTTTGCGGGTGTACACCACATAAACCGGGCATAGCGAACGACCTGCCGGTGTGAAGAAAAACCAGTTGAACATGAAATAGGCAGGTGTAACCTCCTGGTACGTCGCCAGACGCAGGTAGTGGATATCCTTGATCGGGATTTTTTGCAAGGGGATGAATCCGAAGAGTTTCTTGACGATATGTTCGGTCGTAAGTTCGTGGGTGACCAATAATCCATGGTCAAGGTTGCTACCCGGCACCTTTGCATGTGTCTGCATTTATTCTCCTGCCGGAACCAATCCGGGCCCTTTGCACTATGATGAGTGCAGGTTATCCAACGCGTTGCGCATCACATGGTGCGACCCTCGGTCAAGGCGCATGAAAATACGCGGAGACTTTTCCGTTGCCTGCAAGGTGTAGACATTGCGGATTGACCGGTGCCAAGGGACGAAGCTGAACCAGTTCAGGTGGTTGAGTCCGGTGATATCCTCTTTGGCTGCCAAATGAAAATCATGAATCTCCCTGAGCGGAATGCGACCCAGCGTGATAAGGTGGAAGAGTTTTGTGGTCAGGGCATCCGCAGACATTTCGTAGCTCACAAAAAATCCTATGTCCATGTCCACCAGATTGAGGCGGTTAAGTTTCTTTTTCATCACCTACAGTTAGAGCAGTATATATGCCAATGCGTGAAAAGGGGATAATTAGACGACTGAACAGCCGGTTAAAGTGAATGCAACTCATATGGACTCGTTTACCACCCATGAATTATCATTAATGCAAAAGAAATATTCGCAATATTGACAGTCAGATGTTCCGTTTGAGGGTGATGGTGATCAGATACACGATGCCGGCCAGCAGAATGATGGCAGCACCAGCAGGCAGATCGGGGCCATAACTGAGGGCGAGCCCGGAACTGGTCAACAGGGCGCACAGCAGAGCGGATAGAATCATCATGGAGCTCATCCGACCGCAGAAACGCCCGGCCAATGCCGCCGGCATGGTGAGCAATACGATGACCATCACAATACCGACGATGGAAACGAGCAAAACCACCGTCAATGCGGTAAGCGCCAGCATAAGGTAGTAGAACAAATGTGCGGGAACGCCGCGCAGGCAGGCAAATTCATCGTCAAAGCAGACGGCCACGAACTGTTTGTGGAACAGGAAGGCGGTGACCAGAATAATCAGGTCGAGCGCGACAATGATCCAGAGATCCTGCCGCGTGACGAGCAGAATGTTGCCGAACAGGTAACTCATCAGGTCTTCGCTGTAGCCCGGCGTTTTCGTGATGAAGAGGATGCCGATGGCCATCCCCATGCCCCAGAACGCGCTGATGACGGTATCGATGCGCTCCTTTGCGTGGATATTGATCCAGCCGATGACGAATGCCGCGATAAGAGCGGAAAACAGCGCGCCGTAAAGCGGATGGAAGGCCGTCCAGTTGTGCACCACCTGCATGTAGCGGGCAAATCCGATGCCGGCCAGCACGCAGTGCGCAATCCCGCCCGCCAGATAGGTGATTCTGCGTGTCACCACGTAGGTTCCCACAATGCCGCAGGCAATGCTGGCAAACAATCCCGCCAGCAGGGCATGCTGCAGGAAGGTGTGTTGCTGGAGCGCCTGGAAAAACTCAGCCATGATGATGCTCCTGGTCATGCCGGATCATGTGAACGTGCTGGCCGTACATCTGATGAATAATATCGTGATCAATTTCGCTGGTGGGGTGGGTGTAGACCGTGCGGTTGACGCAGATCACTTTTTTTACATAGTGGGAGACAAACCCGATATCGTGGGTTACGACGACAATAGTCAGTTCCTGGTTCAGCTCGGCGAGCAGGTCGTAGAGCTCCCGCTCCACATAGTCGTCCAGACTGGAGGTGGGCTCATCCAGCAGCAGGAGTTTGGGTTCCGACACCAGTGCCCGGGCAATCAGAACCCGCTGGCGCTGGCCGCCGGACAGCGAGGCCAAAGGACGTTTCACCAGTTTTTCAAGACCCACCCGGCCGAGCATCTCCCGCGCGATGTGCTTATCCTCTTTCGTATACAGCCCGAGGGTGCGTGTTTTGCCAAGCCGGCCCATCAGTACCACATCGAATGCCGTGACCGGGAAGTGCGCATCCAGATGGGCGTACTGGGGCAGGTAGCCGATCAGTCTGCGCCCCTCGACAGGCGGGGCGCCGAAAACAGCGATGTTCCCCTGCTGCGGTTCCAGCAGGCCGAGCATCAGGCGCAGCAACGTGGTTTTGCCGCCGCCGTTGGGGCCGACCATACAGACGAATTCGCGTTCGCCGATAGTGAGCGAGACATTTTCGAGCACAGGAATATCACCGTACAAAAAATTGAGATGTTCCACCTCTACTGGATAGGGGCTATTCATGGGCAACCGACTGCTTTACTTTAAGCGCGATGCTTCGGAGATTTTCAAAATAATTTTCTGCCAGCGGATCGAGCGGGATAACCGATCCCTTCAACGCTTCGGCAACGGCCCGGGCGCTTTTGTCCGAAAACTGCCGCTGAACAAAGATGACCCGGACATGTTCTGCGCGCGCCTGTTCGATCAGCTGAACAAGCTGTCTTGGCGACGGATCCTTGCCTTCGATTTCAACCGGTTTTTGAATCAGTCCATAGGCATCGCCGAAGTAGCCGAACGACGGGTGGAAAACATAGAATGTCTCGCCCCGGCATGGTTCCAGCGCATCGCGGAGTTCGGCGTCAAGCGCATCGAGCTTTATCAGCAGCGTTGCCAGATTCGCCCGGTAGACGGCGGTATGCTGGGGATCGATCCCAACCAGTGCCGCACAGATGTTTTCCGCAATGGTTTTTGCATAAAGGGGGTTGAGCCAGACATGCGGGTCGCTCTGCTCTTCGTCGACGTGTCCATGGTCGTGGTCGTGGTCGTGGTCGTGGTGCATCTCCCGCCGGGGAATGCCCTGTTGGGTTCCCATGATTCTGAGATCGGGATAGAGTCTTGTTATCTGTTTGAGCAGCGGTTTCTCGAACGGCACGCCGATGGTTAACAGCACATCCGATTCGGACAACGCCGCCATCTGCCGCGGGGTTGGTTCGTATGTATGCGGCGACTGTCCTTCGCCGACGAGCACATGGATATCCATTAGGTCGCCGGTGATTTCACGGACCAGCCCGGCCTGCGGCGGGATGCTCACGGCAATCCGCGGTTTGCCGCCGGGCGCATCGGACCTGTTTTCCGCGCATCCGGCAGCCAGCAGCATCAGCAGGACGCAGGCCGGCAAAACGACGGATGAAATTCTATTCATGCTGATCGGAAACATGCGGGCAATATATTTTATCGATTCTAATTGTGAAACACTTATCATACTGTTTTTCTCTGGCGGTATGACAACGATGAACCTGACGCAGCTATACGACTCACATATCCACACCGCACTCTGCCTGCATGCGGACGGGGAGCCCGTGGACTATGCAGCGGTGGCTGCGGAGCGGGGGCTGAAGGGCCTGATCATCACCGACCACAATCCGATCGACGGTGATGCATGGGAACCCGGCATCCGCATGCGACCGGAAGAATTCAGCCTTTATCTGGAGCAGATCGAACAGGCGCGTGAAAAATGGAAGGGTTTGGTGGATGTCCGGCTTGGGCTGGAGAGCGACTGGTTCCCGGGCCACGAAGCGCATCTGGCCCGGCTTCATCAGCGGGCGGAGTTCGACTTCATATGGGGGTCGATCCACTGCAATGTCCATGCATACGCGAAAACCTTCTACCGGGGCGATGTGCTGGAATATCAGAAACTCTACTACGACCATCTGGCCCGCGCCGCCGAAACCGGCCTGTTCGACGCCATGACGCATCCCGATGTGCCCAAGTTTATGTTTCCCGACGACTGGAACGTTGAAGTGCTGCTTGACGACATCAGGCGGTCGCTGGACCGGATCGCCGCCACCGGTCTCGCGCTGGAGCTGAATACGTCAGGATTGCACAAACCGTATCCCGAAATGAATCCCGGTCGCGAAATCCTCGAACTGATGCTGGAACGCAACATTCCGGTGATCATTGGTTCCGATGCGCACACGCCGTCGCGGGTGGGGGCGGACTTCGACCTCGCCGTGGCGCTGCTGGATGAAATCGGGTTCAGGCACGTCAGCTATTTTATCGGCCGCAAGCGGCAGGACGTTCCGATTTCGGCCATATGGGATCGTGATATCAGTCCGTGATGGATTCAAGGTTGTGTCGGAGGCTGACGGGGGCGTTGCGGATACGGATGCGCTTGTTGCGGCCGGTCTCGCCCGAGAGGATTTCGATGTCCGCGCGCGGGATTTTCCAATGCTTGGAAAGAAACTTTACCAGCGCCTGGTTGGCCTTGCCCTCGACGGGAGGCGCCTGTAGGCGGATTTTCAGGGCATCGCCATGCAGTCCCTGAACGGCGTTTTTGGCTGCCCGCGGAATGATCCGCAGGTTTATGACGATGTCGCCGTCTTTTTCTTCAAACCAAGGCATGGGTTTTGTTCCCTAGGAATCAGACATTTCGTTCAGCGGGAGCCGAACGACCATGGTGCATCCGTTGTGGTGGTTGTGTACGAGTTGCAGCGTACCATCATGTGCCTTGACGAACGCATTGGCGATACTGAGGCCCAGTCCATTGCCCGGAATGGAACGCCCGGGAGCACATCGGTAAAAACGCTCAAAAATCCGGTCCGCTTCCTGGGCGGGAATTCCGACTCCGTTGTCGACGACTTCCAACAGAAGATGGGTGTTGGTTGTGGATAGCCGAAGACAAACCCATCCGTCGGGCGGCGTGTATTTGATGGCGTTGTCGAGCAGGTTGGCCACCACCCGCTGTATCCGGCTGCGATCGCCCATTAGATTGACAGGCGTGGATGGGAACTCAACCTGAAGATCGATATTCTTATCCTCTGCCAGCGCAGAAAAAATGGAGACAGCTTTTTGGATTTCAGCATTAACATCAAACCGTTCCCTGTGCAGTTCAAGCGTTCCGGCTTCGGCCTGGGCGAGTTCCAGGATGTCGTTGATGAGCGGGGTCAGCCGGTCGCATTCCTCGATTACCATGTTGGCGGTTTCACTGCGCTCTATGTCTGCGGCGCGTTCCCAGTCGGTGGTTTCAATCAGTCCGCGGATGCGGGTGATGGGGGTGCGCAGATCGTGGGCGATATTGGCGGTGACATCCTTGAGTTCCCGCATAAGCAGTTCGATCCGGGAAACCATGCTGTTAAAGGCGTCGGCAAGGGTTTCGATTTCGATCCCTTCGTGGCGGCTCTGCACGCGTGCTTGCAGGTTGCCGGTTTCAACCATTCGAGCGGTCGAGGTCACCCGTTTGACTCCGGCCATGGCCTTGCCGGAAAGAAACCAGCCGATGGCGCAGCTGAGTGGGAGGAAGAACGCGGTTATGCTTAGAAAAAAAATGCCCCACCGGAGCAACACCCGCGTGCCTTCATAGAAATCGTCCGCAATGCATAGGATATTTCCGTCGAACAGTCGTTTAGCCATCATGGATGCGCCGTTGCTGCCGAGAAGTTGGACTGATGGTTGATCTTGGAGGCGGTGGTGCAGGAGTTGCATTTGCTTTAATGTGAGCGTTGCGGATAGGGTGCCGCCGCGCACGGTGCCATCTGGTGCAAGGAGCACGAGGTGCGGGTTCCCGCCAGGGTCGATCATGTTTCGCTCTGTTAAGAGGGTTTTGAGCGAGTCGAATACTTCGATGATGGGCGCGGAGTGAACAATCCATGATGCGCCAGTTGGTCCGATCATGATTTGAATACGTTTTGTGCCGGATGAACCCATGATTCCGTAGCTGGTTCCCTGGGGGTTATCCTGTTTTTCGATCATGCCGATGGCCATATCGGGGTAGGTTTTATGAAAGATCGCCTGAATGTCTTCCGGCCAGTTTTTTTCGTTAATTTCTTCCGGGGCGTTTTCTCCCAGATATTCTGCGGCCAATTGCTCCATGATACTTTTAAGTTGTTGTTCGGTTTCGGAAAGCAGTTCTTGGTGGATAAGCATATGGCCAATCGCGAACGTGGCGATCAATGCCAAGGTGGTCAGTCCTGCATAGTAGAGCGTTAGTCTGAATTGGAATGTTTTGAACAGATCAGTCCCGCGTTTCAAGTACATAACCAACACCCCACACCGTTTGAATCAGTTTCTTTTCATGATCGCGGTCAATCTTTTCGCGCAACCGGCAGATCCGGGCCTCGACCACCTTGGTTTGTGCTCCCGCATTGTACTCCCAAACCTGTTCCAGAATCGTGGTTTTTGCGACCACTTTCCCGGCATGGCGCATCAGATAAACGAGCAGCATATATTCCAATGGCTGCAGCGTGATTTCAACCGGGCCGCGGAAGACCTTGTTTCGAAGCAGGTCAATCCGTAGATCCGCCACGCGCAATTCGGATGGCGGTTCGGCGGTGGATCGGCGGACCAGAGCCTCCACCCGGGCCAGCAGCTCGGAAAAAGAAAACGGTTTCCCCAGATAGTCGTCGGCACCGAGCCGCAGGCCCTGCACCCGGTCATCCACGGCGTTTTTGGCGCTGAGAATGAGTATCGGCGTGGAATGGCCCTGCGCACGCAGCTGCCTGATGACTTCCAGCCCATCCATGCCGGGCAGCATCAGATCCAGGATCAGTAGCGCATAGTTGCCTTTCAGCGCCAGGCGCAAACCCTCTTCACCATCGGCGGCATGATCGATCCTATATCCTGCATGGCGCATTCCTTTTAGGGTGAACAGCGCAATCCTTTGATCATCCTCTATCAACAGCAACTTCAATTCATATTCCTTTTGTGCCAATTAATGCCATCGTTTGTAGCAGATGCCGCCATCCGGCGCAACTGACAGAAGTTAACCGAATGGTGATCTTTCTTAATTTGTGATGCCGTTAAGAATGATGCATTGATGGCGATGCTATGAGAAAAAACATGTTCGTATCGATCTTGGTTTTGCTGGGCGGTTGCGCCCAATTTGATAATCGGCCGCTGGAACCAGATTCCAATCTGGCCGCGTTCGAGGCGCGTTCGCTGAGTGCTCCTGGATTGATGGAGTTTATGGCGGTCAATCGCCCGGGTGCCGGTTTTTCCAATGGTTGGAAACCGGCGGATCTCACGCTGGCGGCCTTCTACTACCGGCCGGAACTGGCGGCTGCCCGCGCGCACTGGGCTGCGGCTTTGTCCGAAATAGACCGGGCCGGGGAATATCAGAACCCGACCCTTGGAATCGCTCCCGCCTTTAACAGCAGCACGCCGTCGGATGCTGGCATTTCGCCATGGGTTCTGGCAGCCCAACTCGATTTTATTGTCGAGCTGCCCGCCAAGAGGAAGGCGCGTATCGCCCAGGCCCGGTTTCAGGCCGATGCCGCCTGGCTCCAACTCGTTGACACGGCGTGGCAAACCCGTGTGCAGGTGCGCGCCGAAATGCTGAGCCTCTACCACGCCCGCCAGAGCGCGGAACTGTGGCGTGCTCAAGTGGCGCTCCAACGCGATCTTGCGGAGCGGCTAGACAAGAAACGTAAACTAGGTGGTACCGACCGGATGGCGGTTGAACTGGCACGGCAGGATCTGGGAGCAGCCAAGCTCGATTTGATGGAGACCGAAAAACGCGAGGCGATGGCCTTCGCCCGGTTGGCGTCGACCGTTGGGGTTCCGTCTGCGGCCCTGCGTGCGATTCCGCTGGATTTCCGCGCGTTTGAAAAACTGCCGGGAGAAACGCCCGCTTCCAATGTCTGGAAACAGGCGCTGATGAACCGGGCCGATATCCTCGGTCTGCTGGCGGAATACAACGCCGCCCAGGCCCGACTGCAAATTGAGGTGGCCAATCAGTACCCCGATCTCACCATCGGTCCCGGATATGAATTCGATCAGAGCGACCATAAATGGGGGTTGGGCGCTTCGCTGACGTTGCCGTTGTTCAACCAAAACCAGGCCGCCATCGAAACCGCCCGGCGGCAGCGTGAAGAAGCCGCCGCGCGCTTCAACGCCTTGCAGGTCCGCGTGCTCGGCGAGCTCGACCAGGCGATGGCGGACTATGCCCACTCCTATCGCCAATTCTGCGCGGCCGGAGAGCTTCACCAGGCGCGCGGCAATAGCTTTCAACTGTTGGAAAAACAGGCGGCGGCGGGCGCGGTTTCGTCCGAGCGGATTCTGGAAGGTCGAATGGCCGTCAACGAAGCTGGGATGATTCGACTTGACGCGCAGATGGAAGCGCAAGCGGCGCTGGGCAGGCTGGAACGGGAACTGCAAAGCCCGGCGGACCTGCCTGGCTGGAAACAAATGATCGGTAGCAAAGAGGAATCCCATGAAAAAATATAAACCATCGCTCATCGGCCTGCTGGCGCTCCTTGTGGGCGGAATCGGCATATCCCTGTTGTTCATCCATAAACAGGAAGAGGCAGAAGAGGCGGAAGAATCCATCGAATCCGTGGTTCCCGTCCATGTTGGCCAAATCGTACGAACCACGTTGCACGGGTATGAGGTGGCCTACGGCCATATCGAGGCCGCGCCGCCCGGCGCGAAAAGCCCTGCCGCCCGGATTGTGGTACACGCCGCGGTCGATGGTGTCCTTGTCCGCATTGCCTGCCGTCCGGGACAGGTGGTTGAAAAGGGCGCTGTGCTTTTCCAACTCGACGCCCGCGTGGCTGAACTGGCGCTGAAGGAAAAGCAGCAGAGCCTCGAATTTGCCCGGCAGGAATTCGCCCGGCAGGAGCAGTTGCTCAAGATTGAAGGCACCTCGGAACGGGAATACCAGCAGGCGGCACGGGACTTCCATCAGGCCGAACAGGCACTGGCCGCCGCCCGGATCCAGCTCGATTACCATTCCATCCGAGCGCCGATCGCCGGCACCGTAACCGCCGTGGAGACCACCGTCGGGCAAGCCGTCCAGGCCACGCAGATATTGTCCGAAATACTCGACCCTTTGCGGCGGATGGTTTCGATTGATGTGCCTGCGACGGCGATGAGCTGGATTAAGTTGAACCAGCCGGTGCAGGTTGCTTCCGGACAAACGTGGGAGGATGCCGAAACGGTGGGCTATATCGCCGAAGAGGTTGATCGGAAGAATGGAACCCTTGAAGTGCGGGCGGTGTTGCCGGCCGCTTCGACGCTGCGGATCGGGCAGTTTGTCCAGGCGCGGATTCTCTACGACACCCATGCCGATTGCCTGGCGGTTCCGGCCGGCGCATTGGTAACCGATGCCAATGGCGAAACCTTTATTGCCACCATCAGCGGCGACCGTGCATCGCGTCTTCCAGTGGTTGGAAAACTGCGCGAAGGCGGCTGGATCGAAGTCGAAGGCGACGGGTTGAAGGAAGGGCTGGAGATTGCCACCGACGGCGCCTACGGTCTGCCTGCGGCAACCCGCGTTGAAGTGATCGGACGCTAGCCCATGGACACGCAACCCACCCGCATTGAAAAGGAAGCCTCCCTGCTGGGGCGCTTTGCCACACGCCATGCGCTTTCGATCATTTTCATCAGCGTGGCGCTTTGTCTCGGCGGCATCTATTCCGCCCTGAAGGTTCCGTCGTCCGTGTTCCCGCAGACCAACTTTCCGCGCGTCGCTATCCTGGTGGACAACGGCGTCATGCCGGGCGATGAAATGATGGCGCGGATCACCCGCCCGATCGAAGAAACGATGAAGGATATTCCGGGGGCGGAACGGGTCCGGTCCACGACGGGACAGGGCGCGGCGGAGATCAGCGTCTACTTTAACTGGCAGACGGATATGAAGGAGGCGGAGCTGTTCGTGCTCGGCCGCCTGTCGCAAATCCGCAGCCGCCTGCCGCAGGACGCGGAAACCAGCGTCTACCGGATGACCTTCTCGTCGTTCCCCATCCTTGGCGTCAGCCTGACGAGCGACACGCGCGATATCACGCACCTGTGGGAAACCGCCCGCTACAATCTGAAGCCGCGCTTTCTCAGCATTCCGGGCGTGGCGCGCGTCGATCTGGTGGGCGGACGCGCCACGGAATACCACATCACCGTCGATCCGGTGCGGCTGAACGCGGCGGGCCTGACGATGCAGGATATCGCCGATGCACTGGAACGCAACAACCTGATTACGCCGGCCGGCATGCACGAGGAAAACCATTCGCTCTACCTGACGGTGCTCGACGGGCGGATCGGTTCGCCCGAGGCGCTGGAGAATTTTGTGATTCAGGGGGCGGGCGGACAACCGCTGCATATTCGCGATATCGGCACGGTGGAGCGCGGTCCGGAACCCGTTTACAACATTGTGACGGCCGACGGCAAAAGCGCC
>JAIPIO010000124.1 GCA_021734595.1 Kiritimatiellales bacterium | reverse complement strand
ACTTCGGGGTGGCTGTCAGGGACGGCGGTGGAGCGGATCACCCACCCGGTATGTTCATCGACGTGCGCGGCATCCTGCCCCGATTGGATTTTCAACCCTTCGCGCCGCAGCCATGCGGTCTGCCGGTTTTCCTGGAGGTCGCAGCCGGATATCTCCAACCCACGCTGCTTGAGCAGGAACGCCACCCCGGCCATGCCGATCCCCCCTGCCCCGATGAGATGCACCCGTCCACCGGAGCGGATCAGTTCTTCGGCACGGTCGACCGGATTCAACCCTCGCCTCCGGCGACTTTTTCGAGCAGGTCGGCGAGTTTGGATGCGGCGTTTTCACGGGCGCGGTTTTTCATGGCGGCGTCCATGCGTTCGAGCCGTTCGGGGTGTTTTTCGATGCTGATCAGATAGTCGCACAGCCAGGTGGCGCTGAGATCCTCCTGCGCCACGACATCGACGGCGCCGACGTCCTGCAGCGCGCGCGCATTGCCCATCTGGTGGTTCCGCACGGCGGTGGGCAGCGGTACCAGCAGCGCGGGCAGACCAAAGGCGGAGAGTTCCGCGCAGGTGGAGGCTCCGCCCCGGCAGACGGCGAGATCGACATTCAGATAGATGGTTTCCATGTTCTGCACAAAGCTATGGACTTTGTTTTCAACGCCGGCAGCCGCATAGATGCTTTCAATCGCGCCGGTATCCTGCAGTCCCGCAATATGTTCAACCTCCAGCGGACAATCCTGCTTTACGGCCGAGGCGATGGCGACGGGCACCACCTCGTTGAGCACTTGCGCGCCGCGACTGCCGCCCATCACCAAAATGCGCAACGGCTCGCCGGGCCTGCGTTTGCTGCGCCACCGGCGGCTGGCCTCCTGCAGTTCGCGCCGCAGAGGCATGCCGGTCAATTCGATGCGCTTCTGCTTCAGGTAGTAACGGGATTTTTCAAAGCTTGTCGCAATCCAGGCGGCGCGTGGGGCCAGCAGCGATACCGCCCGCCCGGGCAGCAGGTTTGCTTCGTGGAGAACATAGGGGATTTTGAGTTGCCGCGCGGCCGCAACCGGCCCAAAGGAGGCATAGCTGCCCATGGCCAACACCACGTCGGGCCGCTTTTTACGCATCAGCGGCAACGCCGTGCGGTAGGCCTGGAACAGCTTCTGTATGGTTTTCAGGCTTTTGAACGAAATCCCAAACTGGAAGCCCTCAGCCGGTATGGTGATGACCTCGCCTTCCCAGCTTTTGATCGCATCGATTTCTATGTCCTTGCCCGCCATCCACAGCGTTACGTTGTGGCCGCGTGCCACCAACTCCTTGGCGGTCGCCAGCCCCGGGAATATGTGGCCACCGGTTCCGCCGCAGGCAATTGCAATTTTCAGTTTATCCGCCATTCTGAAGTCCTTTAAATGCTAAAACCTTTGTAGCATGCAGGCCGGTGATTGCCTACGATAAATTGAATTCCCCGGCCAAGAAAAAAGTTCCAAGGGCTGGAAAACAAACCGGTTGCTTTTTCCAAGGGCTGGATTAGTATGCCACATTCGATTTTAAAGGAGAGTATATGGCTGAAATCAGACTTGGTGATGCTCCGCCGAAGGTTCGCACATTCTACGACAAGGGCGTTGCGGCCATGGAACGCGGCAACATGGACTACGCGATGGATATGTTCATTGCGGCACTGGATGTCGAGCCCGGTGTGCTGGAGATCCGCCGCCTGCTGCGTGCGGCCGAGGTCAAGCTGAGCAAATCGAAAAAGAGCGGGGCTTTCGCGTCGCTATCGGCATCAGCCAAAGGGATCGGCAGCCTGGTTAAGATTTCGGCCAAACGCAAATCCGACCCGCTGGCGGCACTGACTGAATCCGAAAAGCTGATGCGGCTGGATCCGTTCAACATGCAGTTTGTGACGGCGCTGTGCGAATCCGCGGAGGCGGCGCAATTGCCCGAAGTAGCCATCCAGACGCTGGAAATTGTCCGCGAACACGATCCGGCCAATACGACCATCCTTGAGCGGTTGGCGCTGCTGTACCGGAAAACGAAACAGTTCAAACTGGAGCACAGTTGCTGGGAAGTGATTGTGAAGCTCAAACCACACGACTCCAGATCGCTCAAGGCACTCAAGGATGCGGCGGCGCAAACCACAATGGACAAGGACGGCTGGGAAGGCGCTGAATCGTACCGGGATGTGATGAAAGACGAGGATGAATCGGAACGGATTGAACAGGAAAACAAGGCCGTGAAATCGGTAACCGGCTTGGACGCGCTCATTGACAGCAATCTTGAAAAAATCAGGAGTGAACCGGAAAACATCAACTACCGGCGTGCGCTGGCCGAGTTGTACCTGCGGGCCAAGAAATTCGATCAGGCGATCGAGGCCCTCAAAGAGTGCCAACGGCGGGCGGGCGGCGCGGACCCGCAGGTTGACCGCGCACTCACCGCCGCGGTTCTGAAGAAATTCGATGCGGAAATCGGTGCGGCCGAACAGTCCGGCGATGCCGCGCTGCTCGAACAGAAAAAACAGGAGCTGGATACGTTCCGTATGGAGGACGCCGAGGATCGCGTCCGGCGCTATCCGAATGATCTGCAGTTCAAGTATGATCTGGGCGTGCTGCTTTACGAACACGGGAAGTACATGGAGGCGATCCAGCAGTTCCAGCAGTCGCAACGAAACCCCCAACGCCGGATCCGCTCGCTCTATCACATGGCGCAATGCTTCAAAGCCAAAAACCAGTTTGATATTGCGGTTGGACAGCTCGAAAGCGCACGCAAGGAGCTGAGCGTGATGGACGAAACAAAAAAAGATATCCTCTACGAGCTTGGCTCAATCTGTGACGCCATGGGCGATAAGGCCAAAGCAGTGGGATTCTATAAGGAAATTTATGCTGTTGATATCGGCTACCGAGATGTGTCAGCTAAAATTGAACAGGCCTATCAGCAGTAGTCTGCTCCTGCTTGCGGCCGCTGCCTGTTTGGCTGGCTGTTCCGACCAAAACCGTGGCTTCGACTATTCCCGCGGCGCGGATGAGTTCGCAGTCATGACCTACAATCTCCATCAGTACACCGCGATGGACCGCGATGGCGGGGGTACGGATGACGATCCCAAGCCGGAAGACGAACGCAAGGCGGTTGTAGCGCTGATCCAAAGCGCCAATCCGGATGTTCTGGCCGTTCAGGAAATGGGGAACGAACTGTATTTCCATGAGTTTCGGGCTCAGTTGAAGGCGGCCGGCCTGGAATACCCCTACGCCGATCTACTTCGGCGCGGCGCCAGGGAGATCAACCTTGCGGTGCTGAGCCGTTTTCCAATCATTGAAAACATACATCATACGAACGAGTGGTATTCGGTCGGAAAGGCAAAGATCCCGGTCAGCCGCGGCTACCTCGAATCGGTTATCCAGGTTAACGAAAACTACCGCTTCCATCTACTTAATGCGCATCTTAAATCGAAGGTGTACAGCCCGCTCGGGCAGACGGAAATGCGCCGTAATGAAGCACGGTTGCTCAACAAAACCGCCCGCGGCATCATGACTGACCATCCGGGATGCAATCTGCTGGTGGTCGGCGACATGAACGACAACCCCGATTCAGCCGCCATCCGGGAAGTGACCGGGAAATCAAAGCAGAACCTGGCCGATATCCGACCGGTCGAACCGGGCGGCGACGTCTGGACACATTATTCCGATGATTCCGATACGTATGCGCGGATCGACTATCTATTCGTGAACGTTCAGATGCTGCCGGAACTTATTCGGGGAAAGGCAACTGTCCTGCGAAGCCGGCAAACCTACAAAGCTTCCGACCACCGCCCGGTGATCGGCGTTTTCCGGGCGGTCGATGAGGTGTCCGTCAGCGCGACGGAACCCCCTGACCCTGCACTTTGATCCAGTAGTGGCGCCGCGGGTGGGCCGGATTCACTTTATCCTTGATGGTGATGGTTTTCCCGGTGCCTCTGAGGTTTTGGCCATTGGTGAGATTGGTCCACGTTTTTCGATGGAAATCCGAATACAGGATGGTGTAGATATAGCCGGGCTCCGACTCAAAACTGATGGTGACATCACCCTCGCTGTTTTGGGAAGTCATCAGTGGCGGCCGATGCTCTTCCTTATCAACCGGCTTTGAAACGCACCCTGTCAGCAAAGCCGCCAAGACAACTCCCAACGCGAAATGGATTTTCATGTTCATTGCATTAAAATGGCAGACGAACTGCCACGCTATTCTATTTCAGCTGATATTTTGTCTTCCTCGTCGGCTTCACCGGGCCCCAACACCACCGCCGGAGGAACGTCCGCGCTGAGTGTTTCGGGCTCCGGCAACGGCTCCGGTTCGGGTTCCGGCTTGGGTTTTGGTTCGAGTTTTGGTTCAGGAATCTCTTCCAGCATAGGAACTTCAACCACCGGGGCGACGGCTTCTGTGAGCGGCGTCCAGTACTGCATATCATTCGAATAAAGCGCCTGCCTGCGGGCGAGATTTTCATCCAACCGGCGATGGTACCACCTGATGTTCAATCCCTGTGGGTTGATTTCTTCCAGCTGATAGCCGTAGCGCTTGGCGAACCATTTCCAGTGGGAATAGGGGAAATCATAGTACCGGCCAAGCAGAAGCAACAATGTCCGTGGCACCGTCGTGACTATTTTTGCAGAAGACGGACACCAGCTTGACGGCGGAACCAGATTTTCTGGAAGCGGTGCCCCGACTGCTTCGACCAAAAGCACTTTATCGGGACCGACGCTGGTAAAAAACGCACCCTGGGCATAGGCTTCAAGCGTAACGCCAACCCATTTCGTGCCGTCCCAGCCGTGGAGGACGGTCGCCCCTCCGGCGGTATTGTAGGCCAGAACCATGACTGGATAATTATTGGCAATATCCAATGCTAGACGGATGCATGTATCATCCCGCGGAATAACCAGCAGGCTGACATCCTGTTCTTTTGCCAGTGCCGGAACAACCATGATGCACACCAGCATGAAAACAACCGTTATTTGAGACAGTGATTTTTTATTCATAACTTTTAAACCTCACTTTATTGAGCCGCAACAGGCGGTGTAGGTGCCAGTCGCTGTCCGAGTTGTTGATCGATCATCATCAATCCACCCTTGTCTTCCCCTACCATCCGCAGTGGTTGAAGAACATTGTTAACGTTCGATTCCTCTTCAACCTGTTCGGTCACGTACCACTGCATAAAGGTCTGTGTGGCATAATCCCGCTCGTCCATGGCAAGTCCCATCAGATCATTGATCCGCTTGGTTACCATCTGCTCGTGCGCCAGTGTTGTTTCGAAAATTTCCAGCGGAGTGCCATAGGTCTTGGGCGGTTCATCAATCTGCTGCAGATGCATATCGCCGCCCTGCGATAGAATATAGTCGTACATCTTGGTGACATGAATGATTTCCTCTTCATACTGGAAGCGCATCCACTTGGAAAAACCGGGCAGTCCGATTCCGTCGCAATAGGCCGACATGGCCAGATAAAGGTAGGCCGAGTAAAATTCCTTGTTAACCTGCTCATTCAGAGCATCTTGTATTTTCTTTGAAATCATGTCGTTATCTCCTTACTGATTGAACGGATTATTATACCATCCGATTTGCGAGTCAAATACCTAATCATCACAAAGTGATATCATGGGCGTCCATTCCTGGAATCTATTTGATGCCGTTGGCGCGTCTGGCCGATTCGACCGTGTTGTAGAGCAGCATGGTAATCGTCATCGGCCCGACTCCGCCGGGAACCGGTGTGATCATCGACGCGACTTCCTTGACCGCGTCAAAGTCCACATCACCAACAAGGCGGTAGCCGCGCTCACGCGTTGAGTCCTCCACCCGGTTCACGCCAACATCAACCACCACCGCTCCAGGCTTCACCATGTCGGCGGTAACGGTGTTCGGCCAGCCGGAAGCGGCGATAATGATGTCCGCCTGCCGTGCAAAGTGGCCGACATCCTTCGTACGTGTGTGGCAGAGCGTAACCGTGGCATTGGCGCCTTTCTTTTTCTGAAGCAGCATATTGGCAACCGGTTTCCCGACAATATTGCTGCGGCCGATCACAACTACATGCGCACCTTCGGTCTCCACTCCACTGCGCGACAGCATCTGTAGTATGCCGTGGGGCGTACAGGGCAGAAACGTCTCTTCGCCTACCATCATTTTCCCGACATTCATCGGGTGGAAGCCATCCACATCCTTATCGGGATCGATCGCCAGCAGAACGGCCGCTTCGTCGATGTGCTTCGGCAACGGAAGCTGGACGAGGATACCGTTGATTTTCGGATCGTTGTTCATGCGGTCGACCAGCGCCAGCAGTTCCTCTTGCGAAGTTTCCGCCGTCAGCCGGTTGTCGTCGGAATAAATGCCGATCGTTTCGCAGGCCCGTTCCTTCGCCGTCACATACGATTGCGACGCCGGGTCGGCCCCTACCAGAATGACGCCCAACCCCGGAACAATCCCCTTCTCTTTCAGCGCTGCCACCGCGGTTGTAAGTTCTGCGCGGATATCCGCGGCAATCTGTTTTCCGTCAATAATCTTTGCCGACATCTGTTTCTCCTTATCTGTTTTAAAATAGCCCGGTCACTTTTCCGGTTTCCGTATCGACATCGATTCTGCGGAAGCCGGGATTGGATCCTGTCCCCGGCAGCAGTTTGATGTCGCCGGATACCGGCACAACAAATCCTGCGCCTTTATAAACCAACACATCCCGGATCGGCAACACCCAACCGGTTGGACAACCCTTAAAATCAGGATTGTGCGATAGGCTGAGATGCGTTTTCACCATACAAACGCCCAGTTCATGGGTTTCATAATCCTTTTCATACCGGTTCAGTTTTTGAAGCGCCTCGGTTGACCAGCTGACGCCCGCCGCGCCGTAGATTTCCTTGGCGATGATTTCCACTCGGTTCAATACGGGAATATTCTGGTCGTAAAGAAAACTGAAGTTGCTCTTTTCGCTGCATGCTTCCACAACAGCTTCAGCCAATTCGATCGCGCCCTCCCCGCCCCGCAGCCAGTGTTCGGAGACCGCGCACTTGGCACCGTTTTCCACGGCAATCTTCCGGATGAGATCGTGTTCGGCCTTGGTATCGGTGTAAAAGCTGTTAATGCATACCACCGGGACAACACCACTTAGCTTGACCGTGTTGATGTGCGCAATGAGATTTGCGCAACCCTTCTCCAGCATGCCCAGGTTTTCCTGCGTATAGGCATCGTCCAGTTTCTTGCCGGGCTTCACCGCCGGGCCGCCGCCATGCATTTTCAGTGCCCGGACCGTTGCCACAATCACCACGGCATCCGGAGTCAGTTTGGAGTAACGGCATTTAAGGTTCCAGAACTTTTCGTAGCCGATATCCGCGCCGAAGCCGCTTTCGGTTATCAAGTAGTCGCCAAGACGCGTCCCCAGCATATCCGCGATGACCGAGCTCTGCCCGATGGCAATGTTGGCGAAAGGTCCCGCATGGACGAATACCGGCTGCCCCTCGATCGTCTGAACCAGTGTTGGATTCAGCGTTTCTGCCATCAGCGCCGTCATGGCTCCGTCCACTTCGAGGTCGGCGGCGGTTATTTCGTGGCCGTTCACGTCGTATGCCAGCAGCATGTTCGCAATACGCTCGCGCATGTCCTGCAACCCCTTTGACACGGCAAGGATCGCCATCAGCTCGCTGGAAACCGATATCTGGAAGCCGGATTCCATTTCCATGCCATCCATTTTTCCGCCCTTGCCGATGGTGATATTGCGCAACGCCTGCGCGCAATAGTCGATCGCCCACTTGATCTGCACCGTGGCCGAATCAATATTGAGTCGGCGGATCCCGATGCGTTCCAGTCGTTCGTCGTCATAATTCCGCTCGTGCTGCATCCGGGCGGTCAGTGCCACCATGGCCAGATTGTGCGCGTTGGTTATCTTGTCGATATCGCCGGTCAGTCCGAGCGAGAATGGCGCCAGCGGGATGCACTGCGCCAGGCCGCCGCCGGCGGCGGAACCCTTGATGTTGAATGTCGGGCCGCTGCTGGGCTGACGTATGGCGCCCACCGGCTTTTTGCCGATTTTTGCCAGACCCTGCACCAGACCCAGCGTCGTGGTCGTTTTCCCTTCGCCCAGCGGAGTCGGCGTGATGGCCGTGACATCGACATATTTGCCGGTCGGCATATCTTGCAGGCGGTCCCAGGTTTTCCGGAAATTCACCTTGGCCAGATTCTGCCCCATCGGGATCAGTTCCTCTGCCGCCAGACCGAGCTCGGCCGCGATCTGCCCAACGGGCTTCATCTGCTCTTCCGCGGCTTCCGCAATCTGCCAGTCCTTCATTTGGGTTGGATCCAATTTCATACGCGCTCCCGTCGTTGTTCCAAAGATCGGAAAAATATAGCTTCAAACTTCCAATGGCTGGAAGCCTATTCTCCGGTTCATCTGCAAACAAAAAGGCTGCACCCAGACAGGCGCAGCCTAGTTGAATCCGCTGTAGTCGGTTTATTTAATGAAACGGATGCAGACCGGATAACGGAAATCCTCTCCGTTGTTGGCCTTGACCGCGCCAATAATGGTGAAGACCAATGCAAAGATTCCCACGGCAAACATCAGCAGACCGCCGATGACAATGACCATCAGGAGTGCAGAAACAATCATGTAAATCAGAATACTGATCTGGAAGTTGACCGCTTCTTTGCCCTGGGCATCGATATAGGGATTGTTTTCGCGCTTAATCAGCCACATCACAAGTGGCCCAAGAACCGAACCCAACGGAACCACAGCGCCGGACAGAGCCAGCAGGTGGCATAGCATCGCCATGGTGCGTTCATCTTTTGACGGCCCCTCGGCCGGAGCGACTGGCGCTTCGCTGACAGGCGGCTCGGGCGCCGGCACCGGTTCGGGTTCGGCAACGGGTTCTTCGACAACGGGTTCTTCGACAACGGCAGCCGCTTCTTCCACGGGAGCTTCTGCTACTGGCGGTTCCGGTTCTTCCTGGACCATTTCGGGTTCAGGTTCGGCGACGGGTTCCGCCGTAAACGCAGGTGCTTCTTCTTCGGGTGCTGCTTCCACAACCGGTTCCGGTTCTTCCTGCACAAATTCAGTTTCCGGTTTCGGTGCGCTTACTTCCGGGCTTGCGTCCGGCTCAGACGGTATTTCCTGAGGCAACTCTTCTTCTTTCCGTTCGGGGAACTCGTTTTCCATGGCATCCTCCTGTATAGGTTTAATTTCACAACATCGCAATTAGACATGCAGTATAATGCCCGAAACCGGATTGGCAACAAGTTTTCAAGGTTTTCCAGACATTGGAAATCCAGCAAAGAAAAATTCCAGCCGTTGGAAACTGGATTCTACCGGGCGGTTGGCTATAGTAGCGACCCTAACCGGAGGGGAAGAATGATTTACAAGGAATACGGCAAGACAGGAAAAAGGATTTCCGCCATCAGCGCGGGCAACATGCGGCACAGGAAACCAGAGGATATGGGGGCCAGCGCGGCAACCATGCTGCGCGCCTACGAGCTGGGCGTGAATTATTTCGACACCGCACCGTATTACTGCGACGACCGCAGCGAGGATATTCTGGGCCATGCCGTCAGGCAGATGAAACCCGGCACGTTTTATGTTTCGACCAAGTCCATGGAATCGACAGGTGCCAAACTGCGTGACGAAATTGAACGGTCATTGGAGCGCATTGGAGTGGATACGATTGATTTTTTCTATATCTGGTGTGTCCGCAATAAAGAAGGCTGGGAGCAGCGCAAGGCCGGCGGCGCGCTGGATGCCGCGCTGCAAGCCAAGGAAGACGGTTTGATCAAGCACCTTGTGTTGTCGTCGCACATGACCTACGGGGAGGCGGACAGCGTGATTGACGAGGGGATCTTCGAAGGGATTCTACTCGGTTACAATGCCATTAACTTTCCGGTGCGCCAGCAGTCGGTTAACAAGGCACATGAAGCCGGGCTCGGGGTGGTCACGATGAACCCGCTCGCCGGCGGTGTCATCCCGCAGAATCCGGAACGTTTTGATTTTCTGCGTGGGCCGAACGACCGCGATGTGATCAGCGCCGCGCTGCGTTTCAATGTTTCGCAGCCGGCGGTTACCTCGGCACTGGTCGGCTTCAGTTGCGAGGAGGAGGTGGAACCGGCCATCCAGGCATTGGAAAACTTCGAGCCGTATTCCTCCGAATATATCCGGGCACTGGGAGAAAAGGTTCGGGACAATTTTGCCGGCCTATGCACCGGATGCGGCTACTGCCTGCCCTGCCCCGTTGACATTCCCATCCCCTACTTCATGGATGTCTACAACCGCAAGATACTCTGCGGCGGTGACGAAACGCTCCCGGTCCGACTAAAATACCAATGGGATATCGAGCCAACCACCGCCGCCACCTGCGCCGCCTGCGGACAATGCGAGGAAAAGTGCACCCAGCATCTGCCAATCATCGAGCGGCTGGAATACCTTTCTAAAATACCACCCATGCAGGATTGATTTGCCTTTCCCGAGGATCGTTACCCGGCGTCCGGAAAACGGCACGGGGAGAACCATGCCCTCTAATTTTTCCGGGGATTGGATTTTTGCAACGGATTAATAGAAGCAACTGACCAAGGCGGTTTCCCTCCATGTGAGGCAGACAAGGATGCCCGCGCCACTTTTCCAGCCATTGGAAAAAAGGAAGCAGGCAGAATGATTGTGTGGCAGAATAATTCCAAGGATTGAAAAACGGTTTCCGACCCCTGGAAAAACGCCACAGTAGATCTTGCGAGCTTCCGCTCGCAAGGCCCGGGCGGTTCAGCACATGGGTGTAAATCACCTTCTACGGCTACCAGAGTTCCAATCCCGGCTTTCTGCCTATCACGTCGAGGTAGAAATCGAGATAGGCAGAATCAGCATCGTTTTGTTTAAGCCCCTTCAACCCATAGGCCCTTGAAGCGCAGCGCAGATAATTTTCTAAAAGAAAATACCGACCAAAGGGAGAGGTTCAATAATGACCGAAGGGAATGGTTCAACTCCTGCGCTCGCCGCACATGCCACTGCGCATTATGCCCAGAGACCCCGTATTTGCAGAGGCATTCGGTATACTTCCCCAAAAAGACCTGCTCTTTCTCCGACATTTCTCTTTTCATGAACTCTTTATCCTTATATGCTACCTATCACATCCACAGGGAGGGGGATAAGCAAATAAATAGGCAGAAACCGTTTCTGCCTAATCAACTGCTGGCATAAAAATAGAAAGGGGAAATGATGAAACTAATAACAATGATACTTGTAATGGTTGGATGCATATTTTCTGTCTACGCTGATAAAGGATCTTTGGAGCTAGATAATC